>JBBRDK010000033.1:0-36471 GCA_038203955.1 Thermoanaerobaculia bacterium | reverse complement strand
CCTGTCGGACGCGCCGGCCGGCCCGCGCCGAAAGTCCGCCTCCTCCGAGGCCGCGGCCGACAGCCGCAAGCCCCCCAGGCGCGTGGTGTCGGGAAAGACGGAGAAGGCGGAGAAGAAAACGGGGACCGGGAGGAAGTAGCTTCGAGCTCTCTGCTCTCAGCTTTCAGCCCGGAGGTGCGCATCCTCCGTATCGCTCGAGATTCAGTCTGGTCAATTGCGGTACGAGTCGAAGCCACGAACATCAACTCATGCTGACAGCTGATAGCTGACAGCTGATAGCTTCTTCCCTTGACCGGCTACGCCACCCGCGAAGTCGCCCAGATCCTCGGCCTCACACAGGCGCAGGTGAGGTCTTACGTGCGGTCGGGGTTCCTCGAGCCGGAGCGGATCGCGGGAAAGCGGCTGAGGTTCTCCTTCCCCGACCTCGTGTTCCTGCGGACCGCCAAGGGACTGCTCGCGGCCGGGCTGCCGGCCCGCCGGGTCCGCCGTTCTCTCGCCCGGCTGCGGGGCCAGCTTCCCTCCGGGCGGCGGCTGGCGGGACTCCGCATCGCGGCGCACGGTGACGAGGTCGTGGTCGCCGACGGCGACGGCCTCTGGCAGGCTGAGTCGGGGCAGGCGTTGTTCGACTTCGGCGTGGCCGAGCTCGCGCGCCAGGCCGCTCCGCTGGCGCAGCGCGCCTTCCGCGAGGCCAGCCGGGAATCCGAAGCCCTGACCGCCGCGGACTGGTTCGCGCTCGGATGCGACCTCGAACCGACAGCGCCCGACGAAGCGAAACAGGCCTACACGCGCGCTCTCGAGCTGGCGCCCGGCCACGCCGACGCGCGCGTGAACCTGGGACGCCTCCTCCACGAATCGGGCGATGCCGCCGGCGCCGAATCGCAGTACCGGCAGGCGCTCGCGTCGGATCCGAAGAACGCCACCGCGGCGTTCAACCTCGGCGTGGCGCTCGAGGACATCGGCAACGCGCGCGCCGCCCTGGACGCCTACGCGAGCTCCCTGGCCCTCGATCCGGGCAACGTAGATGCCCACTACAACGCCGCGCATCTGTGCGTGCGCCTCGGGGAGACCGCCGCCGCGCTGCGCCACCTCCAGCAGTACCGGAAGCTCTCACGCCGCTAACTTCGCCTTTGTTCTTGACCGCCAGTCCGTCAGTGCTTAATCTCCTGAAATCTCACGCCGTCGGAGGGAACACCATGAGGCTACGCCGTTTCGCCGTTCTTTTCGTCCTCGCCTGCCTGCTGCCGGTCGCGGTACACGCGCAAGCGTTCAACCTTCGCGACCAGTTGACTGACTTTGTCCGCAACGGCATTCTCCTCGCGCCACCGGCGGAGGGGGAGAGCCACGCCGCGGATTTCGGCGAGCCCGATAATCGGCAGTTGCTGGCCCTCGAGCAGTTCAATTCGCAGATTGCCAATCAGCTCTCCTCCTTCCCCCTGGCCTCCTCCGGCGGAGGTTTTACCTACAGATTCAATCCAGAGCTCGGGGTTCTCACGCGCACGACGGGGAGCTTCGGAACCGTCTACACCGAACGGGCCGACACCATCGGAAAAGGAAGATTCAACCTCGGCCTGAACTTCAGTCACTCTGCCTTTACACGGATCGACAATCTCAATTTGCGCAACGGGGACTTGAAGCTCGTTTTCACCCATGCGGACGACAACGGAGATGGCGGTCACATTCATTCGTTCTTTGAAGGGGACCTCATCACAGCCGAACTTCTCATGAAGATTGAAACGGATATCACGGCCTTTGTGTTGAACTACGGGGTCTCGGACCGCGTGGACATCGGAGTGGCAGTCCCGATTGTCCGGGTGAAACTCGAGACTCAGTCGACCGCAAAAATTCAGCGCAACTCCACCGTCGATTTCCCCCTTATTCACCGATTCCCGGGCGGGGGTGACTCGCAAACCATCCGTCAGAGTGGGAGCGCGAGCGGCGTCGGTGACGTTGCCCTGCGCGGCAAACTGCAAATGGTGCGGGGAGACTCAGGCGGTTTGGCCTTCGTCGCCGACGTCCGGCTGCCTACGGGCGAGGAAAAGGACCTCCTGGGCACGGGCACGACGCGGGCCAAAGGGTCGCTGATCGGGTCGCTCCACCTGGGAACTTTTTCTTCTCACCTCAACGCGGGCTACACCTGGTCGACCAAGACCGGCGAGTCCCCGATCCCCGACGAGATCTCCTACGCCGCAGGATTGGACTGGGCGGTAAACCCACGCATGACCCTGGCTGCAGAGGTGCTGGGTCGAGATTTCCGCAAAACAGCCCGGGTCCGCGTTGTGAATACCGTTTACACGGCCAACACGAACAGCAACGAGAACCCGCCCACGATCAAGGAGTTTACGTTTCCGACTCTGACAATCGAGAATGTTCGGGACTTAAATACCCTGATCGGTTCCCTGGGGCTGAAGTTCAATCCGTTCGGTAACCTGCTGCTGACCGTCAATGGTCTCTTCTCTCTGAACCGAGTGGGTCTCCAGAGCCGGTTCACGCCGCTGGTGGGAATCGAGTACAGCTTCTAGAAGAGTCGGCCGATCTTGAGAGCGGAGGTTCGATTGCTGTCTTCATCCGATCATCCAATCAAACTTGACTCCATTTGATCAGCTCCCCAGCCTGGCGATCACCCATCCCTCTGCTCTCTTTTCGAGGTGGATGACGCGCTCACTGTTGAACCGCTGTTCACTGCCAACGCGGGGTACGGCGGTTCGCTTCTCGTAGCCGCGCACGACGGCGGAGGCGCCTCCGGGGGCGATCTCTATTTTCTGGATTTCGAACTCGAGAATCTGTGAGCGCAGGCTCTCGAAGCCAGCCCGAACCTTCTCGCGGTCGACCGACGGGAAGGCGCGTATGTACAGGTCCGCGTCGAGCGTGTTCTGCGCCTTCTCGTACCGGCGAATGATCTCCCGGATCTTCTCCGCATCGGACACGGTACCCCGAGTCGGTTCAGCGGGCGCGTTCGTTGGCGGGCGCTGTCTCTCGGTGGAAACGGCGGCCGTGGTCGGGACGCGCGTCGGCTCCAGGCCTGTCTGGAGCGGGACCGGTGTCGCTGCGGCCGACCGTGCCGCGGTGAGCTGCGCGACGGTAGCCTCGGCGGTCGAGAAACTGGCAGCGGATTTCGCAAACGCGGCCTGAGCTGCTGAGAACTTGCGCTGAGCCATGAGCCGGTCGCCCGAGCGCTCGTCCCGGCGACCGAGCCCATACGGGCCTGGCGCTTTCTCGGAGGCGCCGAGGCGCTCCGCGTTGCCGCGCGCCCGTGAGACGAGCCGACGCGCTTGCTCGGCGGCCACGCGATCCGCGGCCGATTCGACCGATGAAGTGGCCCGCGGCGGCGGCGTGGACTCCGGCGTGATCGCGAGAGGCGTCGGAGGTAGAATCGTCGGCGGTGCGGGAGTGGGCCGCGTTTCGAGGTCCTCGGCTCGTGGTGCAGGCGTGGCAGCGAGAGAAGGCAAGATCGTGACGGGTGGCAGAAGAGCTGACCGACCACGCTCCCACGGCCCCTTCAGGACGAGAGCGATTGCGACGAGGGCGATGACCGCGCTCACGACCCAGAGAATGGGTCGCCCGGCGCGATGGGATTCGTCGGTACCGCGAGCGATCGGCTTATTCTGTGTCTGGCCCGTACCCTTCCGGACGGGCGTGAGCTCCTGTCGGGACCTCGTTGGGGTCTTAGCGCCCACGAACTGGCGGTCGAGGCGACTCTGCGCGCTTGGCGTGATCGTTTGCCCGTCGGCAGAGACCGGTGTCTGGCGGACCGTGGAGATGATTTGCCCCGTATGCTCGGGCTCCGTGGTCCCGTATTCGTGCCGGAGCGCGACGATCTCCCGGTCGAATTCCTCCGCGGTCGGGTAGCGGTCTTCGCGTCTCTTCTCGAGGGCACGGAGAAGGATCCTTCGAATCTCAGGAGGAATTTTTCCCTCTGGGTCGGACTGCTCGAACGGGATTGGAGGGCTGAACAGGTGCGCCCGGAGCAGCTCGGCGGGCGTCTCGCCGGCGAAGGGGCGAGAGTCCGTCATCAGCTCGTAGAGGACCACCCCCAAGCAATAGAGGTCGCTCCGGCCGTCGAGCTTCTCGCCCCGCGGAAGGGCTCCGTACTGCTCGGGAGAAGCGTACTTCAACTTTCCGAGGAAAACGCCCGTGGATGTCAGGTCGACGGTTCGGTCGAGGGCTTTGGCAATGCCCAAGTCGATCAACTTCACCTGAGGGACCCCCTCCTCGTCCTGCGTGAGCATCAAGTTGTCGGGAGCGACGTCCCGATGGATCACGTTTCGCCGGTGGAGATACCCGAGGGCGAGGAGGGCCTGGTGGGCGATCTCGAGGGCCAACGGAAGCCCGGGAGGGCCCTTTGATCCGCGCAGCTCGGTCAAGTTCACGCCGTCGATGAACTCCATGACGAGGTAAGCGGTGCCATCGTCGTCCAAGGCAAAGTCGTGAATCGTGCCGATGTTGCGGTGCTTCAGCCGGGTCGCCATCTTCGCCTCTTCGACGAAGCGACTCTTCATTTCCGCGTCGGCTGTGATCGAGGGCCTCAACACCTTCACGACCCGGACCTCGTCCAACAGGCGGTGACGCACCTTGTAGATCGTCCCCATGCCGCCTTCACGGATCTTCCCGAGGATCTCGTACTTTCCCTCGATGAAGGTGCCAGGCTGGTTCAAGGTCCCTCCCGGTGGGCGATTGTAGCCGCTGGACCCGGCGCGCCGCGGTGGCATGCGGTCTGCAGATCCGGCGCGGGAGACTTGCCTGTTGCCTTCGAAGACGAACACGCCCTCCGCCTATGACGCCGTCATCGTCGGCGGAGGACCGGCGGGACTCTCGGCGGCGCTGATCCTCGGACGCTGCCGGCGCCGCGTTCTCGTCTGCGATGTCGGCAAGCCGCGCAACTTCGCCTCGCACGGACTCCACGGATTCCTGTCGCGCGACGGGATCGAGCCCGCCGAGCTCCTTCGAGTGGGACGCGAGCAGCTCGAACCGTACGGTGTGGAAATGATTCTGCGCGAGGTCACGGACGCGGCGATGGCTCCCGACGGATTCCGCGTGACGCTCGGCGATGGACGCGTGCTCTCCGCTCGAAAGCTGCTTCTCGCGAGCGGCGTCGTCGACCGGCTGCCGGAATTCGAGGGCGCCGCGGAGATGTACGGCCGCAGCCTGTTCCACTGTCCCTACTGCGACGGTTGGGAGTCGCGGGACATGCCGCTCGCGGCGTACGGCCCCGGCCGGGAGGCCTACGGGTTGGCGCTCGCGTTGAAGACGTGGAGCCCGGACGTCGTCCTGTGCACGGGCGGAGAGTCGAGGCTGGTCGCCAGAGACCGCGCCCGGCTGCGCCGGCACGGAATCCCGGTGCGCGAGGAGGCGATCCTTCGCCTCGAGGGTGACGAAGGCCGGCTGCGCCGGGTCGTGTTCGCGGCGGGCGAGCCGCTCGACCGCGGAGCGATGTTCTTCAAGACGGGCCAGCATCAGCGCTCCCCGCTCGCGCAACGCCTCGGATGCGACTTCAACTCGAGGGGAACGGTCCGGACGAACCGTTTCGAGGGCACGGGGGTCCCGGGTCTCTACGTCGCCGGCGACGCGTCCGAAGACGTGCAGCTCGTCATCGTCGCCGCGGCCGAGGGCGCCAAGGCCGGGTTCGCGATGAACAAGAGTCTGCAGAAGGAGGATCTGGCGCTCGCCGAGGGGGGGAGGCGGGAGGCGGCAGGCGGGAGGCGGCAGGCGGGAGGCGGACGAGGGCCGGGAGCCGAGCGACCAGCGGGAGCGAGACGGCCGCGGTAGTCCGCGGTCAACTAAATCGGGAATCGGGAATCGAAAAGAGAAAGACGCGGAGGACGAATAAACCACGCGCCCAGCGCCCACCGCCCGACGCCCGCAGGCGTCGGGGCGTACAATGACGTATCCATGGCGGCGAGATCGGAAGGCCGTTCGCGACCGGCGGCCGCTGCGTCCGCGCCGGCGCCGGACGGGACGCTCTCCGCGCTCTTCGTCTCCGCTCGCCCGGCGCAGTGGGTCAAGAACCTCGTCCTGCCCCTGCCCTTTCTCTTCGGCGGGGCGCTCGGCGCGACGCGCGGGTGGCTGCTCGCGGCAGCGGGGCTCGCGGTGTTCTGCGCGCTGACGAGCGCGATCTACCTCGTCAACGACGTGATGGACCGGGAACGCGACCGCGAGCATCCCGTCAAACGCCATCGGCCCCTCGCGGCGGGCCGGCTGGGCGCCCCCGTCGCGCTCGCCGCCGCCGCCGTGGCCGGGTCCGCCGGTCTCGCGGCGGGATTTTTTCTTTCCGTGCCGTTCGGAATCTGGTGCGCGCTGTACGCCGGACTGATGACCACTTACTCGCTCTGGTTGAAGCGGGTGCCGTTCTTGGAGGCGCTGATCGTCGCGGCGGGCCTTCCGCTGCGGGCTCTCGCCGGCGCGGCCCTCGCGGGCCTTCCGCCTTCGCCTTTTCTCATGGGATGCGCGTATCTGCTCGCCCTCTTCCTGGTCGTCGGAAAGCGGCAGTGGGAGCTCCAGCACGCCGGCCGCAACGCCGCGTCGTCTTCCGATCATCGCGCGGTTCTCGCCTCCTATGGCGCGGAGGGCCTGGACTTTCTCTTCATCGTCACCGCGCTCTCGACGGTGGCCGCCTACTCGGCCTATAGCGTGGTGGCATCCACCCGCGAGATCCACGGCGGCCGGTCCTTCGCGCCGACCATTCCCTTCGTGGTCCTCGGGGTCGCCCGGTACGTCCGACTCGTCTACCGGCGTGGCGGCGGGGGAAATCCGACCCGCGCGCTTCTCATCGACGATCTCTGGATCCTCTTCATCGTCGTCGGCTGGGTCGCGGCGGCGGGATGGATCATCTATGGCCGCTAGTCCTGAAAGAGCGGGAGTCGGAACCGGACGGGGGCGCGCATGACCCCGCTCGAGCGCGCGGACAGCGGGACTCCCCCCGCGCCCGTCCGCGACTCCGTCCTCCGGTTCGCGTTCCAGGTCCTGATGCTGGTGCTCGCCGTGATCGGCGCCCTCTGGGTGCTCTATCGGCTCGAAGGCGTGCTGCTGCTCGTGATTCTGTCCGTTTTCTTCGCCTACCTGATCGCGCCTCTCGTCGCGTTCTTCCGCCGGAGCTTCCGCGTGGGTGGCCGTGCTCGCGCGCTCCCGCTTCCCCTGGCGATCGGAGCGGTTTATCTGCTGATCTTCGGCGCGCTCGCGCTCGCGGTCTGGCTTCTTCTGCCGGTCGTCACCGCGCAATTCTCCGCGCTCGGCCGGGAAGCGCCGGGGTATCTGGCGCAGGCTCAGGCGCGCCTGCACGCGTGGCAGACCTACGAGCGCGGCCACTTTCCGCGCGGCGCCCGCGACGCGATCAACGGCGCCGTCGAACAGGCCTACACGTCGGCGGCCAACGCCTTCAAGAGCGGCATCTTTCCGTGGCTCGCGCGGATGCTCGGGTACCTGCCGTGGCTCGTTCTCGTCCCCATCCTGGCGCTCTTTCTTCTCAAGGACGCCGAGGCGTTTCGGCAGTCGGCCCTGCGGTTCTTCCCCCGGGGACGGCTGCGCTGGCGCGGCCGCGAATTCTTCGAGGACGTCAACGGCGCGCTCGCTTCCTACGTCCGAGCGCAGCTCATCGCCTGCCTGATCGTGGGGGCGGCCTGCACGATCGGATTCGCGATCATCGGCATTCCTTACGCGATCGTGCTCGGGATCGCCGCGGGACTGCTCGAGTTCATCCCCCTGGCGGGGCCGCTCACCATCGGGATTCTCGCCGTCGTCTTCGCGTTCTTTCACTCGCCACAGCAGGCGCTCGCGGTCTTCCTTTTCCTGGCGATCCTGCGTCTGCTCGAGGACTACGTCGTCTATCCGCGCATCATCGGCCGCGGCATCCATCTCCACCCGCTCGCGGTGATCCTCGCGATCCTCTGCGGCGCGGAGCTCGCCGGCCTGACCGGGATCTTCCTGTCGATCCCCGTGGTGGCCGTCCTCTCGGTCGCGTTTCGCCACTGGAGAGAGCATCACGCGGAGGACGCAGTGATCGCGAACGCCACTGGCGGACCGGGCTGAAACGCCGTTTTTGCTACACTCAAGCGACGTTTCCGGGTTTCCGTTCGCGCCACTTCCACCGAAAGTCAGATCGAGCTCGCGGGGATCGGCGCCCCCGCACGGCCGCGCGGCGCGCTGAGGGCGGGCCGGCCGGATCCGGCCGAAAAGGGAGATATGTCGACTGAGAAGCAGCCCCGGCTCGGCGTCGCGTTCCTGGCCTACAACGAAGAAGAGCTGATCGCGAAAACCGTCGCGGAAGCCGTCTCGTCGCTCTCCGCGGTCGCGGGTCTCGATTGGCGCATTTTGGTGGTCGACGACGGCAGCCGCGATCGCACCGGGGAGATCGCGGACGGGCTCGCCCGGGAAGACCCGCGGATCTCCGTCTTCCACCACGACGGGAACAAAGGGTACGCGGTCGCCACCGAAACGGCGCTCCGAAACACCCCCGGAGAGGTCGTGATGGTGGTCGACGGCGACGGCCAGCACACGATGGCGGACGCGCCGCGCTTCCTGGAAGCGATCGACGCGGGGGCCGACGTCGTGTTCGGCTGGAAGAAAAAGCGCCACGACCCGTTCGCGCGGCTGGTGCTCTCGAGGGGCCTGAATACCTTCTCGCACGCCCTCCTGGGGTCACCTCTTCACGACATCAACGGCGGCTGCCGGGCCTTCCGGAGAGACGTCGCCCGCCGGATCGAAATCAAGCACCGGATCAATTTCGTCGGCGACGAGATCTACGCGCGCTGCCGCATCGGCGGCTGGAAAGTCGCGGAGGTGGTCGTCCGCCATTTTCCCCGGGAGGCGGGGCAGAGCATCCACCGCCCCTGGAAGATGCTCGGGACGATCCAGCGCGTCTTCCAGTACCTGTTCGACCTGAAGGGGGAGATGCGCCGCGCGGAGCAGTTGAAAAGGGTCGCTAGCGCGCGGCGGGGCGCGCGCTAGCTGACAACTCATTTCACCCGCACCTCTCCGATCTCGATGTGCGTCGGGTCGATCCCGTTGCCGTCGGCGATCTCGATCCGGATGGCGGCGGCGGTGAAGGGGCCGCCCGGCAGGCGGACCTCCGTCGAGGGCAGCGCCGGCCGGTTGGGCGCCGTCGCGGTCGCAATTCGCTCCTCCCCCGAGGGCGACGTTGCCTTGAGCGTGACCCGGACCTGGTCCATCGCCCCGAGCGACAGGCTGACCGAGGCGACGGGACGCGGAGCGGGGAACCGGATCTCGAAGATGAAAGGGTTCGCCTCGAGGCCTCGCGAAATCGTCTCCGGGCGCCCGTCGAAGAGGGCCTCGAGGGACCCCATGTCGGTTCTCGAATGCCGGACCGCCCACGTTTCCCGGCCGACGGAGACGGTCTCCTCCTGGAGAACGGCCCGCGCCAGTTTCTCCGCGGCGAAGATCTCCCGCACGTTCGCAACGTAACGGACCCGGACGAATTGAAAGCCCGGCTTTCCGTCCGGAAACGGGATCGTCCGGACGGGCGGCGACAGCAGAAACTTCCGGCTGTCGGTCGCGATCCCGTACTCCTCGGGCGTCATGATGAAGACTTCCTGCCCGGAGAGCGGCTGCTCCTGCTGATCCCACGCCCGGATGTCGGCGATCTGGACGCGCGGCTGATCCGAGTCGGGCAGGAAGAAGGGGACGAACTCGCGCGGGTTGTTCGACCACGCCGAGGAGAGCAGGAAGGGCGCCCGATGCGACGGCAGCTGCCGGCGGATCTCGTCGAAGATCTGGGGAGCCCCCCACTGCATCCCGTACAGGCCGTAGTCGTGAAACCACGTCGGCCCGTCGACCAAGGCGTCGCGCGTGAGCTTCGCGCTCTGAAAGGCGAGGGCGGCCGCGCACGCCGCCGCCGCCGCCGGGTACGGCACACGCAGCCGCGCGAGCCAGCGCAGGAGCTGATCGATCGCGACGGCGGACAGGAGGGTCGCCGGAACGACCATCGCCATGAGGCGCAGGATCTGGAGCTCAGCGACGGCGGCGGAGAACGGAACGCCGAGGGGAGAGATGAGCACCGCCCGGTGCAGCGCCGAGCGCGGCGCCTTCCAGAGGCAGACCCCGATGCCCAGCGCCATCAGCGGGGCGAGAAACACGGGCAGGAAGGGGAGGTTGTCCATCCGATGACGCGGGAGCTCGGCGACGTTCGGCCGGAACCAGTAACGCGGGTCGAGCCCCGCCGCGTAGTTCCTCCCGAAGTGCCTGAGCTTTTCGGACAGCGGAATCGGATGCGTCCAGTAGGAGTCGAGGACGGCCAGCTGTTCCTGCACGACGCCCGGATGGAGACGCCGGTAACGGACGTAGGGCGCCGCGAGCAGGAGGGAAAAGAGCAGCGCTCCCGCGAGAAGGACCTTGCGCTGGCGGAGGTGATACCGCAGGTCCGAGATCAGGAGCGCGACGCCCGTCACCAGCATCACTCCCTGGCCGGCCGTGTACGCGTAGAACACGGCGGCGCCGAACGCGAGCGCCGCGAAGATCCACCGCGGATCGCGGCTCCGGTAGACGAAGTAGGCCCAGAGGAAGCAGAAATAGAACGACGCCATCATCGCCGTCTCGAAACCCAGACGCGCGTGGACGAAAAAGAGAGGGATCCCGGCGGCAAGCAGGGGGGCCGCCCACCAGAACCGATTCCGCATCTCCTTCAACGCGAGCCCGCCGGCCGCCGCGCCGAGCACCGAAACGGCCGCGGAGGTCGCGCGGATGACCGTGACGCTCTTGCCGAACAGGGCGACGGGAAGCAGGTGCAGATAGACCGAAAGGCTCACCGCCCACCGGCGGTCGTTCAAGAAATACGGCGGCAGGAAGGTACCCGTGTGATCCCGGAAGCCGTTGTGCAGGAGCTGCCAGGCCAGGTTGCCCTGCAGCGCCTCGTCGCAGAAGAAAAAGACCGGGTATCGCGAGATCCCGACGAAGCGCGTCGCCCCGTAGAAGACGACGGCCGTGAAAAACAGGATCCATTCGAGCCTCAACGCCGGCGGCGACTCGGCGCGCGGCAATGGGGTCGGAGCGCTCAGGGCCCCCTCCGCGTCACGGGAGAACGGACGGCAGCGCCCAGGAGAAGATCCGGTTCGTGCCCCGGTCCGTGACCGTCACCCGGCCGTAGGCGTCCACGGTGATTCCCGTCGGCTGCTTGAAGTCCCGATCCGCCTTCCAGGACCGCCGCATGACGCCCTTCGCGTCGTAGGCGGCGACCCGACCGCCCCACGCGTCGGTCACCAGGAGGATGTCGCCCGCAATCGCGAGGTAAGGCTCCGTGTAGAAATCCTTCCAGCCGGACACGGGGAACTGCCGCAGGAACTTTCCCTCCGGGTCGAAGACCTGGACGCGGTGATTGCCCGTGTCGGCGACGTAGAGGTTTCCCGAGGCGTCCGCCGCCAGTCCGACCGGCTCGACGAATTCTCCCGGCCCGCTGCCGTCCCCCCCAAAATCGTTGAGCCTCTTGCCGTCCCGATCGAAGCGGACGATTTTCTTGTTTCCGGTATCGGCGACGTACACGAAGCCTCGCGAGACGACGACCGCCCGGGGGCCGAAAAAGGCGTTCTCCGGCGCGCCGATCGCGCCCATGAACCTGCCGTCCGCTCCGGAGAACCTCGCGATGCGGGCGTTCCACGTGTCGGCCACCCAGACGTCCCCGTCCGCGTCGACGGCAATCCCGCAGGGCTCGTTGAATTCGCCCGGTCCCTTGCCTTTGGTCCCGAACTGCCGGAGGAATTTGCCGTCGTTGTCGAACACCTGGATGCGGCTGTTCTTCGTGTCCGCCACGTAGAGCTGTCCCCGGGAATCGGACGCGATCCCGCGCGGCTCGCCGAGCTCCCCCGCCCCGGCGCCGGCGGCGCCCCACGTCTTCAGGGGCGGAATCGCGCCCGCCTCGCCGTTGTAGTCGCGGGCCGTCGAGTCTTTCAGGACGATGTTGACAACCGGCAGGGGCCCCGTGCCCTGGCCCAGATCCTTTCGCACGTAGAACGTCGTGTCCTGGGAGCCGATCGGGCTCCAGATTTCGTGGAAGAGCCAGTAGCGAAGCAGATCGGCCGCGTTCGGCCGCGCCGGGGTCTTGTCCGCCGCCGCGATGCGTCCGGGAAACCACCAGGCGCGAATCGGCACCCGCGTCGCGGTGTAGTGCTCCGCCAGCTGCTTCTGCAGGCCGCCCTCCGCGTCCCAGTCGGCCACGATGATGGGGGTCGACGTGTCCTCGACGCGCGTGAGCCACCGAGTCTGAACGTCGCGGAGATACCAGGTGAGGGGCCAGGAGGCCTCGCCCGTTACGGTGATCAGCGGCTGGCCCGCCGGGACACGCGCCCTGGCCTTGTCGACCGAATCGAGGGCCCGGACGAGATCGCGCGACGTCTGAACGTACGCGAGCATCTCCGCGTGGCCCGGGTCCTTCGCGATGTCGTGCGCCCCGTATCGGAAGCACGCGAGGTACATCCCCGTCGCGTTCACGGCGAGCAGGAGGAAAACGCCCGCCAGAAGCAGGCGCGGGCCGCTGCGGGCGCGGTCCCGCCAGAGGTCGGCGAGCCCGATCGCGGCGAGGATCGTCAGCGGCAGGAGAGGGTGAACGGTCAGCCAGGGAACCTTTTCCCGCGCCCAACCGTAGATCGCGAGCGAGGCCAGCGCCCAGTAGACGACGAAGCGCAGGAAGGGGGCGGCCCGCTCGACGTTCGGAAGACGGCGGTTGAGCAGCACGAGAGCGCCGACGCCGCCGGCAGTGGCGATTCCGAGCCCGATCCACCTCGCCGCGGGCGAATTGATGGCGCCCGATACGAGGACGGCGATGCCCAGCGCCCCGATGGCGCACGCGACCGAGCGCAGAAACGGATCGCGGCGGATTTCCGGCCTCCGCAGGACGAGCAGCGCCGCGGCGAGGATCCCGGTCTCGTACATCAGGAGCTGCGGAAAGTAGTAGTACCAGGGCCCCGGGATCCGCGCGATCGCGTGCTGCCCCATCCAGTAGCGAACCGCCTTGGGAATCGCGAGCCAGTCGCCCGGATACCGCCCGAAGGCGGTGTAGAGCAGCGACCAGACGCAGAGGAAGACGGTGGCGGCGATCAGGATGGGGACCACGCGAGGCGCCGTCCAGGCGACCGTCGCGCGGACCGCGGCCGCCGGGCCCCAGGGCGCCTTCGTTCCCGGCGGGGCGGCCGGGGTCTCCGGAGGCCGCGCGAGCGCGCGCTCTAAGAACACCCACACTCCGAACAACACGAAGAGCACGCCCGTCATGTAGGCGTTCTCCTTCGTCGCGCCGGCGAGGGCGAATGACACCGCGGAGAGGGTCAGCCAGCGGGAGCGATCGGTCTCCAGGAATCGTCGAAAAGCGACGATCGTCCCGAACGTGAAGACGAGCGAATAGAGGTCCTCCCGGATGAAGCGCGAAAAGTAGGCCAGGTGCGGCGAGATGAGGACCAGGAGCGCGAACGCCACCGCCGCTTCGAAGCCGAACCAGGACGCCAGAGGAATGGCGAACAGCACGAGGCCGACCCCGAAGACGGCGGGCAGGAACCGCGCCGTTGCGTTGGTGGCTCCCGCGATCTTGTAGACGAGCGCGTTCGCGTAATACAGGAACGGGCCGTGGTACGCCGGGTCGTAGCGCCACGTCCCGTCCCTGGAGAGCGTGTAGGACTGAAAGGCGTGGATCGATTCGTCGTGATGCAGGGGGCGGTCCGCCAGGGACGCGAACCGCGTGACGAGCAGGATGGCCGCGAAGACGAAAAGCGCGGCCCGGCGCACCTGGGGTGACGCCGTCCGCCCGGCGACGGGGACCTCCGCGCTTCCCGGCGGGCGGGCGGATTCCTCGCCGCCGGGCGCCAAAGAAGGGCTCTGGTCCACCGTGTGTTACTTCTCGAGCCGGATGCGGGAGATCGCGTTCGCGTCCGTGTTCACGACGTAGAGGACGCGGTTCTTCCGGTCGACGGACACGCCGCGGGGCCGGAGCAGCTTCTTGCCGTCGTCGCCCGCCTCCCACCGGTGCAGCTCATGGCCGCCCCGGTCGAGGTGCACGACGACGTTCGCGACCGAATCGGAGACGAAGAGAGTGTCGTCCCGATCCACATCGATGTAAGGCTCGGCGTTCTGACCCCATCCGTTGAATTTCCAGCGCGCCTTGAAGTCACCGTTGCCGTTCAAAACCTGGACCCGGCCGTTGCCGGCGTCGGCGACGTACACATCCCCCGACGGGCCGATCGCGATTCCGATCGGGGCGGAGAACTCCTCCGGGCCCGCGCCCTGCTTCCCGACGGACCTCGGGTTTCCGAGGTCCGCACCGCAGACGACGACCCGGCCGTTGCCGGTATCAGTGATCCAGACCTGGCCGTCGCCGCCCACCGCCACGTCGTGCGGGTTGTAGAGGCCCGCGGAGCTCTTGCCCTTCCACTGCCCCGCCTGGGAGAAGACCTCGACGCCGGTGTTGTAGGTGTCGGCGACGTAGACGTTGTCCCCCCGGATCGCGATGCCGGACGGGTCCTTCATGGCGTAATCGCCGGTGCCACGGCCGCCCCACCCTCCGAGCGAACCGCCGTTTCCGTCGAACACCCGAAGCGCCGACCCCCCTTGGTCGACGACCCAGAGCCGCCCTTTCTCATCCAGGCTGGCGTCGCTCGGCGACTTCAACCCGGCCCACGGGGCCTGATTTCCGGCCGCCGTGGCCTGGATCGAGGGGCCCGCGGCCACCGGCAGGGTCTCGGTCGGCTTCGGGGCCGGCGCGGACGCGCCGCCGCCGGTGCCCGGGGCGCCAGCCGTTTCCTTTTTGCCGCAGGAGGAGGTGACGAGGCCCGCCGCCACGAAGAGAAGCGCGGCCCCGACGCGGGCGACCGGCAGACGATGCGATCTCCCGCGCGGATCCTCGGATGTGCGCGATGTCATGAGTCTCCTTCTCACAAAACTGTCGATTGTCCTCATAACGTAAGAGATACGGCCTCCGTTGTCCAGCAGACCCGCCCCTTTTATTCGCAGAACCGGGGAAGATCCGGCGATTGCCAGAGAACCATTCGCGCCGTCCCTTCCAGGTTGCGCGCGGTGCAGGGCGTCTTCCCGGCGGACCGGAGAGCCGCTTCGAGCCGGGCACGAGTCTCCGAATCGAGCTCGGGCCGGATCACGACGACGGCCTCCGGCGCCGACACGCGCGAGAGGGCTTCGGCGGAGAGACGCCCCGACTCGACTTTCACGTCCGCGAGAGGCGGCAGGCGATACACCTCCTGAAGCGATGTGAAGCCGTAGGCGACCGTCCACTCGTCGGTCAGGAAGAGGAAGTGGCGCTCGCGACTCGGCGATCGCCGACCCGCGTTCTGGGCCGCGCGGTTGAAGACCGCCTCGATCCCCTGGTACTGACCCGCCATGCTCCGCGGCGACACGACGTACGCCTGCGCGAGGTTCGCCGCGAGGACCGCGGCGAGAACCGTTCCGGCCGCGGCGTTCCGGGCGCCGGCGGAGAGCCCGGCCGACGCGAGACGGTCGAGGGTCCACGTGAGGCCCACCGCCGCGCAGAGCGCAAAGCCCGGCAGCAGGATGAACATACGGGTCGTCGGCGGAGAGTCGGACCCGTGGGTCGCCGAAAGGATCAGCACCGCCGCCGCCCCCGCGATGCAGAAGCGAGCGAACGGGTCGCGGGGCCCGCGCCGGAGGACGACGGCCGCGCCGATCGCGATCAGGGCGGCGGAGAACGGGTCCTGGTACGAGACCGCGACGAAATGGCTTTCGCCCGGCTTGTACAGCGGGGAGAACGCGGCATACACGACGTTCCGCGCGAAATGGAGCGCCCCGGACATTCCCGTCGTGGCGAAGTCCTCGTTTCCGTAGAACACCCCCGGCAGCTTCGAGAGAAAGAACTCGGGCAGGAGGAGCAGAGGAAAGGCCGACAGGAGAAACGCGCCCGCGGCGGTGGCCCAGCGCCCGACCGCGCCGGCCGAGCGTGGCGGGTCGTAGATGGCGAGGAGGATGGCGGGAAGCGGCAGACAGTACAAGGCCGCCGGGTAGACGTAGCAGCAGGCGCCCGCGGCCAGGCCCAGACAGGTCAACGCAAGAGTGCGCTTCGTGCGAATCGCCCACGCGGCCGCGGAGAGGAGCAGGGCCACCGTCAGGTGCGCCTGGAGGTTCGGGTAGCCGATTTTCGCGAAGGACATCAGGTACTCCGAAACGGCCAGGAAGAAGCAGGCGACCGCCGCGATCCGCCGCCCGGCGAAGGTGCGAAAGAAGGAGAAATAGAACGCGATCGCGAGCGCCGAAAGATAGAGGCTGCTGATCTTCCATCCGAAGTTGTCGATGCCGGCCAGGAACATCCCCGCCGCCTGGACGAGCGACGTCAGGTACGTGAACTGACCGTAGACGCCCTCCATGCCGAAGAGGCGCGTCCCGACTTCCGGGAGACTCTGGCTCCTCACGATGTCGGCGGCCATTTCCCGGAACGCGTATTCGTCTCCCACGAGCGTGTACCACCACGAATCGAGGAAGAGCCCGCGCAGCAGAAGCGCGAGCGGGATGAGCCATGCCCACGCCGGCAGCCGGCGCCGAAGGCGGAGCGCCAGCGCCCCCGAGAGTGCCAGGAGCGGGACGGCCAGCCACGGGGCGCCGCGTCCGCGGATCGCGGCGGAGAGCGCGATCACGACGGCGAGCTGGAGCGAGGCGATCGCGAAGAGGGCGGGCGCCTTGCGCCGCCAGAGCCGGCGGAGGACGGCAGGGGGGATCTCCCGGCAGAGGCTGCCGGCGGCATAGCCGGCGAGCGCCGCCAGGAGCTCGACTCCCGGCGGATGGCCGAAGAAGGCGGCCCGGATCAGGATGAGGAGGCACGCCGCGGCGGAGACGGTCGTGAGCGCGTCCGCGCCGGTGGCACGCTTCTTCCGGCGTCGGCCACGCCTCCGCGCGGAGGGAGGGCCCGGGACCCACGGGGAAGGGTCCCGCCGGCGCAGCAGGAAGAGCAGCAGGAGCAAGGCGTCCGCCGCGAGGACGACCGCGAACCACGATGGCCAGTCGAGCCCGGAGAAAAAGGGCAGCGACCGCCACACCGCCTCGAACCCTCGAGGATCCGGACGGCGCATCCAGAGCAGGAGGACGACGAGGAAAGAGGGGATCGCGGCGAGGCCGACCGCGGCGCAGAGGACGGCCGTCTCTCGGGCGCGGCCCCCGCTTCCGCCGCCGTCCCGGGAAGAGGGTTTCGGAAGGCGCGTGGCGTTACTTCCCGTCGAGAGGGATCCGGGAGATCGCGCCGGAGTTCGTGTTGGCGATGAACAGGATGCGGTTCTTCCGGTCGACCGCGACGCCCGTGGGCCTCGCGAACTTCTTCCCCGCGCCGTCTGCCGTCCAGCGCCGCCGCTCGACGCCCTTCCGGTCGAGGAGGACGACCGCTCCCGCGACGGGATCGCTGACGAAGAGGGACCCGTCCGTGTCGGTGTCGACGTACGCCTCGGCGTTGGATCCCCACCCGGCGAACTTCCAGCTCGTCTTGAATTTCCCGGCCGCGTCGAGCACCTGGATCCGCCGGTTCCCGGTGTCCGTCACGTAAACCTCGCCCCCCGGCCCGACGGCCACGGCCACGGGCGAGGCGAATTGTTCCGGACCGGCGCCGGATTTTCCGATCGCTCTCGGGCCCGTCAGGTCGCCGTTGCAGACGATGATCCGATTGTTCCCCGTATCGGCGACGTAGACCGTTCCCTTCGCGGAGACCGCGATCCCGTGCGCGCCGTAGAGGTCGGCGGCGAGCTTTCCCTGGAACTGCCCCGCGTCCGTGAACCGCTCGACCCCGGTGCGCCAGGTGTCGGCGACGTAGACGCTGTTTCCGCGCACGGCGATCCCGCACGGGTCCTTCATCGCCCACGTGCCCTCTCCGTGGCCGCCCCATCCGCCGAAGAGCCCGCCGGCGGCATCGAACAGGCGGACGGCCGCATTGCCGAAGTCCGCGATCCAGACGCGGCCCTTCTCGTCGACGGCGATCCCCCGGGGAAACTTCAAGCCCGCGAAAGGCGGCGCCGCCGACGACGGTCTCTCCGAGAGGTGGGGGGAGAGATCGACGGGAACGGTTGGAGACGGCGAAGCGGAAGCGCCGGCCCCCCCGGTGGTCTCCGTCTTCCGGCACGCGTTCGTCGCCGCGGCGGTGAGCAGCACAGCGAGGGCGGCCGCGGCGGGAAGCTTCCGCCGGACGGATGGGAGAGTGATCATCGGCTCTTCCTTTCGGGCAGCGGACACGCGGCGACGGATGAGTTTCCGGAGTTGACGACGTAAAGGATACGGGCTTTCCCGCTGATCGCGAGACCGGTCGGCCTCGAGAAGGCCTTTCCGGCGGGATCGGCCACGATCCGGCGAAGCAGCTTTCCGTCAGGCGCGAATTCGAGGACCGCGTTGCCCGTGGGATCGCTCGCGTAGACGTTCTCGTCGTCCGAGACCGCCAGATGAGGCTCGGCGCCGTCGCCCCATCCCGCGACGGGCCAGGCGCTGGTGATCTTTTCGTCGGCGCCGATCGCCTGAATGCGCCGGTTGGCGGTGTCCGCGACGTAGACGCGTCCCGAAGGAGAGATCGCGATGCCGATCGGCCCCGAAAACTGCCCGGGGCCGGTGCCCTTCTGGCCGATCGCGCGGCCGCCGGTCAGGTCCGGCTCGTAGACCATCACCCGGTGGTTGCCCGTGTCGGTCGCCCAGACCCGCCCGTCGGGCGCGACGGCCACCCCGCGAGGCCCGTAGAGCTCCGCGGCGGCGGCCTTCCACTTGCCCGCCAGGTCGAACCGCACGATGCGGCCGTTCCACGTGTCCGCCACGTAGAGGTCGTCGCCCCGCGCGGCGACCGCGCAGAGCTCGCGGAACCCGTGCTGGCCCGCTCCGCGCCCGCCCCAGCCGCCCAGGAATCCGCCCTTCGCATCGTAGACGCGCAGCCTCGAGTGGCCGAAGTCGGCGATCCAGACGCGCTCCCTCGAGTCGACGGCGGCGCCGCGCGGCTCCTTCAGCCGTTGCCACGGCGGTGAGCCGTCGGCCGCCGATTCCGCGATTTCGGGCGCCTCCTCCGGCTCCGTGTCGGGGGAGGCGGAGGAGGCGGCGGGCTCCGCGGCGGGCACGGGCAGCGACTCGCGCTCGGGAGCGACGACGTCCTGAGAGTCGCCGCCCACGACCCGGTAGACGGCGGCCTCCGGATTTTCATACGCGACCTGAAAGAGATCCTTCGCGGTCCGGAACTTGGCGAGGCCGGCGGCGGGATAGGTCTTTCGCTCGAGCGAGCCGACGTAGACGTAACCCACGTGATAGCGCCGCAGGAGTCCCTCGGCCGTCGAGGCTTTCGGGCTCGAATAGATTTCCGCGACCGCGGCGCGGCGCTCTTCGATCCGGGCCGGCGGATTTCCCCTCTGCTGCACGTGGTAGTCCCACCCGAGAACGGTCGGCAGCCCGGTCAGCATCGAGATGCGGCCGAACTCCTGGTACGAAGGCCCCTGCGCCTCGAGGATGACGGGCGTCCCGCGGAGCGTGCGGCGCAGCCACTCGACAGCGCGATATTCGCCCGGGTGCCAGCGTTCGCGGTACGCGAGCCCGTCGAGCGTGGGGGAGGACCCGCGCACGCCGTCCGGGAGCGAGGACCGGTTCGGAGCCAGGACTCCGTAAGCGCCCGACGCGCTCGTGAAGAGCCCGGCGGCGAAGAGGAGCACCGCGAGGGCTCGGATCGGGCGCGGCCACGAGGAGAACGCGCCGGGCCGCGAAACGGGACCGAAGACGAGCACGGCGCAACCGACGGCGAAGAGGAGCCACGCCTCCAGGTACAGCTTGAAGTACGTGTTCATGCGGTCGTAGATGTAGAAGCGCTGCGCGAAGAGAATCAGGAAGAACGCGGTCGCGACAAACCCGCAGGCGAGCCGGTCCTCCGGCGCGCGGACGAAGAAAATCGCGGCGAACAGGAAGAGGAAGATAGCCGTGACGCAGAACGCGTCCGGCAGCCGGACGGCGAGAGCGGCGAGCAGGGCGCCGGCCAGCAGCGCGACCGCCCCGAGGGCGCGCCGTCGGCGGCGTTCCGGGTCCGGGCGCCGCAGGGCGGTGATCAGCCACCACGCCATCGCGAGGAAGATGAACACCCCGAACACGGTCAGGATGTCGATCCCGCGCGCTCCGGGTCCGTCGTTTCTGCCGTGGCCCGGAGCGCCCCCGCCGCGGACCCACAGCGGCAGAACGAGGAGGAGGGCCGTTCCCGCCGAGACGAGGAAGATCAGAACGGCGCGGACCGTCCCGGCGGCGGACAGCCGGCCGCTCGAAAATGCGGCCGCCGCGGCGATCAGGACGAGAAGCCCCCCGAGCAGCGGCACGTCCCAGGCGTTGGTCAGCGCCTGCGCCGCGACGGCCCCGCCGAGAGCCCCGGCCGAAATCATGATCGGTAGAAGGGGCGCTCCGGGAACGGCGGCGCGGCGGAGAAGAGCGAGCGCGCAGGCGGCGAGGACCAGGAAGAGCGGGATCGCGAAGACGTGCGCGTGCAGGTCCGCGAACGCGAGGCTCCAGAAGGGATATTCGTTGATCGTGTCGCGGATGACCCGAGAAGTCGCCCAGAAGTAGTGCCAGTCGAGGTGCCGCGTCTCGTGGCGCGCCGGCTGGTTGATGAGCCACTCGCGAAGGCCGGCGAGATTCCCGAGGATCGCCACGAAACCGGCCGCGACGACCCCCGCGCGGCGAGCTCCCGTCCAGTTGCGGGCGAGCGAATAGGCTCCTGAAACCGCCGCGCCGCCGAGCAGGCCGAACGCGAGGTTGAACGTGAAGCGGGTGGAGAGGCCGGTCAGCATCGTCAGCAGGGCAACCATCTCGTGGCCGAAGGTGTAGTAGCCGAGCGGCGCGCCGGCGAACCACGGGTCGGACGCGGGAAGGACGGGCGTCCGGACGAGGATGTTCAGGATGGAGAAGTCCATGGGCTTCTCGCCCCAGAAGATCTCCGGGTTCATCGCCCGCAGGCCGGCGAAGAGGGCAAAGCCGGCGGCGAAAGCCGCCTCCGTCTCGACGAGGGACCGGCCATGATTTCGCCAGAAGGCGGCGATGGCGCGGCCGCGGGCGGCGAGAGCCGCCGCGGAGAGAAGCGCCAGGAGCGCGAGGCCCGCCACCGCGGCCCCTCGCCCGTTTGCGAGCACCCGCGCCTGGACGAGGACGGTCAGCGAGTAGGTCGCAACGGCGAGGCCGACGATCCGCGCGATGCCCGCGCCCTTGTCCGGGAGCGAGCCGAAGAGAACCGTCACGAAGGGGAGCGCGAGAAGTCCCACGAGCGCGGTCGCCAGGTAGAAGAGGAAGGCGGCGCTCCACGAACCGCCGCCCCGCTCCGACGTCGCCGACGCCCGCTCCGCTCCCGGCTGCCTCGGCGGCAGCAACGATTCCGAGACGCGCCGGCTCCTTCGCGGCGCCTTCTCCCATTCCCAGATGGTGGGAGGAGTCACGGGAATCGCCGCGAGCAGGATGGCGCGCGCGCGACCCTCCGAGAACGCGGGCGTCTTGCGGAAGAGGAGCACCCGCGGGTGGTCGTAGACGGTGAACTGCTCTTCGGCCCGGTCGTCGGGGACGCGCAGCGGCCCGAGGGAGGGGTACGACGCGAAATCCGCGGCGCGCTCGAAGCCGAGGCGGCCATCGAACAGGGCGCGATAGTACGCCGTCGTCATGGGAAAGACGCTCGGAAGACGGGTGATGTTGCCGTACACGCGGTTGCTCGTGATCGCGAGCCAGTCCGCCTTCGCGAGCGTGGCGACGACGGCCTCGACCTTCGCGGCGTTGTCGGGCCCCCACAGGTCCATCGCCGGACCTTCGTAGCGGTTCGCCTCGTATCCGGGCAGGGGGAGAGGGAGGGCGTCGTCCCAGGACTCCGAGGAGAAGCGCGCGGGCGGCGGGACGTGCTCGTAGATCCACCGCGACGCCGCGACGCGGGTGTGCGGCCGGCGATAGATCGAAGAGAAGGCGACCCCCGCGAGGACCGTTCCCAGGACGACCATCGCCGGCAGGGCGCGAGCGAGGCGCGAGGCGGCCGGCCGCCGCGCGAGCCGATGAAGAAAGAGCGCCGTGACGACCGCGAAAACGGGATACGCCGGGTAGAAATAGCGGATCGACTTCGAGAGCGTCAACCCGTGGTACGCGCAGACGATCGCGGCGTAGAGGAGAAGCGGGAGGAGAGGCCGCCGCTCGCGCCGCCACGACGTCAGGAGAGCGGCGGTGAAGGCGGCGAGCGCCGCGATTCCGAAGAACGGCCCGGCACCCCAGAAGACGAAGTTCCGGAGGGGAAAGAGGACCGTTCGGCCGGCCCACTGGAGCGCCGGCGGAAACCCGGCCACGCTTTTGGACAGAGCCATGAGCGCCTGCATGTCGCGGATGTAGCGGGGGTCGAGCCTCCATCCGGAAAACACATACGGGAGACCGACGCGGATGGCCGCGTACGCCGCCGCGGCGGCGAGGAGGCTCCGGAGCACGACGCGCGCGGCGGCGCGAGACGCCTCTCGCCCGGCCGAGAAGGCCTCGACGAGAAGGGCGAGCCCGACGGCGGCGAAGAGCGCGAGCGCCGTGATCTTGCAGGCGACCGCCAGGCCGAGCGCGGCGCCCGTCGCGGCGACGCCGCCCCGGGAAGACTTCCCCTGCGCCATGCGGACGGAACCGAGAAGCGTCGCCGCGACGAACGTCGTGAGGAAGCTGTCGACCGTCCAGTAATGAGCGAGCTGAATCCCGAGGGGACAGAAGGCGACGAGCGCGGACGCGGCGAGAGCCGGCCGGCGTCCTCCGAAACGCCGGGCGATGAGATAAGTCAGCCACACGGTCGCGAGGTCGAAGAGGGCCGACAGGGCGCGGCCGACCAGATAGGCGCCGTCGTATCCGGGCCTGTGCACCGCGTGCGCGACGGCCCTCGTCAGGAAGAGCGGGAGCGTGCCGTAGACGAAGGAGTCGTGCTTGCGGTTGTAGGGGTTCAGCGGCGAGGTGGCCGAGTCGAAGTAGTTCCGGATGCTCTTCGGGGCCTCGAGGTTTTCCTCGACCATGGAGATGTGACGCTCGTCGGGATGGAGGTGGTGCGCGTCGTCCCAGGCGAGGCCGACGAAGCGCAGGAGAGCGCCCGCCGCGAGGATGGCGAGGAAGGTCGCGCGAGCCCGCCGCCGCTCACGCCCGGCGGGCGCCTGGGTTTCCGCCCCGGTGGCCGTCAAGCTTCGAGACGCCGGTTCGCGGCGAAGAGAAACCCGAGGTTCGCGTGCGCGGGATTGGGGCGAGTGCGCACGCGGAACCCGCGGCTCTCGAGATACGGGACGAGCTCCTCGTGCGAATGGGCGGCGATGCCGTCGTGGAACTCCATGGCGATGTGGCGCACGCGCGCCAGCGCCGCATCGCTCGCGCCGAACAGAATTTCGTACTCGCCGCCCTCGCAGTCGATCTTCAGCAGGTCGCAGACCTCGATACCGGCCTGCGCGAAGGCGGAATCCAGCGTGATGGAGGGGACGCGCAGCGCGCCTCCCGTCTCCGCCGTCTCCGCCTCCGTATGCACGGTGCGGTGCTGCCCTTCGAGGCCGGTCTTCGTGTAGAGGAGCAGCTCGCCCGCCTTCCCCGCGATCGCCACCGGAAAAGCCTTCACGTTCGACAGCCCGTTCAGCCGGAGGTTCTCTTCGAGCAGGGCGTAGGACTCGGGCAACGGCTCGAAGGCGAACACGCGCGAACGCGGGCTGCGCCTCGCGACGCAGATCGCGAAATCCCCCGACCCGGCGCCGATGTCGACGACGGTCCAGCCGTCTTTCACTTCGACCTCCCCGCGCTCGTAGTCGCGGTCCAGGCACGTCTCCTTGATGATCCAGACGTCCATGCGGCCGCGCACGCGAAAGCGGCTGCCGTCGTCGAGCTCGATCGTCACGGGACGCCGCAGAGGGAGCCCCGCGAAGATCCCCAGAACGGCGGGCCAGCTCCGGATACGCAGGAGAAGCGTCGGAATCGAGGACAGGTAGTACCGCCAGCGGGAAAAACGGAGCGCCCGTTCGCGCTCGGCCAGCGCGAGAGGCTGGGCGGAGGCGGTCATCGGGGGTCTCTCGGCGGTCGCGGTCCGGGCCTCTGGGTCATGTGCGGGAGGTGATCTCATTGTAGCGGACGGGTCCGCGTTCGAGAGAGCGGTTCCGGGCGGCGAGCCGATAGACGGTCTCGTACTCCGACACCGTCCGCTCGAGGGAGAACCAGGCCTGCGCCGTCGGCGCGTTCTTACGGTACGCCGCGGGGGACTCGAGCACCCGGAGGATCGCGGCCGCGAGAGATTCGGGATCGCCGGGAACGGCGAGCTCCCCCATTCCGGTGCGGAGAACCGGCTGCCGCACGCCCGGCAGGTCCGAGGCGACGGCCGGAACGCCGCGGAGCATGGCCTCCATCTGGACCATCCCGAACGACTCGGTGCTGTTCGTCGACGGCAGCGCGAGCACGTCCGCGAGGTCGAAGAGGCCGTCCATGTCATCGGACCCGACGAGGCCCGGCATCACGACCCCTGAGGCCCGATCGTTCGCGAGCGCGGCGAGTCGGCGGCCGACGGTTTCTCCCGGCACGCGGTCCTTTTCGCCGGCGAGGAGCAGGCGGGCCGCGGGAAAGCGGCGCCGCACCGTCTCGAAGGCCCGCAACAGCTCGAAAAGCCCCTTTTCCGCGGCGAACCGGCCGGCGAAGAGGATGACGGGGCTTCCGGCGATCTTCCAGCGATCCCGCAGGACCGCCGCGGAGGCGCCCGCCTGACCCTCCCGCCGCTCCGGCGGAGGGGGTGCGATCTCGACGAACCGGTCGAGCCTCGCCGCGATGGCCGGAATGCTCTCCGCGTAGTCGCGCGTCGAATGAACGATCGCGGCGGCCCGGGCGAGGGCGTAGTTCTGAGAAAACCGCGCCGCGCCTTCGAGCAGGCGGCCGAGCGCTCCCGGCGGAAGCCGGAGGTCGCAGTGGTACGTCACGACGAGCGGGACCCGTCGGCGGCGCGCGAGGCGCGCGAGGGGGATCGCCGCCACGAGCGGGGAGTGGAGGTGGAGGACGTCGGCGCCGGCGAGCTCGCGCGCGACGGAGCGGGGAAGCGCGGGGGAGAGAAGCGCCTTGCCGGCCCGCAAGAGAACGGGCGCCCGCACGATCTTCACGCCGCCGTCCTGCTCCTCCGCCGGGAGAGGCCTCGCATGGCGGTGCGTGACGACGGTCACCGCGTGGCCCCGCGCGGCAAGCCCCCGGGCGAGACGCTCGGCGTACACCGACAGCCCCGACACGTTGGGCCGGAAATAGTCGAGCGCCATGACGATTTTCATGGACCGGCGTGAACTGAGTAGACCGCGGTCGGGCCGCGCAGCTCCTGAGACAGAAAAGGGTAGGACGCGATGCGGTCCGCGGCCGGATACAGGCGCCGCTCGAGGTCCCCGAGGACGACGTGGGTCACCTTGTATCGCTTGAGAAAAACGAGCGCGACCTTCTCGTCCCGGCCCTCGTAAAAGGTGCGGATCAGCGAAGCCCGATCTCCGACCTGCTGGTCGTTGTTGCGCCAGAGGCCTTCGTGGTTCGCCCACCCCAGCACCGTCGGGATGCCGGTGTGGGAGGCGATCCGCGCGTACTCGCTGTAGGCGTCCCCGGTCGCCTCGAGCACGACGGCGTCGCGCTTCGCGTGCGACTCGAGCCACTGAATCGCGGCGGCGTCTCCCGGCGCTCGCCGGAAGAGCGACGGAAACGCGTCGAGAGTGAATCGCCCCTCGTGCTGCCGCCAGCGGGACAGGAGCGCGTCCGCGGGATAGAGGAGGGCGATCACCGCGACCGCGCCCAGCGTGGCGCGCCGGACGGTGCCCCATCGTCCCGCCGATCGCCAGGCCCTCTCGGCGAGGACCGCCGCGGCGATCGCGATCAGCGGCCAGGCCTGGTGATAGAACTTGAAGACGGTGTTCATCCGCTGGAGCTCCTGGCCGTAGGAGTCCCGGAAGTACACGAACTCGCATCCCGCCACCATGGCGAGACCGAGCAGAAGAAGGCACGCCGTGTAGACGGCATCGAGGTCGTGAGACTCGCCGCGGAGCGCCCGCCAGGCGAGGCCTCCCGTGAGAAGGACCAGCGGGACCGGGACGAGAAGCGCGGGCGCGCCCGTCGTGAGAGCCGCGGCGAGCGCGGAGGCGCCGGCGAGCGCGCGCCGCAGGTCGCGGCGTCTTCGCGCCCCCTCGTCGGCGGGCGCGTCGCCGCCGGAAAGGCCGATCGCGGCCGCGGCGAGCAGCAGTCCCCAGAACAGGAGGAACTCGAGAAGTCCGGACCGCATCGTGGCCTGTCCGAGCCCGCGCGAAGGAAGCGCGTACGAGCTCGAGTAGGGAAACCAGAGGAGGAGGGAGAGAAAGAGGATCCCGCCGCCCCGGATTGCCCCCCACGCGAGATCGGCCGCGGAAGGCCGGCGGCCCTCACCCGGAGCGGTTCGGAGCACGCAGACCCCCACGAGCAGGATCGCGAGAGCGGGCAGGGTCCAGTTGTTCGCGGCGCGGGTGGTGCCTGCGAGGAACGCGAGAAGAACAAAGGGCCACGCGCGCGCGATCCGGCCCCGCCAGCCGGGAGCATCTCCCGAGGGACGCGGCGGAAGCTCCAGCACACGGTGGGCGGCCGCGAACGCCGCCAGGAAGAAGGGAAATGCGAGGAGATGGGGATGGAGGTCCGCCTGAAAGAACGTGAAGAAGGGAAACTCGTTGATGGTGTTTCCCTTCCCGATCACGCGGGACGCGTGCCAGTAGTCGAAGCCCTTCCCGAGCGGTGCCTTCCACGCGTCCATGGCGCCCGCGAGGTCTGCGGCGAAGACCGTGGCGATCCCCGCCCACAACCCGGCTCGGAACCGCCCCGCGGAAAGCCGGAAGCCGAGACACGCCGCGGCGGCGAACGAATAACCGGCGAACGTCGCGATGGAGAGGTTGTAGGACACGGTCGTCGTCACTCCCGAGAGGCGCACGAGAGCCGCCGCGAGCAGGTATCCCCAGTAGTAGTAGTTGATCGTCCCGCCCGACATCCACGGGTCGGGCGGAGGCATCGCGGTGTTGCGGGCGAGGCCGCTCAAGAACGCCATGTCCATGAACTTCTCCTGTCCGAGGATCTCGGGCAGGCACGCGCGAATGAGGAGGAAAACCGCCGCCGGAACCCAGAAGAAGAGCGCGCCGCGGGTCTCGTCCCGAGCCCAGAAGGAGGCCCGCTCCCGGGGAGCACCGCCCTTCGACGTCAGCCAGGAGAGGACCGCGAGGAGACCCGCCGCGGCGAGCAGGCCCCGCCGGTCGAACGGGACCCGCGGCAGGAGCGCGAGCGCCCAGGCTCCCCACGCGGTCAGGGCGAGGCCCGCCGGCCGCGACAGGAGCGCGGCGTCGCGGCGGTTCCCGAACGCGGCGCGCAGCAGGGGCAGGACGGCGAGCCCGAGGAGCTCGACGGTGGCCCCCCACCGGACAATTTCGAGCATTTACTTGAGTGTAACCGGTGGAAAGAGTGCACGGGGCGCTGGGCGGGAGGCGCTGGGCGGACGCGCGGACGGAGGCCTGAGAAAGGGCGCTCGGGTTGGGCGGTGCCCAGGGATGCATCAGCGCCTAATCCGGCGGCTGTCCCCTCAAAAGGCAAGACCATTGCACGGGGTGGCCGCCATGGCATTGACCGAGTATTGGAAGAAGCGGCGGTTTGGCGTCACGGCCGAGCCTTCGGGCAAGGAGAAGCCCGCGCCGAAGAAGCGCGCGAAGGCTCTCGGGTACGTCATCCAGAAGCACCGCGCGTCGCAGCTGCACTACGACTTCCGCCTCGAGTGGAAGGGGGTGCTGCTCTCCTGGGCGGTGCCGAAGGGCCCCTCGCTCGACCCGTCTGTCAAGCGCATGGCGATGCCGACCGAGGACCATCCGATCGAGTACGCGAAATTCGAGGGCATCATCCCCGAGGGGGAGTACGGCGGCGGCACCGTGATGATCTGGGACAACGGGACCTGGACGCCGGAATCCCCGGACGTCGACGCCGCGCTGAAGAAGGGGGACCTCAAATTCACGCTGAACGGAAAGAAGCTCCGCGGGTCCTGGGTCCTCGTCCGGACGCGTCCGCGGGGAGGCGATGGCCGCCCGAGCTGGCTGCTGATCAAGCACCGCGACGAGTTCGCCGGCACGCATGACATCGCGGAGGAGGAGCCGCGGTCCGTGATCTCGAAGCGCATCCTGGTCGAGATCGCGCGCGATGAGGGCGGCGACCTCGAGAAGGCGGCGACGGGCGATCCTCCCGCGCTGCTCCGGAAGCTGGCGAAAAACCCGAAGCTGCTGACGCCGCCGAAGCGCGGCGGGCGGAAGGCCGTCTGGAAGTCGAACCGCGCGTGACGGCGAAAGGCACAGCGCTCCGGCCAAAGCCGCGCCCGCGAGCGGCGCGGGTGCCTTTCCGGGCTTCTCCGATGCTGGCCACCCTCGTCTCCGAGTCGTTCCACCGGCCCGGCTGGGTGTACGAGGAAAAGTACGACGGCTATCGCATCCTCGCGTACAAGGAGGGGAGCCGCGTGACGCTTCTGTCGCGCAACGCGAAAGACCGGACGGAGTCCTTCTCGGAGGTGGCCGCGGCGGTCGCGACGCTGCCCGACCAGGCGCTGCTCTTGGACGGCGAGGTCGTGGCGTTCGACCGCCGCCTCGTGTCGCGATTCCAGCTCCTGCAGCAGGGCGAGATCGCGCAGGTGTACGCCGTGTTCGATTGCCTCTACCGCGGAGGCGTCGACCTGAGAGACGCGCCTCTTCCGGTGCGCCGCGCCGCCGTCGAAGAGGCCGTTGGCCACACGGACCGGCTCATTCCCTCGCGGCGGCTCGTCTCGAACGGCTTGAAGGCGTTCGAGGTCGCCCGCAAAAAGGGCTGGGAGGGACTCGTCGCGAAGGACCCCGCCGCTCCGTACGTCTCCGGCCGCAGCACCTCCTGGCTCAAGGTAAAGGTGCACCAGGAGGAGGAGCTGGTGGTCGGCGGATACACGCCGCCCGCAGGATCGCGGTCGCACTTCGGCGCCCTCTTGATGGGCGCGTATCGGGGCCACGACCTGCGGTACGTCGGAAAAGTCGGGACCGGCTACTCGCAGAAGCTTCTCGCGTCCCTCCACAAGACCTTCCAGCCGCTGGTCTCCGTAAAGCCGCCCTTCGTCGTGCCGCCGCGGGAAAAAGGCGCCGTCTGGCTCGCGCCCCGGCTCGTCGCGCAGGTCGCCTTCCAGGAGTGGACCGCCGACGGCAAGTTGAGGCAGCCGGTCTTCCTCGGGCTTCGCGACGACAAGAAGCCGGAAGAGTGCCTGCTGCCGAAGGACATTCCATGAAGGCGCGGACGCCCGTTCTTCCGGTGAAGTCGAGCGGCGGCGCCGCGAAAAAGAGACCGCCTTCCGCCGCGCCGGCGCCCAAAGACCCCGGGTCGAAGAGGGCGGGCGCCGGCCGGAAGACGTCAGCCTCCCCGCCGCCGACGTCCGGCGCTCTCCAGGTGTCCAACCCCGGCAAGGTCTACTGGCCCGAGGAGCGTTACACCAAGCTCGATCTGATCCGGTTCTACGACGAGATTTTCCCGGCGCTCCAGCCGTGGGTGAAGGACCGCCTCCTGTCTCTCAAACGCTGTCCGAACGGGATCACGGGGAAGTGTTTTTTCCAGAAGGAGAAGCCGGAGTCGATGCCGCCGGACACGCCGACGCGGCGCATCGAGCACGAGAACGGGATCCGCAACTACGTCGTCGGCGGGAAGCGGGAGACATCGCTCGCGCTGGTCAACCTCGGCTGCATCGCGGTCCATGTCTGGGGGGCGCGCCAGCAGGACCCGCGGAAGCCGGACTGGGTCTGCTTCGACCTCGACCCCGACTCGGGAAAGTTCGCCGACGCGGCGCGCGCGGGATTGAAGGTGAAGCAGGCTCTCGACGCCCTCGGCTTGAAGTCGTTTCCGAAGACGTCCGGGAAAAAGGGCATGCATATCTTCATCCCGATCGAGGTGGGCCCCGACGCCGACGAAGCCAAGGAGTTCGCGGAGCGGCTGGGCGACCACCTTTCCGCGGCCTACACGAAAGAGATGACGATGGAAAACCGGATCGCCGCGCGGAAGGGCCGTGTGTATCTGGATCCCTTCCGCAACGGCTTCGCGCAGACGGTGGTCGCGCCCTACTCGGTCCGAAAGTTCCCCGGCGCGCCCGTTTCGACGCCGCTCGACTGGGACGAGGTCGATCCGAAGCTGACTCCCGGCCGCTTTACCATCGCCAGCTTCGCCCGCCGGCTGGCGGAGGGGGATCCCTGGAAAGACTTCTGGAAATCGCGGCAGAAGCTGGGACCCGCGCTGCGCGCGGTTCGGGCCCTGTAGATCGGGAAACGGGAAACGGGAAACGGAAAACGGGAAACGAACGCTCAACGCTGAACGCTCACTGCCGACTCTCGCAAGCTGATACCTTTACTCACCCTTGTCCCCGGCCGAAAAATTCTCCGCCTTTTTGAGGCTTCACTTCGGGCCGCCGCGGCTCGCGCTCGTCCTCGCGGCGTGGGTCCTCGCGCTCGGCGTCTGGGGAACGGTCGCGCGCACCGTCCTGCCGATCGAGCATCGCCTCGAGTGGGACATCCCGCTGGAGCTGCGCGCGCCGCTCTACGCGAAGTTCGACTCCGGCTGGTATCTCTCGATCATCGAGTGGGGATACGGGCCGCCGCCAAAGCCCGGCCAGCCCTCCAGCCACGCCTTCTTCCCGCTCTATCCCTGGACCGCGAAGGTCCTCCACCACACGTTTGCGATGGACGGGTTCCACGCGGGGATGCTGGTCACGTACCTCTGCCTGTTTCTTGCGATGCCTCTCTTTCTCCGGGAAGGGGCCGATCGCCGCGGCGACGCCGGCGCCTGGCGCTCCATCCTTTTCCTGCTGCTTTTCCCGACCTCTTTCTTTCTCGCGTCGATGTACGCAGAGTCGATGTTCTTCCTCTTCGCGCTGCTCGCTTTTCGGGACGCCCGCGCCGGGAGGACGGCCCGCGCGGTCCTCTGGGGAATCCTCCTCGGGCTGACGCGGCCGACCGCGCTCGCCGTCGCTCCCGCTCTCTTCCTCGCCGCGCTCGAGCCGCGCCCTGAGGAGACAGCCGCGCGCCGGGACCGGTGGCGGTCCGCCCTGCTCGTCGGGGCATCGCCGTTCGTGACGGTGTGGACCTGGATTTTCCTCGACGGCATCGTTCATGGGGAGCCGGGACTCTTCTTTCGCGCGCAGGCGGGATGGAGGCGAGGCGGCGGATCGCTCGCGGGAGCCGCCGCGTACTTTCAGGGCTTCGCCGACTACGTGGCGCGCTCGGGCTGGAAAGCCGAGCCGATGTTTCTGCTCGACTATGCCGCGGCGCTTCTGTTCGCCGGCTTTGCCGTCCGACTCGCGTGGAAGCGGCGGTGGGCCGACGCGGCCTGGGCCGCCGGCGCGCTCGCGCTCCCCATCTCAACGGGCCTCTCGGCCGGAATGCCGCGCTATCTGTTCTCCGTCTATCCCGTCCTGTACGAGATGGACGCCCTCTTCTCGTCGCGTCCCCGCGGCCGGCTGATCTGGTGGATCGTCTCGGGAGGGCTGCTTCTTTTCGCCGCCGCCCGGTTCGTCAACGCGCTGGGAGTCGCGTAGCGCTGAGAAAAATGTGGCGACGCTCAACCCTCCCCGTTAACTGCCTCCACGGCGTCGCCCACGATCTCCCAGATGCGCCCGACCCAGTCGGCGTGCTCCGGCTTCATCAGCACGGACCTCAGGCACGTCGCCGTCTCGTCCGGGCGGCCCATCGCCGCGCTCGCCGGTCCTAAGAACCGCAGCGGAAGCTCCGCCAGCGCGAGGTGGAGATCCCGCCGCGCCGCCTCCTCGAAGATCCGACGTGAAAGGAGCGAGGCCTCTTTCGCCGTCTGAGCGCGGGGGAGCCAGACGACGATGTCGAGCTCCGGCTCGAATGCGGCGAGGAAACGCGCGTCTTTCTGGATGAGCGCGTGAAGGGCGCGCGCGGCCGCGAGGGAGCGGGAGAGCGATCGCGCGAACTCGCCCCCCCGGGTCAGCGGCAGCAGCCGCATCGTCGCCCACAGCCCCGCCGCCGCCGCTCCCGGGCGTGAGCACTCGAGGCTGATCTCGCCCAGATGCAGCTCGTTCGACGAGAAGTACGTGTACGGCGAGTCATGCTTGTAGAAACGGCCCACCGACGGGTCGCGGAACAGGACGCCGCCGCACCCGTAGGGCTGGAGGCCGTGCTTGTGCGGGTCGATGACGATGGAATCCACCTCGCCCAGGCGCTCGAACGCCCGCCGCGTCTCCGGTGAGAGGCCGTCGACCAGGCCGAAGTAGCCGCCGTACGCCGCGTCGGCGTGAAGGCGGAAACCGTGCCGCTCGCGAAGAGCCAGGATCTCTGGGAGAGGATCGACGGAGCCCGTCGCCGTCGTTCCCATCGTCGCGACCACCGTCGAGACCCCGCCGCGGGAGAGCCGCGCCGAGAGCGCGTTCGCGTCCATCCGGCCGCGCGCGTCCGAGGGGACGTCCTCGAACGGGACGCCCAGCACCGCGCTGATCCTCCCGTGGGTGTAATGGGCGCACTCGGACGCCAGGACGGTCCCGGGCGAGAGCTGCCGTCCGACCCAGAGCGCCTCGAGGTTCGCCATCGTCCCGCCGCCCGTCAGGTGCCCGAGCGGCGCGCTCCACCCGAACATCGCTGCAATCCCGGCGACCGCTTCCTTCTCCATCGCCGACGTGGCGCGTCCCCCGTCGAGCGCGTGGTTGTTCGGGTTGATCCACATCGCGAGCGCATACGCCGCCCGCGCGACGGGATGCGGGGGCTTCAGCATCTGGCCGGCGTACAGCGGGTGGAAGTACGGGTAGTTGTCGCGGAGTCGTTCCGCCACGTCCCGCAGAACGCCGTCGACGGCGGGGTCGGCGCCGGGTTCGTTCTCGAAGGAAGGAAGAGAGGAAAATCCCCCGTCGAGAATGGCGAGAGCTTCGGAGAGCACGCGAAGCGATTTGCGGTCGAGCAAGACTCAGTTCTCAGTTCTCATTTTTTCAGTTCTCATTTTCCGCGGATTCAATTCCCTTCCGGCTTCGGGCTGAGAGCTGACAGCTACCCTCGCCTCGCCGCCAGCAGATGATGAGGATGGAGATAGCCGCGGTCCGCCGGCGCGCCGACAACCGCCAGGCCCTCAGATTCCAGCCATCCGGCATGCGTTTCGGGCGGGAGGAAACGGATGCCCGCTCCCGCGGTGATCCGAAAGACCCGCACGGCGAGAAATTCCTGCGCGTGCGCCCAGGCCGCCTTCCACTGCGGATGGCGCGCCGTCTCCTTCACCAGCAGGCAGCCCCCCGGAGCCAGCGCCCGGGCGGCCTCCCGGAGCGTCCGTTCCTGCTCGGCCGGGTCGAGGAGGTAGAGCACGTCGACGAAGAGAACGGCGTCCCAGGGGCCGGCGGGAAACCCGCCGCGCGAGGCGAGCCGGAACTCCGGTGCGGGAAGTCCGAGCTCGCCGGCCCTCCTGGCGGCGGCGCGCGCGGATGCGATCTTGCCGGCATCGACGTCCACGCCGACGACGGACCGGCCGGAGCCTCGGAGCGCGATCCACGAGGCGAGAGCGCCGTGCCCGGTCCCGAAGTCCAGGATCCGGCCCGCCGCGGGCACCAGCGCGGCGACCGCGGGAAAAGGGCATGTCCGCCAGCGCGTCCGGATGTGGGCCCGAACCCGCGCCGGCTCTCCTTCGTAGAGGGCCAGCAGAGGCGCCGGGATGCCGGTGTTCATCGGGGCCCCCATGGGAGATCGCGGTACGTGCCGAGGCGAAAGCCGGCGCGGAGGATCGCCGCGCGGACCTCCGGGTCGAGCGCCGCCTCGAGCTCGCCCCCCCAGTCGTAGCCCCACGGGTACCGGCCGCGCTCGGGGTCTGTCGCCTCGCCGGGATGCAGAAGGATCTCCGCCGACGCCGCCTTGGAGCGTGCCGCGCTTTCGATCGCGCGGAGAAGCGCGCGTCGCGACATTCTTCCCGAGTCGTCGAAGCCATCGCTGCGTTCCGGCGCGACGAGACCGGCGCGGGTGGCGGCGCGGTGGAGACCGCGCGCGAGCCACCGCACCGCGAGCCCGGCGGGCCGGCGCGCGCCCGCGCGAGGGACGCGAACCGCCGGAATCCTGAATTTCTTCGCGAGCGACAGCACGACGGCGCGCACGAGGGGGAGAAGGTGCAGGTGCTGGTGGGCGTCGAGATGGTCGATCCCGATCCCGGCGGCGAGGACCCGCTCGATCTGCGCCGCGAATTCCGCTTCCAGCTCGCGAGTCGAGACGCGGTGCGCCCGGCGGAGAAAGCGCCTCCAGGTCAGCGGAAGGCGCCCTCCGCTGTCGACGAGCGTCGGAATCCTTCCGGGTCCGAGGAGCGGCGGGTCTTCTCCGACGGCCGCGAGGTGCACACCGACACCGATTCCCGCTCCCTCCGCGCGCAGGCCGCGGGCCGCCGCGTCGAAGTCGGGGGCGACCGCGAGCATGGAAACGCTGGTGACGATGCCCTCGCGGTGGGCGCGGAGGATGCCGCGGGAGACGCCGCGGGTCAGGCCGTAGTCGTCCGCGTTGACGATGAGGAGTCGGGTCAAGGTCCCGGGACGGCGACCGGTCCCGAGGGAGCGCCCGCCGAGCGCTCGCCCTCGGCCTCCGGCAGCGCCAGGAGCTCGCCCGGCAGCGGCGAGAGCCTTCGAATGGCGGGCGCCTGCGACACCATCTCTCCGAGCATCGTGCGGATCACGGCGAAGGACGACAGCGTGGAGAGTCCCCGCGTGCGCGGAAAGTAATCCACGCCGAACTGGATGATCCGGAATCCGAGACGCGACGCGCGGGCGAGGATCTCCGCGTCGATGAAGCTTCCTTCGCTCTCGAGCTGCACGTGCTCGAACACCCGGCGACGGCAGAGCTTGAAGGCGAAGTTGACGTCGCGGATGCGGAGGCCGAAGAAGAGACGGATCAGGAGGTTGTAGCCGTAGCTGTAGAGCGCGCGGACGGCGCCTTCCCCCGTTCGGTCGTGGCGATAGGCGCAGACGATGTCGGCGCGGTACATGCGGATCAGGCGGCAGGCTTTTGCCGCCTCTCCCATGTCGAAAGGAAGGTCCGCGTCGGAGTAGAGGATGAGCTCGTGGCGCGCCGCGTCGAGCCCCGTCCGGATCGAGCCGCCGAGCTTCCGATTGACCCCGTGGTGGGCGACACGGATCCTCGGATCGGCCGCCGCGAGCTCGTCGGCGATCTGTCCCGTCGCGTCGGTGGACGCGTCGTCGACGATGACGATCTCCCAGGTGTCCACCTCGCCCGCCGCCTGAAGGGATTCGCAGGCTTCGCGGGCCGCGGCCACCGCGTGGCGCATGCCCGACTCCTCGTTCCACATCGGGAAGAGGATGGAAATCCCGGAAAAATGGGCCATGAAGATTTCATCGAATCATATCAACGGACCTCGGACTCGCGGCGGCGTAGATGGTCTACTAAGGTCGCGTGGACCGTGGGGCGTTTCGGGGGGACGATGCGGAAGACCCCGCGGTGCGCGCGGCCGCAAACGATTCTCCACGCATCGGTCTCATGGCCGATTCGGTACCCGGGCGTTGCGCCGGCTGCGAAGCCCCGCCGGGCTAGCTGCGGGAGGACTCGGGAGAGCCGTCCGGACCGGTCGCGCCGCCGCCGGCCGAGGAAGGCTCTCCGCCGCCCGCGCCGGCGGCCCCTTCCTTGAGGCTCCGCCAGATCTCCGTCCAGAAGCCGGGGGGCTGCGACCTCAGGACGAGAAACGGCCGGCCGGCGGTTCCCACGATTTCGCGGGTTCTGTCGCCCAGCATGTAGGTCTGGATCGCGCCCCGGCGGGGGGATGAGCCCACGATCAGGAGATCGTGCTGGCCGCGGCGCACTTCCTCGAGGACGCAGTTGACCACGTCCCCGGCAGCCAGTCGGAGCTCGGTCGCCGCGCCGGCAAGCCGGAAAATCTCGGTCTGCCGGCGCACGTTTCGTGCGAGTCTCGAATTCGAGGCGAGGAACTCGCGCGGACTGATCTCGCCTTCGCGCAGGCGGTCCCCGTACATACCGGGAAGGTCGGGAGAGACGTGGAACACGGTGACGCTCACGCCGAGCGCCGCCGCGACCCGCGCGGCGAAGCGGGCGCCCTCCTCGATGAACCGCTCGCCACCCGTGCAGAACAGGGCCCGCTTCGGCGAGAACGCGCCCGGGGGTGTCACGAGCACCGGCGGATGAAGCTCGCGCACCAGCCTCCACACCGTGGCGCCGATCGCGCGGCGCGAACCGCTCCCCGCGACGACGAGCGAAGTGGGCGTCTCCGACGTCCGCCGGGAGGCGACCTCGAAGAGATCACCCGTGGCGCGGATGCTCTCGACGGAAGGGACTCGCGAGCGCGCGATCTCATACGCGGCCGCAAGGGCCGCCTCGAGCCCCGCGTCGTCGACGGACCGTCCCGCGACTCCGAGGATCGTCAGCGGCGCTTTCAGACCGGCGGCAATCCCGGCGGCGGCGCGCGCGGCCCCCTCCGCGGCGGACGACGCGTCGACGAGCACGAGGATCTTCTCCGATCCGCTTTCGGTCACAGTTTCATGGCCCCCTTGTGGAAGAGCTCCCAGAGGAGAAGGCCCGCGCCCAGCAGGGG
>JBBRDK010000032.1:0-37767 GCA_038203955.1 Thermoanaerobaculia bacterium | reverse complement strand
CGACCGACGCTCGTGGTTCCCCAAACGCGCGGGCCGTGACGCCCGGCTCGCGCGACGCGGCCGGTCACTTCCGCGCGAGTTTGATCTCGCCGGCTTCGAGCTGGTTGATGATTCCGCGGAGGGTCTCGATCAGCTCTTTTTTCTCGACCTTCGATTTCTGAAACGAGAGTTGAAGCTTGAAGGTAGATCCCTTCGGTTTGTAGATGAAGGAAAACCGGTGAGGACGTCTCGACGGAGGCGCGCCTTCCTTTTTCTGCGCCCGGAGATCGTCGCGCGTCGAACCCGAAAGAACGGCGTCGATCGCCTCTTTCATTTTCTCCGGATCTTCGAGGCGCGCGATTTGAAGCAGGACGGAGCGCGCGGAAATGTCGGCGCGCCGACATCGGTCGCGAAGATCATCGGGGATCGAGAGGAGCGTCATCACTTCGGTGACCGACACGCGCGACTTCCCGACCGCATCGGCGATCTGCTGCTGCGTGTATCCGTGTCGCGATGCGAGAGACGTGTACCCCTCCGCCTCTTCGAACACGTGGAGGTCCCGCCGGTGAAGGTTCTCGATCAGGGCGATCTCGACGACCTCGTTTTCCGGAACGTCGAGCTCGATGCACGGCACCTCGGTCAGGCCCGCTTCCATCGCCGCCCTGAACCTCCGCTCCCCCGCGATGATCCGAAAGCGGCCCTCGGCGATCGGCTTGACGAGAAGAGGTTCCAGCACGCCCTTGGATTCGATCGACTGGCGCAGCTCGGTCAGGTCGCCGACGTTCGTGCGCGGCTGTTCGGGATTCGTCTCGATCTCTTCCATCGAGATCCATCGTCCGAGGGAACCGCCGAATCGGGACGAGAGGGATTCGACGAAATGGGAGTCGTGCTGCATCCGAGCTTCGACGGGGAGTCCTCTTCTTTTAGACACGGGAGAGCACCTCCTCGGACAGGGAGTAATACTCCGCGGCCCCGCTCGATCGGGGTGCGAAGGTGAAGATCGACTCGCGGTGGGCCGGGCTCTCCTCGAGCCGCACGCTCTTGGAGATCGTCGTCTTGAAGACCTTGTCGCCGAAAACGGTCGCGATCTGCTCAAGGACGTCTTTCCCGATCACGGTGCGGCGGTCGTGCAGTGTGATCACCACTCCGAGAATTCGGAGGGTGGGGTTGGGCCGGGCCTTTATCTTCTCGATGGTTTCCAGAAGGTCGTCCGTCCCCTCGAGCGCGAAGTAGGACGACTGGATGGGAATCAGGATGTGGGAGGACGCGACCATCGCGTTGACGGTGATCATCCCTAGGGTCGGCGGTGTGTCGATCAGGATGGCGTCGTACCGCGCCCGCGACCCGTCGATCTTGTCTCGCAGACGGAAGTGCCCGTCGATCTCTCCGAGCAGCTTGGACTCGATCTTCGCGAGCGCGATCCGGGCCGGTGCGATGTCCAGGTTCTTCACCTCCGACTTGCGGATGACGTCCTGGAGCGCGACGTCGGGCTCGGTGAGGACGTCGTACATCGATTTCTCCACCGTCCGGCGGTCGACGTACGACATGGTGCTGTTGGCCTGGGGGTCGAGATCGATGAGAAGGGTCCGCATTCCCTTGGAGGCGATCGCGGCGGCGAGGTTGATGGCCGTGGTCGTCTTGCCAACGCCACCCTTCTGATTCGTGATGGAGATGATCACCGGGAAAAGAAAGTATCAGTTCTCAACGGAGGAGGTCTCGGTTTTTGTCCTCGAGTCGCACGGGCGCAGCCAACACGGCGCCCGTGAGCCTTACATCCGGTATTTCCCGAGGTCCTCGGGATTGACTTCTTCCAGCCACTTCTTGAGCTTCTCGGGGTCGGTCGCGCCTTCGGCGCGGATGGTCTTGCTCCTCTCGAGGACGTCTTCCTCGACGAAGATTTCCGCGCGCGCCCGCAGCGCCAGCGCGATCGCATCGCTCGGCCGGCTGTCGACCGTCCAGCGCTCGTCACCACGGGATAGATGCAGCCGCGCGAAGAAGGTATTGTCCTTGAGCTCGTTGACGACGATGCGATCCACGCGCACGCCGAGCTCCGACAGCACGTTGTGAAGGAGGTCGTGCGTCATCGGCCGCGGCGCCTGGATCTTCTCCATCTCGATCGCGATGGCGTTGGCTTCGAAAATTCCGACCCAGATCGGCAGGAACGCCCCGTCGTTCTGGTCCCTGAGAATGACGACCGGCATGTTGCTCACCGGGTCCATCAGGAGCCCTTTGATCTCCATTTTCACCATGACGGGTCCTCTGGGCTGGCGGTCATCGGGACTCGGGAATCCGGGCAAGGAGGGAGTTCGGGAGACCCCGGCAGACTTCCACCTCCACGTAAGACCCGGGGTGAGCGGCCCCGTCTCCGTTCTCGATGTGCACCACGCGGTTGCAGGCCGTGCGACCCCTCCAGAGACCCTTGCGGTCGCGGTTCTCGACCAAGACCTCGAATCTCCTGCCGACGAGGCCGCGATTGATCTCGGACTGGATCTGCTCCTGGAGCGCCAGCAGGCGCGCCAGCCTTTCCGCCGCGACCTCTGCCGGAATCTCGCTTGCGCTCCCCCACCGGGCCGATGCCGTTCCGGGACGTGGCGAATACCGGAACGCGAAGACGTTCGAAAACCGGGCCTCCCGCATCAGGGAGAGCGTCTCCTCAAACTCGGCCTCCGTCTCCCCCGGAAACCCCACGATGAAGTCGGAGGAGAGGGCAAGGCCGGGGACCGCCGCGCGAAACCGGGCGGCCGTCGCGAGGTAGGCGGCGCGATCGTAGCGGCGCTTCATGCGGTAGAGCACGCGGTCCGAGCCCGATTGCGCCGGAAGGTGCAGATAGGGGGCGACGGGAGCCCCGGCCGCCATGGCGTCGATCAGCGCGTCGTCGACGAGCCTCGGGTGGGAGGTGATGAAGCGCAGACGTCTCAGTCCGGGGACCCCCGCCACCCGGCGGAGGAGCTGGCCCAGGCCGAACTTCTCGTCGGGATCCTCGTAGGCGTTCACGGTCTGGCCGAGCAGCATCACCTCGCCGCGGCCTCCTTCGACGAGCCCCCGGACCTCCTGGAGGATCTCCGAAGACCGGCGGCTGCGTTCCCGGCCGCGCGTAAAAGGGACGATGCAGAACGTGCAGAACTGGTCGCAGCCCTCGATCACGGTGACGTAGGACTGGAAAGGCGAGCCGCGGCGGATCTGCTCGAAGCGGTAGACGGGCGAATCTCTCGGGAGGTCGATCGCCAGAACGCGGCGGCGCTCCCGGCGGATCTCGTCGACCACGTCGCCGGCGCGTTCGATCTGTCCCGTTCCCAGAACGAAATCGACGAAGGGGGCCCGCTCGAGGATCTCGTCATTCTCGACCTGCGCCACGCAGCCCGTGACCCCGATGACCATCTCCGGGCGTTCGCGCTTGCGCCGGCCGAGCACGCCGAGCGCGCTGTAGACCTTCGCCTCCGCCTTCTCCCTCACGGCGCAGGTGTTCAGGAGGACGACGTCCGCGTCCTCATCCTCCCCCGCTGGAACGTAGCCGCGCGCCTCGAGCTGCCCTGACATCCTCTCTCCGTCCAGGACATTCATCTGGCAGCCCCACGTCTCGACCCGGTATTTAACGTAAGTCTCTGATTTCAATGGTATTTCCGCTGACGAAGCGGGAGGGACCGAGGGCGGGATCTCGGGCGTCATTCGCGCAGCCAGCCCGGAAGGGCGCCCGCGCGCCGGGCCTTTTCCGGAAGGTCCGCGAGGTCGGCCTGAGCCTGCGCGAGCTCCTTCCTGGTGGTCTCCAGCTCCTCCCGTTTCTTGTCCCACGCCGGTTTGATCACCCGGTCGCGATACTGCCCGTCGTCCCACCGGTAAAAGTCGTTCTCGAGCTGCTTCGCCTCCCCTTCGAGCGACGCGAGCTGCGCGGTCAGCTCTTCGACGCGGCGGCGGGCTGATTGAGCCGCATCCCGCCACTTCGCCTCGTCGGCGCCGGGCGAGGCTGGGGCGGGCGCGGGAGTGATCTCGATCGGAACGGGGACCGCATCCGCGGCCGGAGCCGGAGTCGCGGCGGGAACGGGAGCGGCCGGCTTTGCTTTCGCCGTCGTCACCCGGCCCTTCGACGGATCCTTCACGAGGCTGTCGTTGGTGATCGCGACCGGCTTCTGCTCCCTCGACTTGTGGGAGCTGCTCGCCGCGCGGACGACGTCGGCCAGGGATTGCCCCTCGGAGGCGCCGGGGACCGGGGTTCGGCCGAAACCCCCGGACAGCTTCGGGCGCGGCGTCGGGGTGGGAGTCATGGGAGCAGCGCGCAGGCCGCCGCATCCGAGAAGAACGACGGCGGCGGAAACGAAAAGACGCGTCGCGGCTCCGGCCGTCATGGGGCGGTGGTTCCCCGGCGGCCGTAGGCGTCCTCGAGCCGCACCACGTCGTCGATCTCCGGCGACGAGACTTCGACCAGGTCGCAATCCGCCTCCGCGCTCAGGCGGTGGCGCACGCCCGGGCGGATGCGGAAGACCTCGCCTTTCTTGAGCCGCATGTCTTTCATCTCGCCGTCGATCTCCACGGAAAGCGCGACCTCGCCGTTCAAGACGTACAGGGTCTCATCCTTGCGCTCATGGTACTGCAGCGAGAGGCAATGCCCCCCGTCGAGATGGAGGATCTTGCCGGCGTAGCGCTCGTTTTCGGCGAAGACGAGCTCGTAGCCCCAGGGTTTGGCGACGCGTCTCATGATGTCCTCATTTTCTTGCGTCTTCGGGCAGCTCCACGCGCACCCGGGACGCCGTCTCGCGTCTCGAATCGGGCTCGGTCGCGGCGCGGAAGATTCTCTCGACCTCTTCGGGCTCCGAGCAGCCGAGCGCCCGCTCGAGCATCTCCTCGGCGCGTCCGGAATCGACACGCGCGAGTGTTTCCTTCACGCCCGGGATCGCCACCGGCGTGACGGAAAGCTCCCGGATTCCGAGCGCGACCAGCGCCGCGATGCCGGCGCCTTCCGAGGCCATCTCTCCGCAGACCGCAACGGGCCGGCTGCGGGCCACGCCCGCCTCCACGACGAACTTCATCATGCGGAGGATGGCGGGATGGAGGGGGCTGTAGAGCGTCGAGACCTCCGGATTGGCGCGATCGACGGCCAGGCCGTACTGCGCGAGATCGTTCGTCCCGATGGAGAAGAAGTCGGCTTCCTCGGCGAGACGGTCGGCGAGCAGGGCGGCGGAAGGCACTTCAATCATCACGCCGAGCGCCGGTATCTTCGTGACGCGGAGCCGGGCGGCCACCTCGAGGAGCCGCCGGCGCGCTTCGCGCAGCTCGGAGAGGGATGTCACCATCGGAAGCAGGATCTTGAGCTCGCCGCGCGATGAGGCGAGGCAGAGCGCCGCGAGCTGCTCGTCGAAGAGCGCCGGCTGCGTCAGGCAGTAGCGAAGTCCGCGAAGTCCGAGAGCGGGGTTCTCCCCCGCTGCCGGGGCGATTCCCTTCTCGCCGCCGAGGTCGTAGGTGCGGATCACGACGGGGTGCGGCGACGCCGCTGCCAGAAGCTCTTCGTAGGCGGCGCGCTGCTCGTCGACGCCGGGAGTCCGCGGCGCCGCCTTCAGGTACAGGAACTCGGAACGGAAGAGCCCGACGCCTTCCGCGTGCCAGCGCTCGAGGGCCGCGACTTCCTCGGGCAGCTCGAGGTTGGCGCGGACGACGACGCGGACCCCGTCGCGCGTGGCCGCCGCCCCCGCCGTTCGGTTACGGAGGCGGCGCGCCCGGTCGCGGGCGTCGCGGACCTGCAGGAGCGCCTGGCGCAGCCTGTTTTTCGAAGGCGTGGGTTCGACCGTCCCGCGGTCCCCGTCGACGACGATGGGCCGCTCCGGGGAAATCCGGTCGCAGAGGTCGGCGAGGCCCACGACCGCGGGCAGCCCGAAGGAGCGGGCGATGATGCTGGCGTGTGAGGTCTGCCCTCCCCGCTCGAGCGCCAGGGCGCGGACGCGCCGCGGATCGAGCCGCGCCGCGTTGACCGGCGAGAGCTCGTCCGCAATCAGGATCGAGCCGCGCGGCAGATCCGTTTCGAGAACGCGTCCTCCCGTGGGCGAGAGATGCGCCGCGACTTCGCGCGCGACGTCGGTGATGTCCGCCGCCCTCTCGCGCATCGCCGCGGAATCCGCCTTCTCCAGGCGCTCGCCGAAGTCGCGCGCGACCGCCGCGAGAGCCCACTCGACGTTGACGCGCTCGCGGCTCATGTGCTCGACGATCGCCGACAGAAACGTCTCGTCCGCCGCGATCAGTCCGTGCGCCTCGAGGATCGCCGCAAGCTCGGAGCCCATTTCCCCGACGGAATCCCGGGAGTGCTGCAGAAACTCCTCCGACGCCCGCCGTGCGGCGCGCCGGAGCCGCCGCTCTTCCGCCTCCAGCTGAGAGGGATCGATGGCACGGCGGAAAGCGGGCAGCCCCGCGAACCGGACGATCACAGCCCGGCCGACCGCGATCCCGCGGGAAACCGGCAGACCCTGCATCAAAGTCGTCATGGGCGCTCTCCCGAGGAGGGCTCGGCCGGGTTCGGACCTGGAAGCGCCCGTTTACCCGGTCGAGGTCACCCGGTAGATCTCATTCTTCCTCGTCGAAGCTGCGCGCCAAAAGATCCTCGACCGCGGCGAAGGCTTCCGTTTCGTCCTCGCCCGACACGAACAGCGTGATGCTCGTTCCCTGGGACGCCGCCAGCAGCAGGATCCCGAGGATGCTCTTCCCGTCGACCTCTTCTCCGTTTTTCCGGATCTTGACGGCGGAGCGGAAGCGGCTGGCCGTCTGCACGAACTTCGCCGCGGCGCGGGCGTGAAGTCCCAGACGATTTCGGATGGCGAGGTCTCTCTCGATCACCCGTCTCCCCTCTCGGTCGCGGCCGCAGTGGCCGCAGCGGCGGCAGTGGCCGCGTCCTCGTCCGCGAGGAGATCCGACGCCACGCAGATCGACCGCTGCCCGCGGTCCTTCGCGTCGTGGGCGATTTCGACGACGCTCTTGCCGCTGCTCTGGAGCGCGGCGCACTTCAACACCATCGGAAGGTTGACGCCGGTCACGATCTCGACGCGATTCTTCTGGAGAAAGGACAGGGTCAGGTTCGTGGGAGTTCCTCCGAACATGTCGGTCAGAATCACCGCGCCCTCTCCGGCATCGACCTCCTGGAGCCCCCGGGCGATGCGCTCGCGCGCGTCCTCGCCGGTCTGGTTCCACTCGAGCGCCACGGCGACGATGCGCGCGATCTCCGGCTGGATCGTCAGCGCGGCGTCACGGAGCTCCTCGGCGAGTTTTCCGTGTGTGACGAGCAGGACCCCGATCATGCGGCCGGAGGCGTCACTGCCGCGTCGCGTCCCGGTGCGACACGCGGACGGGGAATCCGCGCTCCTTCAGAGCCTCCGACAGCCTCTCCGCGACATAAACGGAGCGATGTTTGCCGCCCGTGCAGCCGATCCCGATCGAGAGGTAGCTCTTGTGCTCGCGCTCGTAGAGCGGCAGCAGGTAGTCGAAAAACTCGGTGAGCTTCTGCAGGAAGGGGGCGGTCTCGGGGTCGCTCTCGATGTAGGCGGCGACCGCCGCGTCCGATCCTGTCTTGCCCTTGAGCTCCGGGACGAAGTGCGGGTTGTTCAGGAAGCGAACGTCGAACACGAGATCCACGTCGTGAGGCACGCCGAACTTGAAGCCGAACGAAGTCGCGGAAACCACCATCCGCGCCTCGTCGGGATTGACGGCGAACGTCTTCTGAATGAAGGAGCGGAGCTCGTGCACCGTCATCTCCGACGTATCGAGCACCACGTCGGCCACGGAACGGACCTCCTCGAGCATCTGCCGCTCGCTGCGCAGCGACTGGAGCAGGGAACGGTCCGCCGACAGCGGGTGGGGCCGCCGCGTCTCGGAGAATCGACGGATCAGGGATTCCTCCGACGCGTCCAGAAACAGGAGACGCGTTCCCGGGACCTGCTGGCGGAGGTGGCCGAGGATCTGCGGAAAACGAGAGGCGAAGTCGGGATTGCGGACGTCGAGAATGACGCCGACGCGCGGCGCGCTCTTCTGGGACAGAAGAGGCTCGACCAGCTCGAGAGGCAGGTTGTCCACGCAGAAGTATCCGATGTCCTCCAGGCACTTGTTGACGTAGCTCTTCCCGGAGCCCGAGAGCCCCGTCACGATGACGAGGCTTTCGGGGGCGCCGGCGAGCCTCGCCTTTGGAAGCGGGTTCGGCGTGCTCACTCGGTCTCCCTCGAAGCCCGGCTGTTTTTGGCGATCTGCTCGTCGACCTTCAAAGCGAACTCCTTCGCCGCGTCGTACCCCTGGGTCTTCAAGAGCTCGTTGCGCGCGGCAATCTCGATCAGGAGGGCGATGTTGCGCCCGGAAGCGACGGGCAGCCGCAGAAGGGGCCGCGACCGGTCCAGGATCGTGTACATCTCACCGTCCAATCCAAGGCGATCGTATCGCTTTGCGGGGTCCCAGCGCTGCAGCTCGATCACGAGCTCGATCGACTTGGAGGTCCGGACCGCCGACACGCCGAACAGATGCTTGATGTTGATGATGCCGATCCCTCGAAGCTCCATGTGATAGCGGATCATCTCGGCCGCTCGCCCGACGATCGAGCCGTTGGGATACTTGCGGATCTCGACGACGTCGTCGGCGACGAGCCGGTGGCCGCGCTGAATCAGGTCGAGCGCGCACTCGCTCTTGCCGATCCCGGAGTCTCCCAGCAGGAGAACGCCCATGCCGTACACGTCCACGAGCACGCCGTGCACGGTCGTCGACGGCGCGAGCTCGTCCTCCAGGATCCGCGTGATCGATTGGATGACGACCGACGTCGTCTGATCGGAGACGAGCAGCGGAACGTCCCGGACGCGGCACTCCCGGATCAGGTCTTCGGGAACGCGCTGCCCCTTGGTGACGACGAAGGCGGCCACCGGCAGCGCGCAGATCGCGGCGATCCGTTCGGAGCGCACGCCCGGGGCCATCGTGTCGAGGTAGTTGAGCTCGCTCTCGCCGAGGATCTGGATGCGGCCCGGCTTTATGAAGGCTTCGTAGCCCGCGAGAGCGAGCCCGGGCCTCTGGATGCGCCCCCAGGAGATCACGCGCTCGAAGCCCGTCTCTCCGGCCACGGTCCGCAGCCCGAGGTCGGCGAGCGCCGGCGAGCGCAGAACGTCGACCGTCAGCCCCCGGCGCGCGGTGGTCACGCTCATGGGCGGACCGCGGGAACGGCGGACTCCGCTTCCTTGATCGCGACGAAGAGGTCCTGCGCCGTATGCGCGCGCCGGAGAGAATCGGCGACGCCGGGGGTCTTCAGGAGGCGCGAGATGCGCGCGAGCGCCTGCAGGTGGAGGGCGGGCGCCTCCCCGGGAGAGAGAATCAGGAAGATCAGCGTCACGGGGATGCCGTCCGGCGAATGGAAATCGACGCCGCCCGGACAGGACGCCACGGCGAGCACGATCTCGTCGAGGTCCTTCAGCTTGCAGTGCGGGATCGCGATCCCGGCGCCGAGTCCGGTGCAGCCGAGCCGCTCCCGGTCCAGAAGGCGCCGGGCGAGATCGGCCGGGTCCCGGACGGCGCCGGCGTCGGCGACCCGCCGCGACAGATCGCTCAGAACCTCCTCGACCGGGCCGGCGGCAAGCCCCGTGAAGATGAGGCCCGGATTCACGAGACCCTGGAGGAAGCCCGCCGTCTCGCCTCTCGTGGCGTTCACGCGGAGACCCGATTCAGCATTCCGGCACGATGAGACCGAAGTCTCCGTCCCGGCGGCGGTAGAGGACCGAGATCTTTTCAGAGCCCGAGTCCCGAAAGACCAGGAAGTCTTCGCGCGATCCCTCGATGCGCATCGCCGCTTCCTCGACGCTCATCGGTTTCGCGGCCGCCTTGCGCGCCGCGCGCACGATCCGCGGCTCCTCCCCCCGGGGCGAGCGCCCCCGGGATTCCTCCGTGGCGCGGGCGCTTCCTTCCGAGACACGGAGGGGGATCGCGACGGCGGCCGCGCGGTGCCGGCGGTCATGCCGCTTTTCGGCGTCCTTCATGGCCTGCGCGTCGATCTTCTGGAACGCGAGCGTCAGAGCGGTCCGCGGGTCTCCCGTCTCTTCCTGCGCGGTCCACTTACGGCGCCGGTGGGTTGCGATGACCTCGGCTCCGTAGCGATGCTTTTCGTGCGAAAGAACGACCCGCACGGTCGCGGGGCCGCCGAGATGCCTCTCCAGCCGCGCGGCGCGCTCTTCGGCCAGGGCGCGAAGACGGGACGTGATTTCGAAGCCGCGGCCCGTGCATTCGACTCCCATGATGCCTCCGCTGTCGCGACTCGTCAGAAGGTCTGTTTTCTCTGGGATGACGACGGGATCCGCAGCTCCTCACGGTACTTGGCGACGGTACGCCGGGCGATCTGAATCCCTTCCGCGCGAAGCCGCTGCATGATGCGCGCGTCCGAGTGCGGCCGTTTGGAGTCTTCGTCCGCAATCAGGCGCGAGATCTTGTTCTTGATCGAGACGGAGGAAACGTCGTTTCCCGTCGTCGAGTCGATCCCGCTGTGGAAGAAATACTTCATCGGGAAGAGGCCGCGAGGCGTGTGGATGTACTTGTTCGAGACGACGCGTGAGACGGTCGACTCGTGCATTCCGATGTCGTTGGCGACGTCCCGCAGGACCAGCGGCCGGAGGTGCTCGATCCCGTGGTCCAGGAATCCTCTTTGATGACGGACGATCGAGTCCGCCACTTTGTAGATCGTCCGCTGCCGCTGGTCGAGGCTCTTGATCAGCCACACGGCCGAGCGCATCTTGTCCTTCAGGTACGTCGCGGCCTCCTCCCCGATGGCGCCGTTTCCTCCCCGCAGCATCTTCCGGTACGAGGAAGAGATGCGCAGCTTCGGGAGACCGTCCTCGTTCAACTGGATGACGTACTCGTCGCCGATCTTGCGGACGGCCACGTCGGGCTCGACGTAGATCGTGCGCTCGTTCGAGTACTTGCGCCCCGGCTTCGGCTCGAGGTTCTTGATGACTTCGACGACCGCCTGGATCTCCGACATCCCGACGCCGACCGATCGCGCGAGCTGCGGAAACTGGCGGTTCAGGAACTCGCTCCAGTGCTCCGTGATGACCTTGTCGATCAGGGGGTTCTCGATCCCGAGGGCGCGGATCTGCAGGCGCAGGCAGTCCGGCAGGTCGAACGCGCAGATCCCGGGCGGATCGAACGCGCGGACCATCGCCAGGGCCTTCCCCACGTCCTCGTCGTTCTCGTAGCCTCCGGCCCGGATCTCGTCACGTGTCACCCGCAGGTAGCCGTCCTCGTCGATGTTTCCGATCAGGTAGGTCGCGATCTCGCGAATCTCGGGCGAGGCGTCCGACATGGAAATCTGCCAGCTCAGGTATTCCTGGAGCCCGGGAGGCCTCGACAGGATGTTCTCGAGCGGGACCTGCTCCGTCTCCTCGTACTGCCGCGGGTTGTACGAGCTGTCCAGGTAGTCCTCGAAATAGGAATCGAAGTCGATCTCGTCGAAGGAGTCGCGCTCCTTTTCCGCGGGAGGCTCGCCCGGCGCTTCGGCGGCGGCGGGAGGTTCTTCCTTCGCGGTCGCCTCGACGCGCTCGGCCTCCGCCTCGGCCGCCGCGTCTTCCTGCTCCTCCTCGAGGATCGGATTCTCGACCATCTCCTGGTTCAAGACTTCCTCGAGCTCGAGCTTCGACATCTGGAGGAGCTTGATGGCCTGCTGCAGCGACGGCGTCATCACCAGCCGCTGCGAGAGGCGTAAGTTCAGTTTCTGTTCAAGTCCCATTCTGCTCGATCCCTGTTGGGGCGGCGACAGCGGGTCGCGTGGCGCGGGTGGTAACGCTTCGGTCGACGTTCATGAGGTCAATTCAGCTGAAACGCCTCCCCAAGATAGATCTTTTTCACGACGGCGTCGCTCGACAGAGCAAGGGGTGTGCCCGCCCTCAAAATCTCGCCACCGTGAATTATATAAGCCCGGTCGACGATCGACAAAGTCTCCCGGACGTTGTGGTCCGTGATCAGGACGCCGATTCCCGCCGTGGCCAGCCGCCGCGCGATCCCCTGGATCTCCAGGACCGCAATGGGGTCGATTCCGGCAAACGGCTCATCCAGGAGAACGAAATGAGGCGACACGACCAGGCTGCGCGCGATCTCCACCCTCCGGCGCTCCCCTCCCGACAGGGTGTAGGCGCGGTGGGTCCGGAGGGCCTCCAGCCCGAATTCGTTCAACAGGCGGTCCGCCCGCTCGATTCTCTCCGCGTGCGTCAGATCGAGGGTTTCCAGGATCGCGAGGAGGTTCTCCTCGACCGTCATCTTGCGGAAGACCGAGGGCTCCTGCGGGAGGTAGGAGATCCCCTCCCGCGCGCGGCGGTACATCGGAAGGGAGGTGACGTCGCGGCCGGAAAGGCGGACCTCGCCCGCGTCCGGACGGACGAGCCCCACCACGATCGAGAAAGTCGTCGTCTTACCCGCTCCATTCGGGCCGAGCAGCCCGACGATCTCTCCCGCGCCGACCTCGAGGGAGACTCCCCGGACGACGGCCCGTCCGCCGTACGTCTTGATGAGACCCTCGGCGGCGAGCAGAGGCCGGGATTCCGCCCCGGGTTCAGGAGAGCTCACCGGCTGCGGGTCCTGTGGATCGTCTCCGTGCGTCCTCCCTCCGGCGCCGTCACTTCGACGCTACCGCCGCGCTTGCCGATCGTCAAGGTCGCTCCGGCCACGCGATTGCCTTCTCGATCGAGAACGAACGCCGGCGCACCCTCAAGGACCGTCCTGCCTTCCGCAGGCCAGTCTGTCGCCTTCTCGGCCTTCCCGCTGCGCCCCTGCGCCGCGTCCTGAAACGAGACGTCGCCCGACATCTCGACCCGCTCGATGCGCCGGTCCTTGCCGACGAACGCCGTGGCCCGGGCCGCCGAGGCGCGCCACGGTCCGCTCGTGACGACCACCGTCCCTTCGAACGAAGCCGTCGACGGCGCCGCGGCTGGGGGCGCGGGCCCGGCTGCCGGCGTCGCACGGGCGGCGGGCTCGCCCGCGGGCGTCTCTCGATAGACGAGGCGGCGCGCGGTCACGACCGACGGATGCTTGTCGCGGTCCGCGGCCGGGGGCGTGCGCGGCTTTCCGGTCTCCGGCTCGCGCTTCCCGGCCGTATCGGCGGGCGAGAAGACGGTCCGCGTGTTGCCGACCGCGACGAGGCTCCGCTCGGCGTCGTTGACCGTGATGTCGTTGCCGAAGACCGAGGACGCGTCCTGCCAGAGACTCGCGTTTCCGGAAAGCGTCGCGACGTGGCTCGCGTCGTCAAAGGTCATCCGATCGGCCTTCCCGAACGTCGGCCGGGACGAATCGCCGACCGGCGTCGCGAGCTTCGCGCCGTTCTGCCGCGGTACGAGGACGGCGCGGGCGCCTCCCTCGGCGCGGACTCCCTTGTGCTTCTGGTCGATCTCGATCCGGGAGGCCGAGATCCGCGAACCGTCGCCCTCGACGGTGGCCGAATGTCCCGGAGCTCCGGTCAGGACCCAGACGTCGCGGTCGGTGACCTGGACCGCCCGGTCCGCGTTCCCGGACCTTCCATCTCCGCTCATCTTCACGGATCCCGACAGCTCGAGAGTCTGCATCTCCCCCGTCGGAAGGAGCGTCATTGTCGCCTGGTCCGACTCGCCGCGGCTCCCGGCGGTCTCGAGGTGAACGGCGCCCTGCGCCCTGGCGGACCGGGCCCGCCCGCGTTCGAACGTCACGTCGATCGAGGTTGCCCGGAGACGCCGGCCCGCGGTTCCTCCGGCCAGCGGCTCCTCGTCCACCGCCGCGGGGGACCCGGTCAGCGCCAGAGACCGGACCGAGCCGTCCGGGGAGAACAGGAGCCCGCCCCGGTCGCCCGCATACGACTGCCTGCCGTTTTTCCGCGCGCCGGCGGAAGCGGAGAGCGCGCCCGCTTCGATCGTCCCCTTCACGTTGCCCTCGGCGCGCCCCCAGTCGAAACCGTGGCCCTCCTCGGACGTCTTCAGCACGAGACGATCGGCCGAGATCCGGTTGCCTCCGGACGATTCTCCCGAGACCGACCCCGAGAGCTCCACCGTGGCCTCGTCGCGCTTGTAGACCGCGCGATCCGCCAGGAGTTTCGAAAGCCCTCCGGTCCCCTCCCCCGTCCCCGCGCCTCGCACCGGACCCTTGAGCCGCGCCTCTCGCCTCGCGACGTCGTAGACGCCCGAACGGGCTTCGAGGACGAACGTGCCGCGGCTCACGCGGAGCGCCCCGGGCGCTACGAGCTCCCGCGCGGACGGCCGAAACTCGACGTCGGCGGTCTCGCCCAGGGCGCCTCGTCCGTCGATCCATCGCACGTTTCCCTTCAAGTGCGCGGCGTTGGTGCGCTGGTCATAGGTGGCGCTGTCCGAATGGACGGTCACCGGCGCCCCCGTCTCCGGGTAAACGGTGAGCGCCACTTTTTCCAGGGCATACAGGTTCGGCAGAAGGCCGGCGGCGGCGCCGAAGCCGACGGTGCGCTCGGACTGGATGTGAAACAGCGGCTTGCCGCGCAGCGTCTCCGTGTAGTCGAAGCCCTTCAGGACCGTCGTCGCCTGCCCGGCCTCCGCCGACGGCGGCACCTCCGGCCGGGCCGCCGTTCCGGACGACGGGCGGCGCCCCGGGCGGAACGAAAAGACGAGGAAGCCCACGAACAGGGCGCCGAACGCGAGGACGGCCAGCTCGACGCCTCGACGCGCCGTCATCCGGCGGCGGTTCGGCGTTTCCGTCGAGACGCGGGTCACGACAGCGCGACCTCGACGAGCTCCCCGATCGGCGCCGCGTCGCCTCCGAGGAAGAGCGAGTCTGCGGGGATCCGGGCGGCGACGATCTCGGCTTCGACCGATCCATCCCGGCTGCGCTGGAGCCGATAGTGCACGTCCAGATCCTGATCGCGTTGCGCCTTTTCGAGGCAGCCGCTCTTCCAGGCGAGGCACTCGAGATCCGGCCCTCCGTTCGAGCGCCGGAGGCGGCCGCGAACTCCCGAAGCGCCGAGCGGCCGGAATGGCACCGCCGCCTGGACCCGCGACGACAAGACGGGCCGGGGATTCCCCATCCCGTGCGGCTCGAGCCGTTCGAGCCACCCGAGGAGCTCGCGCGTGACGTCCTCCGGTGAGACTTCCGCTTCCGCTTCTTCGACCGGGACGAGAAGCGCCGCGGGAACCCGGTGAGCGAAGAGGGAGAGAGCCGCCTCCCGGAGCTCCGCAAAGCGCGCCTCGGGAAGGCTCGCTCCCACGGCCTGCTCGTGCCCTCCGAACTCGTCGAAGATCCCGTCGATTTCCTTCAACATCCCGTGCAACGAGACTCCGGGGATGCTCCTTCCCGACCCCCGCGCCCGGCCGTCCTCGAGGCCGAAGAGGAGCACGGGCCGGTGGTACTCCCGGGCGAGGCGGGAGGCGGCGATTCCGAGCACGCCGCGGTGCCATCCCTCGGCCGCGAGCAGGACGACGGAGTCCTTGTCGAGGTCGCATTCGCGGGCGATCCGCTCTCGCGCCTCCGCGGTCACGCGGCGCTCGATCGTCTGCCGCTCCGCATTTCGCGCGGAGAGGTCGCGCGCAATCTGAGCGCCGCGCACGGGATCGCGCTCTTCGAAGAGGGAGAGGGCGAGCTCGGCGGTGTCCAGCCGGCCGGCGGCGTTCAACCTCGGAGCGATGCGGAACGCCACGTCCTCGGAGGTGGGAGCGCGGCCGATTACGCCGCACTCGGCGAGGAGCGCGCGAAGTCCGGGCGCCCGCGCGTCGGCGAGCGCCGCCAGGCCGAGCGCGGCGATCGTCCGGTTCTCGCCGCGAAGGGGCACGAGGTCCGCGATGGTGCCGAGCGCCGCGGCGCGCAGGAGCGCGTCCTGGGAGAGTCGGATGCCCGCCCGGCGCGCGACGGCCTGGGCGAGCTTCATGGCGATTCCGCACGCGGCGAGCTCCTTCTCGGGGTATTCGTCGCCGGGCTGCCGCGGGTTGACGACGATCGCTCCCGCGGGCAGCTCGTCCGGAACCAGATGATGGTCCGTGACGACGACATCGACCCCGGCGGCGCGCGCGCAGGCGACGCCTTCGACCGCGGTGATTCCACAGTCCACGGTCACGAGTACGGAGGGGCGCAGGTCTTCGAGGACGCGGCGCACGGTGTCGGGACGCAGGCCGTAGCCGTCCCGCAGGCGGTGCGGCAGAAAGGCGACGGCGTCCGCCCCCGAGCGGAGCAACGCGGCCCGCAGCTGGGCGACGGAGGTCACCCCGTCCACGTCGTAGTCGCCGAACACGACGATCCGCCGGCCCGCCCGCGCGGCAGCGACCATCACGTCCGCGGCCTCGGCGGCGCCCTTCAGGAGAAGAGGGTCGTGAAGGGCGTCGGCGTCCGGCCGGAGAAACTCGCGAGCCGCCTCCGGGGTCGTGGCGCCGCGCGCGAGAAGGAGCGAGGCGATGAGCGGCGGTACTCTCGCCTCGGCGGCGAGGGCACCGGCGGCCGGGTCCGGGGCGCGAAGGGTCCAGAGGGATTGCATGCAATCAGTGTCGCGGCCGGCTGTGACAAACGACGTCCGGGCGGCGGCGCCGACCGCCCGAACGCGTCCGGTCACGAAGCCGAAATCGTCTCGAAGCGGCCGAGCGCGCGAAACTTGCGATAGCGGGCCTCTCCGCGGTCGGCCGCCGGCTGAGAGAGCAGCGGCCGGAGGTGCCGTTCGATCGCTTCGCCGACCGCGGCGGTGGCGCCGGCCGGGTCCGAGTGCGCGCCCCCGGGGGGCTCGGGAATGATCTCGTCCACCACGTCGAGCGCCTTCAGATCGGCCGCGGTCAGCTTGAGCGCTTCGGCCGCGTCCTTCTTGCGGGCGGCGTCCTTCCACAGGATCGCCGCGCACCCCTCGGGCGAGATGACGGAGTAGACCGAGTGTTCCAGCATCAGGACCCGGTCTCCGATCCCGAGGGCGAGCGCCCCGCCGGATCCCCCTTCCCCCGTGATTGTCACGATGATGGGGACCTTCAGAGACGCCATCGCCCGTAGGTTGACCGCGATCGCCTCCGCCTGTCCCCGCTCCTCCGCGTCGATCCCCGGATAGGCGCCCGTCGTGTCGACGAAGGAGAGGACGGGCCGGCCGAATTTCTCCGCCAGCTGCATGACCCGGAGCGCCTTGCGAAATCCCTCCGGACGGGGCATCCCGAAGTTGCGGCGGATCTTTTCCTTGGTGTCCCGTCCCTTCTGGTGGCCGACGACCGCGACGGGCTGCCCCCGGAAAGACGCGAGGCCCGCGATGACCGCGGCATCGTCGGAGAACTTCCGGTCCCCGTGAAGTTCCACGAAGTCTGTGGTGAGGGCGGCGACATAGTCGAGCGCATAGGGACGCGCCGGGTGGCGCGCCACCACCGTCTTCTGCCAGGGCGACAGGCCCGAGTAGATCTCGCGTGTCTGGCGGTCCAGCTTCTCGCGGAGCTTTTCGATCTCGCGCCTGTGCGCCGCCTCGTCCGGCAGAGCCGACAGGTCCTCGATCCGCTGACGCAGCTTCGTCAGGGGCTCTTCGAAGCTCGATTCCTCGGAATTCATGGAAAGGCGATTGTAAGCGGCCTTCGGCCGCCGGCAGCCCGGCAGCCGGCAGCCGGGAGGCGGGAGGCGGTGAGCGGGAGCCGGCAGGCGGGAACTGAGAACTGACTACTGATAACTGACAACTGTCTTCACATCAAGTCCTGCGGGTCCACGTCGGCCGCGATCTGCACTCCCGAGGGGGGCCGCTCCGGAACGCATGCCTCCAGGATGGCGAGGAGGGTCTTCCGGTCGGGAGCACGCAGCAGGACCTGATAGCGCCACCGTCCCTGGAGGCGCTCGAGCGGAGCGGGAGCGGGACCGGACACCCGGAGGCCGGGGGCGCCTTCCGCCGCCGCGGCGACCGCCGACGCCACCTCGGCGGCCCGCTCGCGGTCGGGCGAGGACACGAGGATCGCCGCGAGCTCGCAGAACGGCGGATAGAAGAAGGACCGCCGGAAATCGAGCTCTCCGGCGCAGAAGCCGTCGACGTCGTGCCCGGCGGCGCGCTGGATCGCCGGGTGCTGCGGATGAAACGTCTGGACGTGGACGGTCCCTTTCGATTCGCCCCGCCCCGCCCGGCCCGCCACTTGCGCGACCAGCTGGAACGTCTTCTCCGCGGACCGGAAATCCGGAAAGTTCAGCATGGTGTCGGCCGAGAGCACGCCCACGGCGGTCACGTTCGGGAAATCGTGACCCTTCGCGACCATCTGGGTTCCGATGAGGCACGACACGCGGCCCGAGAGAACGTCTTCGACCACGGCGCCCGCGCCTCTCTTGCGGGAGCTGTCGCGGTCGAGCACCGCGTACGGAACGCCCGGGAAGAGCTCGGCGAAACGGTCGCCGACCCGCTCCGTCCCGAACCCGATGGCCTCGAGGAGCGCCCCCGAGCATTCCGGGCACCGCGGCGGTCTCTCGAGGCGCTCTCCGCAGTAGTGGCAGACGAGGCGCCGGCCCCGGTCGTGGACGGTCCGCGCGACGCTGCACCGGGTGCACCGGAAGTCGTGCCCGCACTGCCGGCAGAGCAGAAAGGGCGCGTAACCGCGGCGCGGCTGGAGAAGGATCGCCTGCTCTCCCCGGTCAAACGTCTCGCGAAGCCGTTCGACCAGCGGACGGGAGAAGAGCGGCACGCCCTTTTCGTCGGGCCGGGGAATCTCGCGCCGCAGGTCGACGATCGTCACCTGGGGCAGAGGCTTCGACTCGACGCGCTCCGTGAGGAGAAGACGGGCGACGCGTCCCTGCCGCGACGCGTGGTACGCCTCGAGCGAGGGGGTGGCCGACCCGAACAGGAGCGCGGCGCCCGCCGCCCGGGCCCGAAGCGCCGCCACCTCGCGGGCGTCGTAGCGAGGAGACTCGCGCTGCTTGTAGGAAGAGTCGTGCTCCTCGTCGACGACGATGACGCCGGGGTCGTCGACCGGGGCTAAGATCGCGGACCGCGGCCCGATCACCGCGCGCGCCTCGCCCCGCCGGACGCGGTCCCACGCGAGCCCGCGCTCGCGCTCGGACAGCGCGGAATGCAGGAGCGCCGCGCGGTCGCCGAACTGCCGTTTGAGCTCCCGCGCGAACACGGGAGTCAGGGCGATCTCCGGGACGAGCCAGATGGCTCCCCGGCCGGCGCCGAGCGCCTCCCCGATCGCCTGCAGGTAGACCTCGGTCTTCCCGCTTCCGGTCACGCCCTGGAGGAGCGCGGGAAAGTACCTTCTGTCGCGGATGGCGGCCGAGAGCGACGAGAGTGCCGCCGCCTGCTCGCCGGTGAGCCGGAAGGCAGGACGCGCTCGCGGGATCGGAGGCGGTTCTTCCCGCAGAGCCTGAGCGAAGGAGCGGACGAGCCCGGCCAGCGAGAGGGTTCGCAGGACGGCGGGGCCCGCGCCGGTGGCGAGACGGATCTCCGCGGCGGTGGCCGGCCGGCCGATCGACTCGAGCCAGGCGAGGACCTGGCCCCCGCGGGCGCTGCGGCGGACGTTCTCGACCGGCCCCGCGGCCGGAAGATACGCCGTCTCGGTCCGGGCGCGCCGGTCCCGAAAGGCGGAGACTGCCCGCACCCAGCCCCTCTCTTCGAGCGACCGCAGGGCGTCCGCGGTGCCTTTCGGGAGGTCGGCCGCACGCACGGTTTCCCCGGAGGCGAGGGCTCCGAGCACGGCGGCCTCGACATCCGACGCCCGCCCGAGCGCTCCCTTTTGCGTGATCCGGTACCGGAGAGTCCCCGGGGCAGGCAACCGCGCCGGAAGGGCGCTTCGGAGGACCTCGCCCGTCGAGGCGAAGAAGCGCTGGGCGGTGCGGCGGGCGAGCTCCAGGAGGTCGGGCGGACAGACGGGCTCCGCGTCGAGCACCTCCAGGATCTCCCGCATTCCCGGCGCGCTCGGGCCCGAGGCAGAGACGACGACTCCCGTGAGCGCGCGCTCCCCGAACGGCACCCGCACGCGGGAGCCGGGGGGAGGCGGTGCGACGCCGGGCGGTACGAGGTACGAGAACTCGCGCCGCAGCGGCAGCGGGAGCGCCACCGAGACGATCGGGCGCGGGTCCGCCGCCTCGCTCAACGCGAGCGGCCGCGGCGTCGGCGCGGCCCCGCGGACGGCACCGGGCACGGCATGCCCTACCCGCGCTGCGCCCGGGGGCGCGCGGCGATCCGGGCGCTCGTCTGCGAGACCGACGGAGATTCGGTGTCCTCGTCCGTGTCGCGCACGAGCACGAAGGTGTGCGCCTTCGGATCCCAGTGATATCTCCGGACGGTCTCATCCTCGAGGTCCGGGCTGATCACGATCGAGTCTCGGTCGACGGACAGGTCTCCGCGGGCGAGGCTGATGTCGCGCTCGAGAAACATCCCGGAGGAAAACTCCCCTGCCCCGCCCGGAACGTCCCGGCCCGTGAAGACGACGACCGAGAACCAGGGAGTCGCGCGGCTCACGTCGCGCCGGACGAACCCGATGATCAGATCGAGCACGCCGTCGTCGTTGACGTCGCCGCGGAGGAAGTACGGGTGATAGATCCCGTAGAGGCTCTTGAGCTCCGAGTCGCCGTCTTTACCGGGAAGCCGGTCTGCGTCGCGCGCGACGCGCAGAGTGGGATTGCGCTTCAGGAAATCGTCGATCGTCCCGGTTTCGGCGGGGGTGAAGGCATAGCCGCCGGAGCCGGCGCGCGCGGCGGACTGCGTGCGCGCCTCGGGGGACGCGTCCGCGGACGCCTCCCCGCGGGGGTCGCCCGAAACACGCGGCGCACCCTTGCGGCAGGAGAGTGTCGAAAACGCGAGGAGACAGACGCCGAGCGCGCCTGCTCGAAGCCACGGGAAAGCGTGTCGGAAGCGGAGGTCGGTGTCGTGGTCGAAAGGCATGGCGTCGCGAGGCGGCGATTGTACGGCAACGCACGATGGCGAACCGCTTCGCGCCGGCTCGGTCCGCCGCCGAGCGTCGAGTCTTGTCGGCCGCTCATCTGCTAATGTTGCAAGCCTCGTGTTGACCGGCCTTCGCCGACGCCCGGCCCGGGACGCCCGGGCCGCGAATCGCATCCCGAATGCCGGGATCACGGAGGAATTCTGAGGCAGGAAAAAGACAGTCTCGGGATCCGCGATATCCCCGACGCGGCCTACTGGGGCGCCCAGACGTCGCGCGCCATCGAGAACTACCCGATCTCGGGCGAGCGCGCGCACCCGGAAATGATCCGCGCCTACACGCGCATCAAGAAGGCGTGTGCGGAAACGAATCTGGAATTCGGACGGTTGCCCGCCGAGAAGGCGCGCGCGATCGGCGCCGCCTGCGACGAGGTCCTGGCGGGGGGACTGGCGGACCAGTTCGTCGTGGACGTGTATCAGGCGGGCGCGGGCACCTCCTTCCACATGAACGTCAATGAGGTCCTCGCCGGCCGGGCCGCGGAGATACTCGGGAAGTCCCGCGGCGATCGCACCGCGGTCAATCCGAACGACGACGTCAACCTCGGCCAGTCGACGAACGACACCTTTCCGACGGCGCTTCACATGGCGGCGGTCGCGGTCGGGCGGCTCTTGGCGGACGAGGTCGGGCGCGCGGCGGGCGCGCTGACGCAGAAGGGTACGGAATTCGCCGGAATCGTGAAATCGGGCCGGACCCATCTCATGGACGCCGTGCCGGTGACGCTCGGACAGGAGTTTCGCGCGTACGGGGCCGCGATCGCGCACCGGAAAACGGCGCTCGATCGATCGCTCGACGGCCTCCTCGAGCTCGCCCTCGGGGGCTCCGCGGCGGGAACCGGTCTGAACACGCCCCCGGGATTCCGTGAGAAGGCGATCGCCCGGCTCGCGGAGTTTTCGGGGGAGCGCTACACGCCCGCCGCCGACGCGCGCGAGGCGATGCAGAGCCGCGCCGCGGCCGGGGACTACTCCGCCGCGCTGCGGGCCCTCGCCGTCGAGCTCGGCCGCCTCTCGAACGACATCCGGCTCCTGGCGTCGGGACCGTCGACCGGCCTGGACGAGATCCGCCTGCCGCCGGTGCAGCCGGGGTCCTCGATCATGCCGGGAAAAGTCAATCCCTCCCTGCTCGAGTGTCTCAACATGCTCTGCTTCCAGATCATCGGAATGGACTCGGCGAACATGCTCGCGGTGGGCGGCGGCCAGCTCGAGCTGAACGTCATGATGCCGCTCCTGGCGCACAACCTGACGCGGGGCCCACAGCTGCTGGTCAACTTCCTTCCCGTCGTCCGCACGCGGTGCATCGACGGGATCACGGCGAACCCGGAGAAATGCCGCCACTACCTGGAGGAGTCGCCGTCGGTGATCACCGCCCTCACGCCGAAGATCGGCTACGCGAAGGCCGCCGAAATCTTCAAGGAAGCGGTCGCGAGAGGCGTGCGCGTCCGCGAGGTTCTGCTCGAAAAGAAAGTCGTCACCGAAAAGGAGCTCGAGGAGGCGATGGCGCCTGCGACGCTTCTCGGCCCACTCGCTTAGATCAGATCGGTTCGATTCTTTCGGCCGCTCCGACGGCCACTTCGGAAAAGGAGGGGAAACCCCATGACCTGGCCTTCAGACTGGCAGACGAACGTCACCTTTCTTCTTCGGTGGGGTCACTTCCTCGCGGGCATCACCTGGATCGGAATGCTCTATTTCTTCAACCTCGTGAACGTCAACTTCATGAAGGAGCTCGACGCCGCGACCAAGGGGAAGGTGGTTCCGAACCTCATGCCCAAGGCGCTCTGGTGGTTCCGATGGGGCGCGTTCTGGACCGTCCTGACGGGGTTGCTCTACTACATGCTCATCCTTCACACCGAGGCGAACGTCGGGCGCACGCTCGGCGTGGTGCTGATCGGTTGGATCGTGGCCTGGCTGATCGAAGCCGCCTTGCTGCGGATGTCGGTCGCGGGCGGCCCTCTCAAGGACGGCCGCGTCCTCGGCGTCGTCATCGCCGTGCTCGTCGCGGCGACGGCCTATGGTGTCGCGTCTCTGATCCGCGACGGCGGCAGCAACCGGTCGATCGCGATCGGGATCGGCGGCGGCCTCGGCACCGTGATGTTCATGAACGTCTGGATGATCATCTGGCCGCTCCAGAAGAAGATCATCGCGGCGACGAAGGCGGCCGCGGAGGGCACGCCCGCGCCCGCCGAGATGCCGCTGTGGGCGCGGCGGGCCTTTCTCGCTTCGAGGACGAACACGTGGCTCTCGGTCCCGATGCTCTTCTTCATGGGCGCCGCGAGCCACTTCCCGATCTTCGCACGGCTCGGCGGGGGGTAGGAAAAGAGTTATCAGTTTTCAGTTCTCAGTCATGAGTTCGAAAAACCGGGCGGCTTCGGCCGCCCGTTTCTTTTCCGCCCGAGCACTGAAAACTGAAAACTGAGAACTGATTACTGACTACTCAAGTAGTCCCGCACGAGCTTCATGTCTTCCCAGACGTCCTTCTTGCGGTCCGGGGACCGCAGGAGAAAGGCGGGATGGAACGTCGGCATGACCCTCACCCCTCGAGCCGTCTGCCAGCGGCCTCGCAGCCGTGAGATGGGCTCGTCCGTCTCGAGGAGCGCCTGCGCCGCGAAGCTGCCGAGCGTCACGATCACCCTCGGCGAGACGAGGCGGATCTGCTCGTTTAAGAAGGGACGGCAGGATTCGACCTCGTCGCGCTCGGGGTTGCGGTTGTTGGGTGGCCGGCATTTGAGGACGTTGGCGATGTAGACGTCGTCGCGGGTGCGTCCCATCGCCTCGATGATCTTGGTGAGCAGCTGGCCGGCGCGCCCGACGAAGGCCAGCCCCTGCTCATCTTCGTCGCGGCCGGGCGCTTCCCCGACGAACATCAGCTCCGCGCTGGAATTTCCCTGGCCGAACACGATCTGCGTTCGCGTTCCGGCGAGCTTGCATCTCGGGCATCCCGCGAGAAATTCCTTCAGGGCGGGGATGTCGGCCATGGAACCCGGCAGGAGCGCCGGCGGCGCGCTGGCCGCCGAAGCGCCGCCCTTCGTGGCGGGTCCGGCGAAATAGATCTCCCGGATCCCGAGGTCTCGAAAGTAGGCGAGGTCGTCTCCGAGGGGCGGCCCCGAGCTCACCGGCGGGCCTGCGGCGCGGCGGACACCTCTCGGCCGGCGGCGGCGGACCTCGCCTTCAGAAACGCGTCCCAGATAGCGTCGGCGACCTGGCGTTTCGGGCGCCGCGAAACGACGAGCGCCGGCTCCCCTTTCGCGAGGATCACGACCTCATTGTCGGGTGACTCGAATCCGATGTCCTTGCGGCCGACGTCGTTGATCACGATCAGGTCGGCTCCCTTGGCGTCGCGCTTGGCCGCGCCGCGGCGCTCGAGGTCTTCGGTCTCGGCCGCGAAGGCGATGACGACCTGCTCGCGCTTCAAGGGGCGTAACGACGCGAGCACGTCGCGGCCGGCCGCGAGCCGCATGGTCGCGTCTCCGTTCGCGCGGTGCATCCGATCCGCGCTGGCCGCGGGGATGAAGTCGGCGACGGCCGCCGCCATGGCGAGCGCATCGCATTCGGGGAACTCCCGGACGAGAACGCCGTGCAGATCGGCCGAGGTCTCGAAGGGGACGAATCGGACGCCCGGCGGCGCCGGCAGTCCCGTCGGCCCCGAGAGAAGGGTGACGGCGGCCCCCCGGTCGCGCGCCGATTCCGCCAGCGCGTACCCCATCCGGCCGCTCGAGCGGTTCGAGAGGAAGCGGACGGGATCGACGGGCTCGCGGGTCGGGCCGGCGGTCACCAGGATGCGGAGCCTCTCCATGTCCCGCGAGCGCGGTGTCCGCGACAGCAGCGCCCGGGCGGCCGCCAGGATCTCTTCCGGCTCGGCCATGCGGCCGACACCCTCGTGCCCGGACGCCAGAAACCCGGAGGCTGGCCCCACGAATCGTGCCCCGCGCGCCGCGAGGAGGTCGCAGTTCGCGCGGACCGCCGGGTGCGCCCACATCGCCGACTCCATCGCGGGCGCGAGGAGGACCGGTCCGCGGTGCGAAAGGAAGTAGGTCGTCAGGAAGTCGTCCGCCAGCCCGTGGGCGAACCGCGCGAGCGTGTGCGCGGTGGCGGGGGCCACGACGAGAATGTCGCTGCGGTCCGCGAGCTCGACGTGGAGCACGGCCGGACGGTGGCGGTCACCCCAGACCTCGGTCGGGACCTCGCGGCCCGAGAGCACCGCGAAGGTCAGAGGCGAGACGAACTCCCGGGCTCCGCGGGTCAGGACGGGCTGCACCTCGAAGCCCTCGCGAACGAAGGCGCGGCAGAGCTCCGCCGCCTTGTATGCCGCGATGCCGCCGGAAACGCCGAGGACGACGCGGAGAGGCTGCATGGTGCAGAAAAGCGGCCCGGCGGGGGCCGCCCCGTTCAGACGGTCGCTTCTTCCTCCACGGACTCGGTGTCGGCGGAGGCGTCCGCATCGGCGTCGGCGTCGGCGTCCTCAAGCACGCCGCCTTCGGCGCCGTAGTCCCAACGCACGCGGTTCTCGTCGAACTCTTCGGCGGCGAGACGGGTGGGCTTGGTCGGCCGGTCGGCCTCGATCTTCGGCCGGGCGCCGCGCATGAGCTGCTCGGCCCGGCGGGCGATTAAGAGGACGAGCCGGAACTTGCTGTCCACACCTTCGGGGATGTTCTGGATCATCGGAGAAACCTCTCTGTCTACGGTTACGGTCAGCGGTCAGCGGAATTCTTTGCGGATACGTTCCAGGCGCAGCGCCTGGCGGGCCGGCGTCAGTCGCCTCGCCCGAACGATGGATTGTAACTCAAGAGTGGCCCGATCGAGATCGTCGTTCACGATAACGTACTGATAATCCATGGCTTCCTGGATCTCCTTGGAGGCATTGATCAGCCGCTTCCGGATGACCTCCTCCCCGTCCAGTCCCCGCAGCCGAAGCCTCTTCTGGAGCTCGGGCTGGGAGGACGGCGCGATGAAGATCATGACCGCCCCGAGATAGACGCGGCGGACGTCGCGGGCGCCCTGGACGTCGATGTCGAGAACCACGTCCTCTCCCGCTTCGAGGCGCGGGAGCACTTCCGCCTTCGACGTGCCGTAAATGTTGTCGTGCACCTCGTTGTGCTCGAGGAAGGCGTCCCCGGCCGCCATCTCCTGGAACTCGGCGACGGAAATGAAGTGGTATTCGCGCCCGTCGGTCTCCCCTGCGCGCATCGCCCGTGTGGTGTGAGAGACGGAGAAATGGAGCGGCTCGCCCGGAGGGTCGTTCAGCAGCCGGCGAATCAGGGTCGTCTTCCCGCCGCCCGACGGGGAGGACACGATGAAGAGGTCTCCCCGGGCGGGCGCATTCATTCGACGTTCTGGACCTGTTCGCGGATCTTTTCCGTCTCCGATTTCATTTCGACGACGTCGCGCACGAGCTGCAGGTCCCTCGCCTTGGAGCCCAGGGTGTTCAGCTCGCGGAGGATCTCCTGGGTCAGGAACTCGAGTTTCTTGCCGACGGGGCCGCTCGAGCCGAGCAGCTCCTGAAACGACGAGAGGTGCCCCTGGAGCCGCGAGAGCTCTTCGGAGACGTCCGTCTTGTCGACGGCGAGGGCCGCCTCCTGTTCGAGGCGCAAGGAGTCGAGGGGAAGGTCCGGAACGAGAGCGCTCAGCCGCTCGCGGAGGTTTTGGAGCAGGCGGGCGGAGACCTCTTCCCGCCGGGACGAGAGCTCGCCCGACTTGCCCTGCAGAAAAGAGACTCGCGCGGCCATGTCGGCGGCCACCGACCGCCCTTCGATCTCGCGCATGGCGACGAGCGCCGAGGCGGCTTCGGCGCCGATCGCTTCGACGGCGGCGATCTCCTCCGCGGAGAGCTCGGCGGCGGCGTCTTCGACCGAGAGCGCGCCCGGGACGGCGAGAAGGTCGCGCACCTCGAGCCGCCCCTCGACGGAAAATTTCTCGGCGGCGGCGCGGATGCGGCCGATCGCCGCGCCGAGCAGCGCCTCGTCGAGCACGACCTCGCTGCGGCTCTGCGCGTCGCGGCGCACGCGCAGGGAGATCTCGACCTTCCCTCGCGACACCCGCGCCGAGAAGGCCTTTCGCAGGACGGGCTCGAGCGGCGCCTCCGACTCGCGCAGCTTGACGGTCATGTCGAGGAAGCGATGGTTGACGCTCCGGGCGGAGATCTCCGCGGTCACGCCGGGTTTGAGGGGGCCCTGGGCGCGCCCGAACCCCGTCATGCTGCGAATCATCGGGGCCCTGCCACGGGAGCGGCCTCGGCCGCCTCCGTCTCCGTGAAGTACTGCATCGCGTGGAGTCGATGGTACACGCCGGGCCGGGCGAGGAGCTCCTGGTGCGTTCCGGACTCGACGAGGCGCGCCCGGTCGAACACCAGGATGCGATCCGCGCGGCGCACGGTCGAGAGCCGGTGCGCGATGACGAGCGTCGTTCTCCCCTTCATGAGGTTCATGAGCGCCCGGGCGACGAGCGCCTCGGACTCGGTGTCGAGCTGCGAGGTTGCCTCGTCGAGGATCAGGATCGGAGCGTCCTTGTAGATCGCCCGGGCGATGGCGAGGCGCTGCTTCTGGCCGCCCGACAGGCGGCCAGCGTTCTCGCCGACGAAGCTGTCGTAGCCTTCGGGAAGGCGGTCGATGAACTCGTCCGCGTACGCGGCGTGGGCTGCGGCGCGCACCTTCTCCTCCGGGGGCGACGCCTGCCCGTAGGCGATGTTGCTTCGGACGCTGGCGTCGAAGAGGACCGTGTCCTGGGTGACGAGCCCGATCTGGTCCCGCAGGGATCGCAGCGTGGCGTCGCGGATGTCGACGCCGTCGAAGGTGATCCCTCCCGCGGTCGGGTCGTAGAGACGCGGGAGGAGGTTCACGAGGCTCGTCTTGCCGGCCCCCGACGGGCCCACGATCGCGACCGTCTCGCCGCGGCGGATGGTCAGATCGACGTCGAGCAGGACCGGCTGGTCCTCGTACCGGAAGCTCACGTTCTCATAGCGGATCGCGTCGGAAAACGGCGCGAGAGGACGGGCCTCAGGCTTCTCCTGGATCTCGCTCACGCGGTCGACGAGCTCGAACACGCGCCTCGCCGACGACAGGGCGAGCTGGATCGCCATGTTGATGCGGGTCACGTCCTTCACCGGCTTGTACATCATCATCAGCGCGGCGAGGAACGAGAAGAGCTCGCCCACCTCCATCCGATGCGCGTGGATCTCAGATGCGGCGTAGACGAAGAGCGCCGAGAGGCCTATGCCGGCGAGGATCTCCATGAAGGGGGCATTGCGCGCCTGGATCCTGACGGTTCTCCGGTTCACGCGAAAGTAGTCGTTGTTCGCCTCTTCGAACCGGCGCGCCTCGAAGTCCTCCATGGCGTAGGTCTTGATCACGCGGTGGCCGCGGAGGGTCTCGGACAGGATGGCGCCGAGATGGCCGATCCGTTCGCGCGCCGCCGTGGCGGCCTTGCCGAGACGCCGGGTGTTGCTGACGATCGGAAGAAGGATGACGGGTGCCAGGAGGAAAATGATGAGGGCGAGGCGCGCGTTCATCGAGAAGACGTAGAGGAGGAGCAGGACGAGAGTCAGCGCGCCCTGGACGAGGTCGGTGAGCTGGTGGCCGAAGGCCGTCTGAATCTGCTCGACGTCGGAGAGCATGCGGCTCATGAGATCGCCCGTCGAGCTCTCGGAATAGAACCTCGTGGACTGGCGGAGGAGCTTGTCGTAGGCCTCGCGGCGAAGATCCCGGACCATCGCGACGCCGATCCCGTTCAACTCGAACTCCGAGATGTAGGAGAAGACGTTCTTCGAGACGAGCGCGAGCAGCAGGAGGAGCGGGACCGCGAACCGCACGGGAATGCCGTGGGTCTCCGCGATCTGCCTGGCGGTGGCGTAGAAAGCGTCGAGCCAGCGCAACAGCGTCGCCCGCCCCGCTCCCCCGCCGCCGAATCCGGACAGCCTCGCAGCGGCACCGGCGCCGAGCGCGTCGTCGATCACCTTGGCGAGGAGGAACAGCATCGCGACCGTGGAGATCGAGACGACGACCATGGCGAGCAGCGCCAGAAAGGCTCGGCCGCGATACCGGCCGAACGCGCGGAGAAGGCGGGGAAAGGGCTTCACAGCTTCACGGCTTCACAGCGCCCCTCCGCGGACGAGTGCGCCGCCGGACGTCTCGGCCGCCCCGGGACGCTCGACCGCCTCGAGGACCGCGTCGGCCGCGCGCTCCGTCGCGCCCGGCCCCCCGAGGCTTTCCGCCACGGCGGCGAGGGCCGTCCGCATGCGAAGGGAGCGCTCGGGAGATTCCAGGATCGCGGCACCTTCCTCCTCGAGATGCGCCGCAGTCGCTTCGTTCTGGATGAGCTCGGGAACCACAGCCTGGCCGGCGAGGATGTTGACGAGCGAGATCCACGGGACCCGGATGAGGAGGCGCCCGATCGCCGCGCTCGCCGCCGACGTCCTGTAAAACACGACCATCGGCGTGCCGCAGAGCGCGGCTTCGAGGGTTGCCGTGCCGGAAGCGACGAAGGCGAGATCGGCGCTCGACAGCAGCCGGTGCAGACCGCCGTCGGCCACGCAAATTCCTGAGGACGCCGCCGACGAGAAGAGATCCTCCGGGAGGCCCGGGGCGCGAACGGCCACGACCTCGAGGTCGAATCTCGCCGCGAGCCGCGCCGCCGCGTCGGCCATCGGCTTCCAGTGGCGCACGATCTCGCCGCGGCGGCTTCCCGGCAGCAGCAGCAGCCGGCGCTTTCCCGCCGCGGGAGGCGGCAGAACGGGCGGCCGTTCGAGCCCCTCGCGGACGTCGTCCACGAGGGGGTGCCCCGCGCAGACCGCGTCCGCCCCGAACCGGCGATAGATTTCTGCCTCGAACGGGAAGAGCGTGATAATCCGCCGGGCTCGGGCGGCGATCGTCCGGGCCCGGCCGGAGCGCCAGGCCCAGACCTGGGGGCTCACGTAGTAGATCAGCGGAATCCCGAGTCGGACGAGGCGGCGCGCGAGGAGGGCATGGAAATCCGGAAAGTCGATGAGCACCGCGGCGACGGGACGGCGCCTGCGCGCACCCTGCTCCAGCGCCGAGAGCGCGCGCCGGATCGCCGGCAGCTTCTCGAAGACCTCGAAGATGCCCACCACGGACAGCGCCTCCGACGGAACGAGTCGCTCGAGGCCGGCGTCCCCGAGCCGTGCCCCGCCCATTCCAAAAAAGCCCATCGGGGGCCGCCGGCGCGACACCGCCCGGAGAAGGCGGGACCCGTATATGTCTCCGGAGGCTTCGCCGGAAGAAATCAGCAGATTCAAGAGAGCCAGAGTAACAAAGGCCGGGCGGCGCCCGCGCACCCCGGGGTCCCTCTCGTTCCCCGCGCCCGTGCTGCTAAGATTCGAGGGCCTATTTCATGACATCTCTTTCGATTCGAGCCTGGAAGGCAGCCTTGATCGGCTGTGGCCGGATCGGGCAGCGCCACGCCGCCATCCTCGGCGCGTCGCCCCGATCGGAGCTGGTCGCCACGGTGGACGTCCGGCCCGACAAGGCCGGCGATCTGGCCGGACGGCACGGCGGGCGGCCCTACACCGATCTCGCGCGGATGCTGCGCGCGGAGACCCCGGACCTGCTCTCGGTGTGCACGCCCTCGGGAGACCACTGCGAGCAGGTTCTGGCCGCCTCGCGCGCGGGCGTGGCCAACGTGCTCGTCGAGAAGCCGATGGCGCTGACGCTGTCTGACGCGGACGCCATGATCGCGGAATGCGACCGCAACGGGACCCGGCTCTTCGTGGTGAAGCAGAACCGGTACAACCTCCCGATCCTGAAGCTCAAGTCGGCCCTCGACGAGGGCCGTTTCGGGCGCCTGGTGCTCGGGACCGTCCGCGTACGCTGGTGCCGCCGGCAGGACTACTACGACCAGGCCCCGTGGCGGGGCACGTGGGCAATGGACGGCGGCGTCTTCTCGAACCAGGCGTCCCACCACATCGACATGCTTCTCCACACGATGGGCGACGTCCAGTCGGTCGAGGCGATGAGCGCCACGCGGCTCGTTCAGATCGAGGCGGAAGACACCGGAATCGCGGTGCTGCGGTTTTCGAGCGGCGCTCTCGGCGTCATCGAGGCGACCACCGCGGCGCGGCCCGGGGACCTCGAGGGGTCGATCTCGATTCTGGGCGAGAAGGGCACTGTGGTCGTCGGCGGGTTCGCCATGAACGAAATGTCTCTCTGGAGCTTCGAGAATCCGACCGAAGAGGACGCGCGGGTCCTCGAGACCTCGCGGACGAACCCTCCTGACGTCTACGGCTTCGGGCATCACGCGTATTACGAGGCCGCATTCGACGCCATGGATGCCGGCGGAAAGCCGGCGGTCGACGGCCGGGAGGGCCGCCGGTCTCTCGAAGTGATCACCGCCCTGTACGAGTCGATCGAGTCGGGCCGTGAGATTTCGCTTCCCCTTTCCGCCGTCTCGCAGCGCTCCCGTCTGGGGCGCGCGCCCGTGCCGACACCCTCCCCTTGATACCGCTGTCGCGCGTCACCGTCACGCCCGAGATGACGGCGGCGATCCTCGAGGTCGTCGCGTCCGGCCGGTTCATTCTCGGGCCGGAGACGAAGGCGTTCGAAAACGAGTTTGCTGCCTACATCGGAACGCGTCACGCGGTGGCGGTCTCGCAGGGCACCTCGGCGATCCAGCTCTCGTTGATCGCGCTCGGTGTCCGTCCGGGCGACGAGGTGCTCGTGCCCTCCATGACGGCGTTCCCGACCATCGAAGGAATCCTTCACGCCGGAGCGACGGCCGTCATGACCGACGTCGACCGCTACGGCGCCATCGATCCCGCCGATGCCGCGTCCCGCGTCACGGAGAAAACGGTCGGGATCGTGCCCGTTCATCTCTACGGCGGAGCGGCGGATCTGAACGCGTTGCGGGCTCTCGCCGAGCGCCACCGCCTCTGGATCGTGGAGGACTGCTGCCAGGCGCACGGCGCGCGGTTGGGCGGGAAGACCGTGGGATCCGTCGGCCGTTCGGGATGCTTCTCCTTCTACCCTTCCAAGAACCTGACGGTGCTGGGGGACGGCGGGATGGTCACGACGGATGACGAAGAAGTCGCTCGCACGGTGCGGCTCCTCCGCGATCACGGCCGTCGCGACAAGTACACTCACGTCGCGGTCGGATTCAACCTGCGGTTCAACGAGATCCAAGCGGCGGTCGGACGCAAGCAGCTCGCCCTGCTCGAGACCTTCATCGAGAAGCGGCGGGCCGTCGCGCGGCACTACGACACGGCCCTGACCGGCATCGACGGACTGCGGACGCCCCTCGAGCGGCCCGGCACCCGGATGGTCTACCACCTCTACCCGATCCGCCTGAAGGACCAGGCGACGCGCGACGCGCTCCGCGACCACTTAACGCGCGCGGGAGTCGAGACCGGCGTCCACTACCCGATCCCGAACCACCTCCAGCCCGCGATGGAGCCCTACGGGCCGCCGCCGTCGCTTCCCGAGGCGGAGGCGCTGGCGCAGACGAGCCTCTCGCTTCCGATCTTTCCCTCGCTGACGGAGGAGGAAGTCGAAACGGTGATCGCGGGCGTACAGCTCTTCTTCGAGCACGCGTAGGGACGGAAGGCGGAAAAGCCTAAAGAACTTGCCGGCGGACCCTCACCGCCTTATTCTTTCGATTCCCGATTCCCGATTCCCGATTCCCGATTCCCGATTCCCGATTCCCGATCGAGTTGACCGCGGAGTACCGCGGCCGTCTCGCTCCCGTTGGTCGCTCGGCTCCCGATTCCCGGCTCCGTCAGCGCCCCTCGCCTTCCTCAAGCCGGTGCCCTCGAATCCACCTTCGGTACCACGCCTCGAGGTTCAACAGCAGCCAGACCTTGTTGTTGCGGCGCTGCGTTCCGGATTCGATGAAGCGGCGGACTTCCTTCGGGCGGATGACGCCGTCGGCGGCGAGGTCACCCCGTTCGAGCAGGCGAAACGCGTCTTCGCGGTTCTCTCCCCCGACCCACGTCTTGAATGGCGTGGAGAAGCCGGCCTTCGACCGCGTGAGGATCTCCTTCGGAAGCCACGCGCCGATCGCCTCGCGAAACGCGATCTTGGTCCTACCCGGCCGGAAGAGCCGGTCCGGCGGCAGAGAGAAGCCGTACTCGACGAGCTGGCGGTCGAGAAAAGGCACCCTCGCCTCCAGGCCGACCGCCATCGTGGAGCGGTCGACCTGCATCAGGCCGTTGTCCGGCAGGTAGGTGTGGATGTCGAGAGAGAGAAGCCGGTGCGCGAGCGGGAGGTCGGGCCGGTCGAACTGCCGGAAGAGCCACGCCGGATCGCGAGGACGCGGCCCCAGGATCCGGTTCTGTTCGGCGGCGCCGAAGAAGCCGCGCACGGGGAAATAGCGGTCGACGAAATCGGGCGCGAGGAGCCGCGCCGCCCCGGCCGCCCGCGATCCGACCGGCATCCGGGCGAGCGGCGCGACGAGGCCCCGGTACGCTCCGGAAAGCAGAGGCGCCAGGGGGCCGAAACCGCGCCGCATTCCCTCGTACCGCATGACCGTCTCGTCCCAGCCGTAGCCCCCGAAGATCTCGTCTCCGCCGTCCCCCGTGAGGACGACCTTGACCTCGGAGCGCGCGAGCGCCGCGACGCCGCCGACGGCCAGGAGGCTCGAGTCGTACAGCGGCTCGTCGTACACCTCCGCCGAGCGCGCGAGAGTCGAAGAGAGGTCCGCGATGTCGAGGATCTCCTCGCGGTGGCGGGTCTCAAAAGCGCCCGCCGCGACCCTGGCGTAGCGCATGTCGTCCATGTCCCCGCCACGGAACCCGACCGTGAACGTCGGCAGTCCGGGGATCTCGCGGGACGCTCTCGCGACCACCGTGGACGAATCGAGTCCGCCGGAGAGAAACGCGCCGACCGGGACGTCGGACACGAGATGGGAGCGCACCGCCTCGTCGAGCCGGGCGCGCAGCTCGTCGGGGTCGTCGGAGACATCGCGCCGCTCGAGGCGCCAGAAAGGCTCGACGCGGATCGTTCCCGCGGCTCGATCGAAGAGAAGGCGGTGCGCCGGCGGCAGCTTCCGGATCCCTTCGAAGATGCAGCGGTCGAACGGGACGTAGCCGTAGGATAGGAAGTCCGACACGGCGTCCGGATCGAGACGCGCGGAGATCCCCGGCAGGGACAGCAGCGCCTTGGGCTCGGAGGCAAACGCGATCCCTCCCGCGGCGCGCGTGTAATAGAGCGGCTTGATCCCGAGACGGTCGCGGGCGAGAAGGAGACGCCCGGAAGCGTCGTCCCAGAGCGCGAGCACGAACATGCCCTCGAGCCGGCACAGCGCGTCCGGGCCGTGGAGACGGAGCAGGCGGTGCGCCACTTCGCCGTCGCTCTCGGACACGAAACGCTCGCCCTGCGTTTCGAGGTCTTCCCGGATCTGCCGGAAGTTGTAGATCTCCCCGTTATGGATGAAGGCCGAGGCGCGGTCGGGCGCCAGCGACGGCTCCTCGCCGCGGATCGACGGGTCGAGGATTGCGAGACGCCGGTGGCCCAGGATTGCCGTGGCATCCGGGCTGCACCAGCGGCCCGACCCGTCGGGACCGCGCCGGTTGAGAGTTTCGAGGGCGCGGTCGACCGCGTGGGGATCGATGGAATCCCGCCCCACCCATCCGACGATGCCGCACATTTTAGCCGGAAGGGGGAAGGCGGTAGGGGGCAGGCGAACGAAGCGGAGACGACACGAGCCCAGTGAGAATCTCCGCCTTCCGCCTCCCGACTCCCGCCTCCCGCGTCATGCCGGGAACGGATACATCAGCCACGCCACCGCGAGCCCTCCGACGATCAGCGCTCCGAAGATCTTCGCGAAGAGAAGGAAGCGCTCGCGCCGCTCGTTGCGCCAGACGAACGCGAAAAAGATGGAGACCAGCAGGGCGTAGACCGCCATGATCAGGAAGTGGTCCACGGGCAGCAGAGAGGCCACGACGGTCACGCCTTCCGCCCCACAGCGATGTCGAACGCGTCCAGCATCAACAGGAGATTCATCAGGCCGGCGGTCAGCAGGTAGGCGCACCCGTACTCGTACGTCACGGAGAGTACGGTTCCGCCGGGGTTGTCCGAAAGCAGCCGTCCCGCGATGTTCAAGAGACCGGCTCCGTACACGGCGAACGTGGCGAGGATGGAAAGCGGCTGGCCGGGCTCGATCGAGTAGAGCCTCCCCTGGAACGACATTCCGAGCACGAAGGTCGCCGTGACGACCGCGGCGTAGACGATTGCGGTGCGGGGGCGGCCGAGGTACGCGTGACCGAGGCCCGGGAAGACCCAGGCGAGAACGACGGCGATCCAGCGGCGGGACGCGTCGGGTGAGGTGGCCTTCACTCCGGGTCACCCGCAAAGAGAGGCCGCAGGCGGGCGAGGGTCGCGGCCGGCTCTTCGGGGACCACGCGAACGTCTCCGATCGCCGTCATGAAATTCGTGTCGCCGCTCCAACGCGGCACCAGATGCACGTGGTAGTGATCCGCGACGCCCGCGCCCGCGGCGGAGCCGAAGTTGATGCCGACGTTCAACCCGTCCGTCTTGTATGCCGAAGTCAGGATGCGTTCGGCGTTGGCGACCGTCCGAATCAACTCGGTCAGGGTCTCGTCGGAGGACCCCGAGAGCCGCGCTTCGTGCGCGTAAGGCGCCACCATCACGTGGCCGTTGGTGTAGGGGTAGCGGTTCAGAATCACGAACACCTTCCGGCCGCGGGAAACGACCAGGGTTTCCTGGTCGGTCTCGGAGGCGGCGGCCTCGCAGAAAAAACAGTTCGTTCCCGACTTGTCGGACACGAGATATTCGTAGCGCCAGGGGGCGAAGAGGACGTCCGGCATCGACCGTTCTAACGCTTCAACGCTTCAACGCTTCGACGCCTCAACCCTTCAACGCTTCAACGATTGATGAGCTCTTTCAGTTCCTTGCCGGGTTTGAAATACGGAATCTTTTTCGCGGGAACGGAGACCTTGACGCCGGTCTTCGGGTTGCGGCCCATGCGCGCGCCGCGCTCCCGGAGCCGGAACGATCCGAATCCGCGCAGCTCGATCTTCTGGCCTTCCTTCAGGGAGCGGACGATCGCGTCGAAAACCGTGTCGACGATCGCTTCCGCCTGCTTCTTGGTGACGTCCGTGGCGACGGCGACGCGCTCGATCAGCTCGGCTTTCGTCATGGACACCTCTCGACCGGATGGGCGCGGCGGCGATCAGAGCCGGCCGCGCATGGAACACCCAGAGTACCCGTCGACATGCTCGGCTGGCCCAGCTAAGTCTTCGGGGCGGCGTCTTCCGCCTTCTTGCGCGTGCGTTTCTTCTTGGGGACGCCTTCCGGCTCTCCGCCTTCGGCCGCGGGCGCCGGCTCGGCGGGGGCTTCGGCGGCCGTCTCGACGGCGGGCGCGGACGAGGAAGCCTCCGCGGCCGGCGGCGCCGGAGCGGGCTCGGGCTCGGGGGCCGCGGCGCCGGCAGGAGCCGGCTCGGCCGCCTCGACGCCCTGGCCCGAGAGTCCCACCTTCATCTCGGCGTCTTCGATCCGGAGGATGCGGGCGCGCAGCGTGTCGCCTTCCTTGAAATGATCCTGGGGCTTCTCGCCGCGTCCGACCGGCGTCTCCGAGACGTGCATCAGACCCTCGACGAGCCCTTCGATCTGCACGAACACGCCGAAGTCCGCCACCCGCGTGACGATTCCTTCGACGACGTCGCCGGCCTGGTACTTGTCCTTGAAGGTCTGCCAGTCGTTCGGCTGAAACTCCTTGATCGAAAGAGAGATCCGCCGGTTTTCCTGGTCGATCGACGTGATGATCGCCTCGACGTCGTCGCCCTTCTTCAGCACCTCCGAGGGGTGCTTGATGCGCTTGGTCCACGACATGTCGGAAACGTGGACGAGGCCGTCGACGCCTTCCTCGATTTCGACGAACGCGCCGAAGTCGGTCAGGTTGCGGACCTTTCCGTTGACCCGGCTGCCGATCGCGTACTTTTCGACGACGCTCTCCCACGGATCGGGAAGCGTGTCTTTGAGGGAGAGGGAGATGCGCCGCGCATCGCGGTTCACGTCCGAGACGATCGCCTCGACGGTATCGCCGGGGGAAACGACCTTCGAGGGATTCTTGACTTTCTTCGACCACGACATTTCCGAGACGTGCACGAGACCCTCGACGCCCTCTTCGAGCTCGACGAAGGCGCCGTAGTCCGTCACGTTGGTCACCCGGCCGGTCACACGGGATCCCGTCGGATACCGCTCCGGCACGTGGCTCCACGGATCGTCGGTGAGCTGCTTGGTGCCGAGAGAGACGCGCTCCGTCTCGCGGTCGAACTTGAGAACCACGACGTCGATCTCGTCGCCGACCTTGACCAGGTCCGACGGATGGTTGACGCGGCCCCAGGACATGTCGGTGACGTGGAGGAGACCGTCCAGACCGCCGAGATCGACGAAGGCGCCGTAGTCGGTCAGGTTCTTGACGGTACCCCGGAGGACCCGGCCCTCTTCGAGGAGCTGCAGGGTCTCCTTCTTCTTCGCTTCCTGCTCGACCTCGACGACGGCCTTGCGGGAGAGCACGATGTTGCCCCGCTTCTTGTCGACCGAGATCACCTTGAAATCGAGGTCTTTACCGCGGAGCGACTCGAGGTTCTTGACGGGCTTGACGTCGACCAGCGAGCCCGGAAGGAAGGCCTTGACGCCGATGTCGACCGCCAGTCCGCCCTTGATCCGGTCGATGACCCGGCCGCGGACCGTGGAGCCCGAACGGTAGGACTTCTCGACCTCGTCCCACACCTTCATCTTCTCGGCTTTGTCCTTGGAGAGGACAACGTAGCCGTTCTGGTCCTCGGTGCGCTCGAGCAGCACGTCGACGGCGTCGCCGGGCTTGACCATCACGTTTCCGGAGAAGTCCGTGAACTCGGAGACCGGGATCATGCCTTCCGACTTGTAGCCGATGTCGACGATCACTTCAGAGGGGGTCACCGTGAGAACCCGGCCCCGGATGATCTGCCCTTCCTGGAGATTCTTGAACGAGTTTTCGTACTGAGCCAGGAGGTGCTCGTATTCCTGGGG
>JBBRDK010000031.1:0-38444 GCA_038203955.1 Thermoanaerobaculia bacterium | reverse complement strand
GCCAGCCGGACATCGTCTGGCGCAACTCGGGCACCGGTACGAACACGATCTGGGTGATGAACGGAACGGCCATCGGTTCCCAGGTGCCTCTGCCGCCGGTCGTCGATCTGCTTTGGAAGATTGCCGGCCCGCGGTAAACGGGCGAAAAGGTTCGAACTCTCCCGGCGGGGGCGCTCCGAGCGCCTCCGCCGGTTTTTTTTGCCCCGGCGGCCGGCGGGTAGCCCTCGTCTTGCCTCTCCCCGAAAGTGTATAATCCGCGCTCACTTCAACAACAGGCGGCGGGATAAGCGCACTGCGCGACGGTGCATTTATCTCCTCTTCTGTCGGGAGGAGAGCGATGATGCCGAGCCGGCGGCGCAGGTTTCTCGTCAGAGTTCTCCCCAGAATCGTTGCGGCGGCCCTGCGCCAGTACCTCAACAAAAACCACAACTTCCGGCACCGGATCACGACGGCGCAGCGCCGCGGACTGATCGACGACAACTTCGGATACTTCGGGGGCGAGGCGTTCGCGTCGTCGGGGTGGCGGAACTTCTCCGCGTTCTTCGGCGCAGCGAACGTGTCCGAGCTCGACTGGTTCTCCACGCTGGACACGCAGAGCTATCTGTGGGCCTACGGGTGCGGCGGCGGGTGGTACCAGGGCGCCGGCGGGGTCGGCAGCACGAGCAACTTCGCGGCGACGGACACGCAGGCGGTCTTCACGATGCTGTTCGGCAGCTACCACGGCGACTGGGATACGACGGACAACTTTCTCCGGGCACCGCTCGCCACCACGACGTGGGGGCTGACGGACGCGTGGGCCGGGCGGCCGGCCTGGTATTTCCATCTCATGGGAATCGGAGAAACGGTCGGTTACGGCGCGCGCCTTTCCCAGAACAATTTCAGCCTGTACTGGAACGGCGGATTCCGCAGCATTCACGTCGCGCTGATGGGAGACCCGACGCTCCGCATGCACGTCGTGGCGCCTCCGGGCGGCCTCTCGATCACGCCTCTGGCGGGCGGCGTAGCGCTGCGGTGGGCCGCCTCCGCCGACCCGGTCCTCGGCTACAACGTCTATCGCGCTTCCTCTGCCGCCGGCCCGTTCACGCGGATCAACGGCGCGCCGGTCACCGGGCGGTCCTTCGGCACGGGCGCGCCTTCGGGGACGTCCACGTACGCGGTTCGCGCCGTGGCGCTCGAAACCGGCTCGGGCACCTATTTCAACGCGAGCCAGGCGATCTTCGCGGCGGGGGCGCCCGGAAACGGCGGCGATTTCAACGTCGACAGCCGTCCCGACATCCTGTGGCGCAACACGACGACGGGTCAGAACACCGTGTGGCTCATGAACGGCACGAGCGTCGGGTCGCAGGCCGCTCTCCCGGGGGTCACCAACGCGAACTGGCAGATGGGCGCGGCGGCCGACTTCGACGGCGACGGGAAAGTCGACATCCTCTGGCGCAACGCCGCCACGGGCGAGAACGTCATCTGGCGCCTGAACGGGACGACCGTCGTCTCTCAGATCGCTCTTCCTCCCGTGTTCGATCTCAACTGGCGGATCGCGGCCGCCGCCGATTTCGACGGGGACGGAAAGCCCGACATCCTCTGGCGGCATGCGGTGAGCGGACAGAACACCATCTGGCGGATGAACGGCCCCGCGGTGAGCTCCCGGCGCCCCTCCCATCGGTGGCCGATCTGAACTGGCAGGTCGGGGGCGCGGCGGACTTCGACGGGGACGGCAGCCCCGACGTACTCTGGCGCAACACGGCGACCGGCCAGAACACGCTCTGGCGGATGAACGGCCTCGTCGTGCTCTCGACCGCTCCGCTGCCTCCGGTCTTCGACCTGAACTGGCGGATCGGGGGAGTCGGCGATTTCACGGGGGACGGCCAGCCCGACATCCTCTGGCGCAACGCAGCATCCGGCGAAAACGTCGTGTGGCAGATGAGCGGACCGGGCGTGGTCGGGACGGCGACGCTGCCTCCGGTCTATGACCTGAGCTGGAGAATCGGGGGACCGCGTTAGACGGGTGGGGGAGAGGCGGCGCGCGAGGTCCCCGGCCTGTCACGGAGTGGCCGCGGGAGACTCGAAAAGACGACGCGAAATGTCAACGACGGCAGAGGACAGTCTTCAAAGGCCGTTACGTCAACGACTTGCAAATCGGGCGGAGGGTATACCGATTGCTAGATGCTCTGGCAGACTGGAGAGAACATGAACAAAGCCGTGGCTCGCCCGAGGGCGTGTGGATACCGGTTCGGGCTTCGCTGTGCAGCCCTTGTACTCGGGGTCGCGTTCTCCGTGGTTGCGAGGGCGACCACGGTGATCCCGATCACCGACCAGGAGCTCTACAGCCGCGCGACCGTCGTCGTCCACGGCGTCGTTGAAACGACCGACGTCTCCGTCGACGAGCAGGGACGCCCGGAGACTCTGACGGTCATCCGCCCGATTTCCGTCCTCAAAGGCCAGCTCACCGGAAGCCTCGTCCTCCATCAGCTCGGCGGCATGCTGCCCGACGAGCGCTTCCTGAAGATCTGGGGCCAGCCCGAGTACGTTCCCGGCCGCGAGGTGGTCGTGTTCGCTCTGGCCCGCCGCGAGGGCGAATACCAGACGGCGGAGCTTCTCCTCGGAAAATACGAAGTCCGCCAGGACGAAGCCGGGGCGAAATTCGCGGTTCCCGATCTGACCATCGCGACGCGTGATGGCGTCTCGGTCGTTCGCGCCTCGGCGGCCGGAGGCTCCGAGCCCGACAGCGAGAGCGCCCCGAGGCCCCTCGCGCAGTTTCTCGAGAACGTGCGCGCAGGCCGTCTGAGCGCCGCGGTCACCGCGCGCCCTTCGGGGGCCCTCACCGCGGTCCAACGGACGACCGCAAAGCGCACGACGTTCTGGGCGAACTGGAATACCGGCACTTTCTACCGATGGAGCAACGGCGCGACGGCGCTCTGGACGACGCAGAACACCGCGAACATCACGGGCGGCGGCGCCGCCGAAGCGCTCGCCGCGCTGGCGGCCTGGACGACGGACATCAACTCCAACATCAACTACACGATGGGAAGCTCGAGCGCTCCGAACATCATCGATCTCAACGCGACGTCCCTGTGCGGTCAGACCGGATGCCTCGCGGGCGGCGGCGTGATCGGCTGCGGTGGCCCCACCGGCATCGGTGGAAGCCACGTCTGGAGAGGGGATACCTACCTCACGATCAGCGGCGGATTCGTCCAGCTCCGCGCCTACTGCTCGCCGAACCTCTACGGCTCGATCACGACGCAGTCGGTTCTCGAGCACGAGCTCGGCCATACGCTCGGTTTCGGCCACTCGGACCAGGTCGCTGCGGCACAGGATGCCTGCCGGGGGGAAGAGAATGCCGCGATCATGCGGTCGGTCGCCCAGAACCGCACCAGCCTCGGAACGGACGACGTCGACGCGATCCGCTGGGTGTATGGCGATGGGCTCAAGTCCTGCCAGGCGAGCCCCTACGACTTCACTGGCGACGGGCGGTCCGACATCCTCTGGCGCAATACGACGACCGGAGTGAATCTGATCTGGGGCATGACGGGAACCACGGTGAATGCGCTCATCCCGCTGCCGCCGGTCGCCGATTCCAACTGGCGCATCGGAGCGATCGCCGATTTTTCCGGTGACGCAAAGCCGGACATTCTCTGGAGAAACGCCGCGACGGGCGAGAACGTGATCTGGGTGATGTCGGGTGCGTCCGTCACGTCGCAGGTCGCACTTCCGCCGGTGTTCGACCTCAACTGGCAGATCGTCGCCGCCGCCGACTTCAACGGGGACATCAAGCCCGACATCGTCTGGCGTAACACCGCCACGGGGGCCAACACCGTCTGGATGATGAACGGGACGTCCCTCGCGTCGCAGTCTCCGCTGCCTTCCGTCGCGTCTTCGAGCTGGACGATCGGGGGCGCCGCCGACTTCGATCGCGACGGCAAGCCGGACCTTCTCTGGCGCAACATCGCGACGGGAGAGAACACGATCTGGGTGATGAACGGCACCGCCGTGGCGTCGCAGGTCGCCGTGCCGCCTGTGTTCGACCTGAACTGGCGCATGGTCGCGGTCGGGGACTTCACCGACGACGGAATTCCCGACATCGTCTGGAGAAACATGGCGACGGGGGCGGACACGGTCTGGGTCATGACCGGCACGGGGGTCGCCTCCGCCGCTCCGATTCCGCCGACGACCGACATGAGCTGGAACGTCAGCGGACCGCGGTAACCTGCGGAAGTTTAGAGTTCAGAGTTGAGGGTTGAGAGTCTGGTCGAGCGTCGAGCGTTCAGCGTCGAGCTCTATGCGGAGCGCGGCGCATCCTCCGAGCTCTGAACCGACCCGGTTCTCGATCGTCGGTTTGCGTCCGGTTCCCTGTCGGGATTTGTCACTCTGAGTCGCTCGAAAGGAAGCCAAACCGCTTTTCTGCGGGCATTTAGCTCGTGGTGCGCTTGTTGCTCCTCCGGCAGGCAGCACGATTTCTCAACGGTCTCATTCCGCCTTCCGGGCACGAGGACCTGTCTGAAGAAACGCCTCTTTTCTGCACTGTGCCTGGCCGCCGCTTTCCTCATCAGGGGGGAGGCCCTGGCGCAGCCCGTGGTGCTCGTGCCCTCGGAGACTCCCACTCTCCAGCAGGCGATCGCGGCGATCCCCGACGGGGGAATCATCGAGCTCGCGGCCGGAACCTATAGCTCTCCCTCCGGCGGCTTTGCCATCAACGATCAGCCGCGAAGCTTCACGATCCGCGCGGCCTCGGGAGCCTCCGTGGTTCTCGACGGCGGAGGCTCGCGGGACATCGTTCGCTTCATCAATTCGAGTCCAGGAGCGGGCCGCCCGGTGTCCTTCGAGGGGCTCACGTTCGCGAACGGGTCTTCCGCGACTGCCGGGATCGGCGGCGGGCTGACTCTTCAGAATGCGTCGGCGACCTTCCGAAACTGCGTCTTCCAGAACAATGTCGCGAGCTCCCCTCAGACGGGCGGCGGCGCGTTGTCGCTCGCGACCGCGACGGCGTTCTTCTTCGACTGCGTCTGGACGGGAAATTCCGCGAAATTCTACGGCGGGGCTCTCGCGGTCGAGACCTCTTCGCGGGCCTACATCCACCGCGGCACCTTTTTCTCCAACCGCACGAACCTGCCGAATCACCTGCCCGTCTCCGGGGGCGGGGCGATCCACGTCGGGGACTCGGTGCTGAGGGTCTCCAATTCCCGGTTCGACTCCAACCAGGCGGGCTACGTCGGCGGCGCGATCTACGCCATCGGCACCTGGACGAATCCGGTGACGACTCCGATGTCCGACGTCGTCGTCGCCGACTGCACCTTCGTCAACAACCAGGCGGTCCGGGACGCATCCGTCACCTTCGCCGCGCCCACCGAGGGCGGCGCCTTCCACGCGGAAGACCAGACCACCGCGAAGATCTACAACTCGCGATTCATCACGAACTCCGCGCATACGGGGGGCGGAATCAACATGTATCGCGCGATCGTGGAAGTTCGCGGCTGCGTGCTCCAGGGCAATCGGGCGACGGGCGCCGGATCGGCGAACGGGTTCGGAGGCGGCATCTCGGCGGTGTCGAACGACGGCGCCGACGCGACGACGGCCTCCGGAACCATCAATCGGAGGACGTCCAATCTGCTCGTGCAGGACACGCTGGTCCAGGGCCGGTTCGGCGGCGTCACCACGGTCGCGGAGACGGGGGGCGGCATCTACGTCTCCGGAGACAGCAACAGCCTCTACGGTCAGAACGGCATGCCGGCCAACGGCACGCCGGCCGTCAACCGGGCGACCGCCCAGTTGACCAACGTGCTGCTGATCGACTGCGACGTCCAGGAGATGTCGGGCGCCGCGGGGACCGGAATCGGCGGCGGCCTCGAGGCGGACCTGGTCAACCTGACGATCACGAGCTCGCTCATCGCGAGCTGCGACGCGATCACGGCGGGCGGAGCCAGCAACGCCGCGGGCGGCGGCCTTTCGATCATCAATCAGAGCTCGGCCACTGTGACGGGCTCGACCATCGCGAAGTGCACGGCCGCTCAATATGGCGGTGGGGTCTTCGCCCAGGGCTCGACGCTGAACATGACTGCTTGCAACTTCATCCAGAACGAGGTGAGCCCGGGCTTCGGGGAGACACAGAGTGCGTCTTACGGCGCGGCCCTCTTCACGACTCCCGCGATTCCGACCGCCACGAAAATGGATGGAGCCGTCACCACCTGCGTGTTCACCGAGAACGTGGGACTCGCGATCTTCGACGACGATCGCTCGCCGAGCCCCATCAATGACATGCGATACAACTCGAACCAGATCTACGCGACGACGTTCGGCGCCAACGTGTATTCCGACTCCCTGGCGGGCGTCAAAACGGTCGCCACGCTGAACAGCCTCACGGTCACACGCGGCAGCGGGCAGCAGACCGTAAAATCATCGGCCGCCAACAGCGCTCTCGGCAGCCGCCCGTCGATCGGCGTGCTGCGCGCCGCTCCCGCCTCCCTCGTGACGTCGGGCGCAGTCGGGGACGCGGGCGCTCCCTCCGCCTACCTCGGATACGCCTGGAGCGGAACGGGCGCGACTCTCGACGGGGCCGGCCTGGGATCGGCCGCGGGGCTCTCCACGACGGCCGCGGGATCGCACACGCTCGTGGTCGACGGCGCGAGCACTCCCGTGACGGTCTCGAGCGCTCCGTCCCCGGCCGGGACCTTCGGGGCGTCTCCTGTCTCGGTGCCGGCCGGCTCGTCCACGATTCTCTCGTGGACCTCCGGCGGCGGAGCGTTTCTCGAAGTCGCGATCGACCGCGGCGTGGGAACGTCCGCCGCGGGATCGGGCTCCGCGGCGGCGGCGGTCCCCGGGACCGTGGCGTTCTGGATGTACGAGCTCTTTCAGGAAGGCGCCGCGGTGGCGCCGGCCGCGGTGACGGCGACGGGCGCCCTTCCGTCGATCTCGTCTTTTTCGGCGTCTCCGGTGCTCGTGAACCCCGGCGGGTTCTCGCTTCTCACCTGGTCGACGTCCAACGGAACCTCGGTGCTCGTCAACGGAGCGACGGCATCCCCGTCGGCCAACATGGGTGTCACGCCCGCCGTCACGACCGCCTATCCGCTCGTGGTCCTGAACAGCGTCGGGAAAGCGTCTCGCTCGGTGACGGTCAACGTGAATTCGGGCAGCGCCGGCCTCGGCATCCCCGCCATCTCCACCCCCATTGCCGGAGGGACCTACAACACCGCGGGAGTGTCATTTTCCTGGAGCTCCGTCGGCGGCTCGAGCGAGTACGACCTTCGTCTCTTCGACGGGCAGACGGGCGCGGTCCTCTTCTCCGGGTCTCTGGCGGCAGCCGCGTCGACGTCGACTCTCATCAGCCTCGGCAACGGCGGATACACGTTCGCGGTGCGCGCGTGCAGCGGAGGGGGATTTACCGACGCCGCGTGCGGGAAATTCTCGTCGCAGAGCTTCACGGTCGCGCTCACCGCTCCCTCGGGGGCGCCGTCCGTCACGTTTCCCGGATCCGGCGCGTCGCTGACGGCGTCGACGCAGACGTTCGGCTGGACGTCCGTCGCGAAGGCCGACCCCGCGCAGCCTCTCTTCTACGAAGTCCTGCTCCGCGATCTGACGAACGGCGCGACGGAGCTCCAGATTACGGTCGCCGACCCGCAGCTTTCGACGATCTACTCGATGCACAGCTCCGCGTCGTACGAGCTCAAGGTCCGTGCATGCCAGGCGGGATGCGGCCCCTACTCCGCGCCCGTCGGATTCTCCGTCTCACTCCCGGCTGTCCCGACGGCGGCGCCGACCATCACCGGCGCGACCGTAACCGGCGGGAACAACCTCGCCGTCTCCTGGACCGGCGTCACGGGCGCCGACTCCTACCGGGTGCAGGTCATTCAACCGACCGGGGGCCCGGGTGGCGGCGCCCTCACGGTCGCTGCCCGTCAGGTCTCCGGGACCTCCGTCACCTTGAGCGTTCCGGCGGGAATTACCGACGTGATCGTCGCGAGCTGCAACGGGGACGGATGCGGGCCCTTCAGCGGTCCGACGCGCGTGAATCCTCCGGGACCGAATCCCGCGGCGCCCGTCGTGGGCACACCCATTGCCGGCACGGTCGTCACCGGTCCCGGGGTGAGCTTCTCGTGGAGCCGGATCCCCGGCGATACCGGCGGCACGACCTACCGGCTGTACGTCCAGGACCTGTCACGGCAGTCCGCGGCGCTCGACGTCTACACCACCCAGAATTTCTGGGCCGCCGCTCTGAAGGCGGAGGGGTCGCGCTACGACGTGCTGGTGGTTGCGAATCCCGGCCCTTCGCAGATCGTCGGACCGTCCGCGGGCTTCAACCTGCGGGGAGTCAGCGCCACGGCGCCGACGATGGTCGCGCCGGCCCACCAGAGCAGCGTCCCGTCCGGGAACATCCAGCTCTCCTGGAGCCCCGTCCCGAACGCGACCCTGTACGAGTACTTCGTCGCGGTGCAGGGGCAGCCGAGCGCCTCGGCGATCGGCGTGACGCCCGGCCTCCTGGTGCAGGTGCCCCTGAACGGCTCGCCGACAACCTACAGCGCGATCGCGCGCGCGTGTCCGGCGGGCAACGTCTGCTCGATCACCTCGGACGCCGGCTGGGGCCCGTGGTCCAACGCACCAGGCGGCCCGGGCGTGACGAACTTCACCGTCACGCCCTGAGGGCGCCTGCGAGGTCGCGCGTTTCCGCTGTAGTGCGGCGGATCGTTAAAACAAGGGGTCGGACGTCGCCAGCAAGCGGGTGACGAAGATGCAGGAGCCCGTCATCTGCCCGACCTGACAGCGCAGGGACACGGAGGTGCCTGAGGCCGTATTGTTGATGAGCTTGATACTCGTTCCCTGATAGGCATTCACCGCCTGTATGCCGGTGGGCGCCGAAACAATGGTCCATTGAGCAGCCCAGACGTCGTTGCTGCACAGCCCGGAACCGGCGCCGCAGAGGTTGAAGGGGCCCGACGTTCCGACGTTCACGCTTGCGGCCATTGAGGCCGGAGTTCCCGTGACCGTGCTCACGACGGGGACCACGCCGATGACTTCGAGTATCGTGTTGCCTAAGACCCCGTACCCGACTGCGGTCGTAGCGGGATTCGTGGCTCCTGTGACCGGAGTGGACAATGCCACAGTCGCAGCGAACCCGGTTCCGGAAAGGAGAAGCAGCGACGCGGCGAGGGCGCCAGAACGCATCTTCATTGAGACCTCCGTTTTGGGACATTCTCCCACATGCACGATCTGTCCGACAGTCCAGTCCGCTCGACGTCGGCGCCACGGAGAATCTCCGGGCCGCCCCTCTGAAGACCGAGGATCCCGCTACGGTGTCCCCGTGTTCGAGTCCCGGCCGCCCAGATCGTGCGCCGCCCGCCGGAGCCTCTGGTCGAGAACGCCTCGGAGCGGCCGGGCGTAGCGAAAAACTCCCCATTTCACCATGATCGGCGGTGCGATCCGCGTTGACACCGCGGGGCTGCCCGTTAGATTCTCGTTGTCGATCTCCCAACACGAATAAATCGAGGTGCCCGTGATCGGACCCTGCCTGCTCCTCTTCCAGCTGACCCTGCCCACGCAGACCCCGGCCGCCATGCCGCCCCAGGTCCTCACTCCGTCCCTTTCGATCGAAGAACGTCCGGGTCCTCCCCTCACCCCGACGCCGATCCAGGACGTTTCGCGGTTCGTTTCGGATCATGCCGTCACGCTCCTCGTCCAGACGGGGGAAGGCCGGCTGATCCGGAAGGGGCAGGCGATGTTGTCGACCAGTGAAGGCTACGTGATGACGTCGCTCGATCTCGTCGCGGGCGGATCGAGCTTCGTCGTCTCAGGAGGCGTGGTGGGGGAGGGACGCCCGGCAAAGGCTCTCGCCGTCAGCCGGCGCGGCAAAATCGCGATTCTTCAACTCGACATGAAAAGCGGAGAGCACCTGGGGGACGCAGCGCCTCGCACGGACGTCCCCCCGGGAGCCGGCGACAGACTGTTCGCTCTGGGAGATGGTGGCCGGGTCATCGACGGAAAGGTCCTATCGATATTCGAGGACTCGGACACCACCCGGCTGCTCCACCTGGATCGTGCTCTGGCGTCGGGAGCGCCGGTCTTCAACTTCCGTGGCCAGTTCGTCGGCGTCGTTCGCGGCGCGGTCAGGAAAGCAGCCGGCGGCATTGCCGTCTTCGTTCCCGCCAAGGTCCCGGGCGACTGGGTCGATTACTTTCCGAGCTCGGTGCGAGAGCCGATTCGCAAGAAAGTGATCGAAGCCCCGCCGGCAAACTAGCTTTTATCGACTCGGATCGGGCGGAGGTCGGACAGGCGGTGCGACGGGTGGCCTCTCCTGGAAGAGGACGGTTGACTCTTGCGGACCAATCTGAAAACCCGGGGCGGCGAAGTCTCGCCGCCCCGGTGAGAGTCAGAAGTTCGGATCGGCGGCGGGGAACGTACGGATGTTGAAAAGGCAGGCGCCCGTGACGCTGCCAGCCTGACAGCCCCACGTGATGCTTCCAGTCGCGCCCGAGTTGTTGTTGAGATTCATGGGACTGTTGCTCTGAAAAGCCGGGTAGACGATGATCGGCGGCCCCGCCTGAGCCGTGAACTGGCCCACATAGGCATTCGGGCTCTGCAGGAGACCGATCGTGGCGAAGGTGCAGAGGTTGCAGTTCACATACGCGGCGATGTTTCCGAAACCCGCGCTCATGCTGTTGACGACCGGCGCCCAGCCGACGACCACGACCGTCGTGTTGGCGCTGACGGTTCCGATGACGCTGGTTCCCGTGTTCACCTGGAGCGTGCCGTTTCCCGTCAAGGCCGATGCCGTCGCGCTACAGAAGAGCAGAATCAGTAACACCGCACCATAGATAGTCTTGCGCATGGGTCCTCCAGGTAAGAATTTCGACACTCAGAGCCGCCCGACGCCCGCGTTTTGTGGATTAGGCGCATACTACCACGGCGGCCACGGTGACGGTGACTCTTCCGGTCGATGCCTCTCGAAAAGAGCGCACTCCCGCGGTTTTCTGCACGCACGAAAGCGGAGGCGAACCCTGAAGTCCGCTCTCAAAACAGAGGATCGGCGATGGGCATCAGGCGAATGGTGAAGATGCAGGAGCCGGTCATCTGGGCGACCTGGCAACGCAGGGCCACGGAGTTCGCGGTTCCCGAGTTGTTGACGATCCTGATGGTGCTCCCCTGGTATGCATTGACCGCCTGTATGCCGGACGGAGCCGACACGATCGTCCATTGAGCCGCCCGGATGTCGTTGTTGCAGGAAGGAACGCCGGAGCCGCAGATGCTGAACGGGGAGCCGCGACGTTCACGTTGGCCGCCATTGATGCGGGAGCTCCCCTCACCGGAGCTCACGACCGGAATGATTCCGATCACTTCGGCCACCTGGTTGTTCGCAATCCCCAGATTGAGACCGGTGCCTGGCGGGATTCGTGGCGCCTGTGATCGCGGAAGACAGGGGACCCGTGGAAGCGAACAGAGAGGAGGAGAAGAGAAGCGGGAGGCCCACGAACACACCCCGGCGAATTTTCATGGATGCCCTTTTCGCGCAGAGTCTCCCGCGGAGCTCGCGGGTCGGCCCTTACGCCGTCGGGGGGGTTGGTTCCCGGAACCGTCGCGCAACAGCCTCTCCGCACTACGGCGGAAAGGATGGCCGGCCTCCAGCAGATCGTCGTAATTCCGAGAGGAGGCGCCGCCCGAGCCTCGCACCATCAAAAGCTGCGCGAGAAGTCGGGGACGATCGAACGACGGGAGGGACGCGGCGGCTCGCCGAGCCACGTCCTCGGCCGGATGGCCGCGAAGCCCCGACTGACGCAGCACGTGATCCGCGTGGCGGGCGACGACCCACAGGATCTCGAAGCGCATCGCCGCCTGACCCTGCGCTTCCTCAGAACCCTCCTTGATCGTGTTCGACGCGTGAACCCGGTAGTCGACGAGCGGCTCCGGGAGGATCTCGAGCGTTCCGCGCCCTGCGGCGCCCAGGAAAAAGTCCCAGTCGTGGGCATACCTCAGCGGGAGAAAACGAAGGCCGCCGGCACCGCCGCACACCGCACGGCGAACGGCGAAATTCGACGTCGTGGCGATGTAGTTGGCTTCGAGCAGCGCCAGCACGGGATCCTTCGTCTCGGTGAGGCCTCCGGGCGCGAGGGGCCACGGCGGCATGTTCCGAAAGCCCTCCTTCACGCCCAGGACCGCTCCCGCGGAATCGATGATCCGCATCCAGGAGCTCAACCCGGCGAGAGAGGGCTTCTCGTCGAAGCGCCTCACGAAGCGTCCGATGCGGGTGGGAGCGAACGCGTCGTCGGAATTCAGAATGAAGAGGATCTCGCCCCGGGCGAGCGACATCGCGCGGTTCAAAGCGGCGTGCGCTCCCTGGTTTTCCTGACGGAAGACTCTCAGTCGCGGATCGCTCTCGAGAGGCTTCAATCGGGCGAGCGAGTCGTCGGAAGACCCGTCGTCCACGAGAACCACTTCCAGATCCTCGAAATCCGATCGGAGGACGCTTTCGACCGCGCCGACAACGTAGGGAGCGTGGTTGAAGGACGGAATCGCGACCGAGACGCGAGGACGGCCGGGCGGCTTCAAGGGAAGATCGCCTTCTCGTATCCGGAAACGAAATCCGCGAAGGACCCGTGCCGTTCCGCAACCTCCCTCGCGCGCTCGCCCTCGAAGGCGCGGCGGGCGGGGTCCAGCATCGCGCGCGCCGCCCGCTCGAGCGCGTCGAGGTCTCCCGCCCCACCTCCGAGGACGCCTCCGCCTTTCTCGAGGATCGAGGCGAGATCTCCGACGCGGGTGACGACACAGGGAATCCCCCGGGCGAAGCCGTCGAGCAGAAAAAGCGGAAAGCCTTCGTACTCGGACGCGAGAAGAGTGACGTCGATCGCTTCGTAGAGGGTTGCGAGGTCGCGCGTGAAGGGGAGGCGTGTCAGGTTTGACGGAGGATCGCGTTCGATCTCGGCGTCGAGCTGTCGATCGAGAGATCCTCCGCCCACCAGCAGGAACCTCGCCGGCGTGCCGGAGAGCTTACGGGCGAGCCGGACGATGTCGAGGGGCCGCTTCTGCGGATGCATTCGGATGAAGGTCCCGAACAGGACGCCTGTCGGAGAGAGCCCGAGCTTCGCCCGCGCGTCGCGCCGTTTCCTCTCGCCTTCCGCGGCGGTCACCGGCGGAATCGGGCGGACGCCGTGGCCCACGGAAAAGATCTGGGTCTCCGGAATCGCCCAGCGGCTGGCGAGCTCGCGCGCGATGCGCGCATTGACGGCCAGGTGGGCATCCACCGCCCCGACCACCGGCGCGGAGTAATGGCGGATCCACCCGCGGCGGTGATCGAACAGCTGGTTGACGATCCGCAGCTTGGGAAACTCGGCGCGCCAGGAGGCGGCCAGATCGTAGAACTCGGGGGTTCCGTTCCAGGAGACGAGGGTTTCGACCCGGTAGCGGCGGAGGAGATGGCGGACGGCGTCGGGCACGGCCGGGCGGGGCAGCCAGTCGCCCAGACAGTACGTGCGCGGCGCCACGCGCCGGCACTCCTCGATCGTCGTTCCGAGCCGTGCCTCGTGAGGGCGCAGCGTCGCCACGAGGATCCGGTGCCGCCTCTGCAATTCCGGGACGAGGTCGAACAGAACGCGCTCCGCCCCCCCGATCGCGAGATACGGCAGCAGCAGCAGGGCCGTGCGCGGCCCATCGACCGGCGGGAGCTCCGAGAGCCGGTCGAACGGAGAGAACACGCTGGAGCGCACGGTCTCGCCGGCTACCGGGCCGCGGAGGAGATGGGAGCCGGACGCGACGAACCCCCAGGGGGCCTGGGGCACCACGGGCTCGCGATCCGGATCGCCGAGGCGCGCGAGCCACTTCCCCGCCGCGGCGCCGTCAGCCGGATCCGCCGTCGGAAGCCGCAGAAGAGGACGCCCGCTGCGGCCTGCCGGACCGACCGCTTCGACGAGATCGAGGTCCTCGCAGGCTGCCGCGAGCAGGAGCGCTTCGAGCTCGACGTCGGGCGCGTCCTCGGCGTCTTCGGCGGGGGCGAAGCAGAAGGCGGCTTCGTCCGCAGCCGGAGAGGGCGAAGCGGAGATCCGAAGGCTCCTCTCCGTCTGCCGGCCGACGAACGCGTCGAAGCCGGACGAGGCGTCCGGGGAACGAAAAACGAGGATCGCCGGATTCGCCAGAGGGGTCGAGGGGGTCAACGCCGCGTCGAAAACGAGCGTCGGCGGCGAACCGGCGATCCCGCTGGAAGTCCGCTTCGACAGGTCACGGCGCAGGGCGAGGGCGCGCGAACGAAGGGCCCGCAGGACCGCGCGCGGGCGGACGCTGTGCTCCCAGAACCACCCCTCGCAGCGGGTGAGCAGCGAGGGTCTCACCCGAGGAAGACCTCCGCGTACTTCTCGGCGCAGGCGGGCGCGTCGAATGCCCGGGCGGCTTCGCGGCTCCGGGCCGCGAGATGGGAGCGGACATCCCGGTCCGCCAGCCGCCGCACGGCCGCTTCGATCGCATCGAGATCCCCCGGCCGGTCCACGACCACGCCGGCGCCGCTCGCCTTCAGGAGCTCTCCCATTTCGCCCACGTCGGTCCCGAGGAAGGGGACTCCCGAGGAGAGAGCTTCCAGCAGGAAGACCGGAAGTCCCTCGTAATCGGAAACGAGGCACCCGACGTCCGCCGCGGCGACGAGCGCGGGAACGTCCCGCCGGAACGGGAGGCGCGCGACGTTTCCGCTCGCCTGAGCGGCGATCTCGCGGTCGACCTCCTGCTCGAGCACGCCGCCGCCGACCAGAACGAAGCGCAGTTGGGGGAGATCCCTCACCCGGCCGGCCACGCGGACGAGGTCGAGCGGCCGCTTCTGCGGGTGCATGCGCGCGGCGAGAAGAAAGACGACCGTGTCGTCGCCGGCCCCGAGAACGGTCCGATGCGCGCGGTGCCGGGAGGCCTGTTCCCCGGGCGGGACCGCTTCGGGCGGGGCCACGCACGGGCGGATGACGGGGGCGCGGGCTTCCGGCCAGCCGCGCTCGTCGATCAAGGCGCGCGCGATCCTCGCGTTGGTTGCGACGCAGACGTCGATCGCGCCGCGAATCCGTTCGTCGTAGCGATCGATGTAACCCGCCCGGTGGTCGTAGAGCTGATCGATGAGCCGCACCGCGGGGAACCGTCGCTTCAACTCCGGAGCGACGTCGTAGAACCATGTCGTGCCGTTGGCGTTGTACACGGCGACCGGGGCGGAGGCATCGATCAGCGCCCCGAGCATTCCGAACATCGCGTCGGGATGAACGAGATCGCCGAAGCCGAACAGCCGCGGCGTCAGCTTCGCAAAATCCTGGCGGCGGTCTCCCAGCCTCTCCTCGTGCGGCGCGAGCGTCACGATCAGGAACTCGAAGCGGTTCGTCAGCCGCGAGAGAACCTGGTAGAGGACCTCCTCGACCCCACCCCGGGCGAGACAACTCGTGACCACGAGCACGGCGGGCTTGCCCGAGGGAGGGGCGGCGCGCCGGAGCACCGCGCGCGCATCGCGAAGGCCGACCGAAAAGATCTCCCCCATCGGCCGCGTGCTCACGTAGGCGTCGCGGCGGTACGCAAAGGCCTTCTCCCCGCTCCGGGGCGCCCGTCTCGCCACGGTCTTGCCGGTGAGGGTGTCGGTGAGAGTCCGCACGATTCCCTCGGACGGCACCAGCTCGAACGCTCCGGACCGATGGACCGTGTGGTCGACCGCGTCCGGCGAGGGACCCGCGGGAAGCGCGAGCGCGTCGATCTGCTCCGCGGCGAGGACCAGCGCGGCCGACTCGAGAAACGCGGGAGAGACGTCGGGCAGACGGCGCGGGGCGAAGAACCAGGGCGACGACCCGGGTGCGATCGACCCCTGAGCGGGCTTCGCCTCCGTGGTCCACACGATCGTCCCCGAGTCCGCGTACCCGATCCCCCGCAACTCGACGAGCGTCTGCGCGGCGCACCAGGCGGCGGCCTCGTCCCGCGTCGCGGGCGCCGGTCCCTGCGCGCGGACGCGCAGCTCGATGAACGGTTTTCCGGCGGGCGCCGCGGGCGCGGCGACATAACGCACGACGCCCGGGCGTCCTCGCAGGCGCCGGTAGGCGGCGTGAATTCCGGGAAACCGCGAGAAGACGGCCCGCGCGACGCGCTGCGCGGCCGGCCACTCGGAGAGGCCAGCCACCGGCTAGGCCGACCGGGGTCTCAGGTGCGCGAGGATGTCCCGGCCGTCGTGTCCCGTCTGGCCGGGCAGCGGCAGCTCCGTGTCCATTCCGATCACGTCGAAGCCCGCCATCGATGCCATCGCCCGCACCACCTCCGGGGCCGAGTAGTAGATGTGACCGTGCCGGCCCGGGTCCGCGAACCCGAAGCGCCACGTGCCCTGATCGAACTGCTGCCGGAAGTGAAGCTGCCCTCCCGGCGAAAGGATGTTGATCTGGTGGAGCAGGAAGACGCCGCCCGGTTTGAGAATCCGTTTCGCGTCGAGCAGGTAGCTGAAGACGACCTGCGGCTCGACGTGCAGGAGGACGTCGTAGGAAAAGATGAAGTCGACGGATTTCGCGGGGATCGCGCCGAAATCGAACCCGGAGAGCTTGCGGTACTCGACGTCCTTTCCCTCTCCCACGGCGGCGCGCGTGCGGTCCAGCATCTCCGACGAAATGTCGGTGCAGATCAGGCGGCAGCGGCCCGCGAGCATGCGGCTCCATTTGCCGCCCCCGCAGCCGAGCTCCACCACGACGGCGTCGGGCCTCAGGAAGGGTTCGGCGCCGCGGCGGAAGACCTCCTTCCACTGCTCGGCGCTGCCCCACTCCTCCCCGAGCACCTTGTGGGAGTCGTTGACGTCCTGCCGGTTGCGCCAGTTTCTCGCGTAGTCCGACCAGCTGTCTTCGAGACCGGCAACGGAGCTCTTCTTCGGATCCGGGACGGGCCGATCCGAGCCCACGGGAGAGGCTTCCCCGACCGGGGCGGGAGGCTCCTGGCCTCGGAAGAATGGAAGTTTCATCGCGCCTCCTTCGTCGTGAATCCGAGCCCCCCGGTCGCCACGGCCGCCGGGCTCAAAGTTTCCGTTTCCATGATCACGAGAATCGCCTGCAGGTCGGCGCGGGGGATGGGCACGCCTCGCCTCTTGAGCTCCTCCGAGAATCTGCGGCACGCGGGTCCGAGGAGCTGCAGAAACAAACGCGCGCACAGCCGCCGGGACGGTCCGCCGGGATAGGAGGCCTCCGCGAGGCCCTTCACGTACGCGTAGCGGAAGACGGCCAGAAGGAGATCGTCGAGAAGAGACGCTTCGAGCGCGTCCTCGAAGAACGCGGCCATGCGGAGCACCCGCTCCTCCCACGCGGGCAGCGCCGCCGCAACGGCCTCGATGCGCGCGCGATCGGCGGGGGAATCCCGAAGCATTTCAAGGCGCGCCCATTCTAGCTCCGGCGTGCCGAACCACTTCCGGAGCTCGGGCCGTTTCTCATAGAAGAGCCGCGCCATCGCGCCGCATCCGACCTGCCGCCGGAAGAAAGAGCGGACGTCGTAATGGTGGTAGTGACTTCCGAGCGGCCGCGCGTCGTAGAGGATCCGCATGCCATGGAGAGAGAGTCGGTACGCGAGCTCGATGTCCTCGAAGGCGGCCTTTTGAAACTCGGTGCTGAAGTACGTGGGCTCGCAGTCGAGAAACGCGCGCTTTAAGGAGATGTTGGACGTGTAGAAGTGGCGGAAGTCGTACTCCTCGCCGGAACGCAGATACTGGTAGCTGAACTGTTCGGCGCCCGCGCCGTCGATGTGCTTCATGGTGGCGGTCAGCCGGAGATCCGAGGGCCACACGGAAAGGCCCAGAACGACGAGCTCGTGCTCCGGTCGCCGCGCGTGGGCCTCGAGGTGCCGCCGGACGAACGAGAGGTCCGGCACGATGTCGTCGCCGGTGAAGAGAACGAGCGGCGCGGAGGAAAGGCGGATCGCCGAATTTCTCGCACGCGCGGGGCCGCCGTTGCGCTGGCTCGTGAAAGCCATCGCGTAGCGTTCCGGTCTCCATGCCCGGAGCAACGCCGGGGTGCCGTCGGACGATCCGTCATCGACGACGACGACCTCGAACCGTCCGGCGGGAAGGTCCTGGCGGTCGTAAGCGCGCAACACCCGTTCGAGCAGACCGACGCGGTTGAAGGTCGGGATCAGGACGGACAGAGTCGAGGGGCCGCTCATTTCGGGCCGCCCTTGTTGTTCGCCGCCGCCTCGCCGACGAGCATGCCGGCGAGCTCGCTGGCGGCCTCGGCGGGCAGAGGGAGCGCGCCCAGAAGTCCGTCGAAGGCGTCGGCGGCGGCGCGGCGGCGCTCCGGGCTCCCGAGAATGCGCAGCGCCGTCTCGAACCCGGCGGCCTGCCCCGCCGCGACGGGTGGGATTCCCGGGACGCCCGAGGGGACACGCTCTCCGAGATCCGAAAGCGCCGGCGAAACGACCGGGACCCCCTGTGCGAGAGCCGCGAGAGCGATCCCCGGAGATGTCAGGCGCTCCCCCGTCGTGCATAAAACATCCGCGGCGGCGAGGACCGACGCGACGGTCTCTTCTCGCCCCGACCGGCGCACGTTCGTCAGCCCCATGGTGTCGATCAGCGCGTCGACGTCCGCGGCGAGGGGACCGTCTCCGGCGATGTGGAACCGGAATCCGTCGTCTCCGCGGAACCGGCGGGCGATCGCGAGGAAATCCTCCGGCCTCTCGGCCGGGACGAGATCGCCGATCCATGCGACGACGGTCACGCCGGAGAGGTCCCGCGGCTTCGGACGCGGATTCACGGTCCGCGGCGGCAGGCCGCGGGGAAGGCGGCGTATCTTCGCGGCCGCGTTCCCGATGCGCGCAAGCTCCTCCTCCTGCGGCAGGCTCTGAGCCAGGATCAGGTCCACGATCTCGAGAATCGGCCGCGGATCGGAGGCGGAGTCGGCCGGCGGAACCACGACCAGCCGAAGACCTGGAAACTCCTCCCGGATGTGGCGGGCCGCCTGCTGGAACCAGGATGACTCCTCGACCTGAACGACCGCGGAGACCTCGTAGCAGCGCAGAAGGTGGGAGACCGCGGAAAAGAAGAGCTCGCGAGGCAGGACGTCGCCGAGCGAGTAGACGTGAGGCGTCACCTCGCGGAATCGGCCGAGCGCGATCGCGAGTGCGGCCGTCACCGGCGCGCAGGACACGACCAGCAACCGCAGTCCCGAGGCGTCCGCCAGGAGCGAGCGGATTTCCTCCTCCGCACGCGACCCGGGCGAATCGGGAAGAAGGACCAGAACGGAGGGGCGGGGATCGGGAGAGCGGACCTGGGACAGGAGCCTGTCCACCGCCGCGATTTCGTGGCGGATCCGGCCCGCGGCCGGCGCGGCCGCCTGAATCCAGTACAGGTCCAGGCGGCGCAGAGACCCCGGCAGGGCCGGCATCTCGAGAGCCGGAGCGAGCGGCGCGCCCGCGAACGTTCCCACCGCCTCCTTCCCGGCGACGAGCGCCTTGCCGGCGGTGAGCGCTTCCGTGAGCGCCTCCGCGTCGAGCCCCTCGAGGCTCCAGACCTGCCGCCTCGTCATGAGGAAGGGAGGCGCCGGCTTCCCGTCCGCGCCGCGCTCGACCGCGGGCGTCCGGAGAAACGCGAGACCCTCGCCGGCCATCGCGAAGACCGCCGTCTCCCACCAGGCGAGAGGCGCGCGGACAATCTCGGTGTCGAGGAGTACGAGGAACGCGCCGCTCGCCGCCGCGCGGAGGGCGGCCGCGTCGCGCGCCGTCTCTTCCCGGACGACCGTGCCATCCTCCCGCTCGATCCGCAGGTGCCCGCCGGCGGGGTCCCACAGGAGCCACTCCCTCGATGCGAGGGTCTGCCTCCGCCCGATCTCGCGGACCGCGGCCACCTGCGGGAGAACCACGATCGACAGCAGGGGCGGGGGGAGAGGAGGCCGCTCTCCCGCCACCAGCTCGATGCGCGCCGCCCCGGAAGGAGCGGAGGCGTCTCCTCCGGCGGCCGGCCGCAGGCGCCGCGTCAGAGCCCGCCGTCCCCGGCCGAGAACGCTTCGGACGCGCGGGGGAATCGCGCCGCGCGCCGCCGCGGCGATTCCTTTCACCGGAAGGCGCGCGCGTCCGGCCCCATCCTGCACGTGAGAGACGAGCACGTCGACCTGTTTGTGGAGGTCTCGATTGTCCGCGGCGACGTCTTCGATCATCGCCTGGAGCGCGTGCACGAGCTCTTCGGCCCGGTCCCGCGAGGGGCCTGTCGAGAGATCCACGGAGGGCCGGGGAGGGCGCGCGTTTTCCAGGACCTGCAGCCGGTTCTCGAGAAAGGACGACCTCTGTTCGGCTTCCGCCGCGGTCCGGCGGCCCTCGGCGATCTCCGTTTCGAGCCGGAGACGCTCGCCGATCTGCTTCTGAAGCTCTTCGGCGATCGCGACCGAGCCGGCCGTCAGGTTCCGCAACGAAGACTGAAGCTCCCCGAGCTCGTCCCGCTGCTTCCCGAGCTCGTCGCGCTGCTCCGCGGCCGTCTCGATGCGGCGCTGGAGCTCTTCGTGGATCGCGCCGAGCTGATGATCCCGCATCGCCTCGAGAAACCCCTCGACGGTCGCCATACGGCGCTGGAGCTCGATGGCGATGCCGATCTGTTTCTGGAGCTCGGGAGCGAGCGACCCGGCCGAGGTCAGGGAGTGCACGACGGCCTCGAGCGCGATGACCTGCCCCTGCACCACGAGAATGTTCTCGATCTGTTTCTGGAGCTCTTCGGCGAGAGAGGCGACCGCAGCGCCTCCCCGCGTCATCTGGCTCCAGAGAAGGGAGTCGCGGTCGAGCAGCACCGAGCCCGACCGCGGAAGCGCCTTCCCCGGCTGAAGCGAGACCTCGACGAGCTGGTACGTCGGAGACGGACCGCTGCCGCCGGTGCTCTCGAGCCCGCCCGCGCCGTCGAAAGTCACCGGCTCGACGGCGACGGTGCTGCGCCGGAAGCGCTCGCCCTCGATCGAGGAGATGAGAGAGCCAGTGACGAGCCGTTGGCCGTAGGGAATCACCGTCGGAAAACGCTCGCGCAGCATCGCGAGGAACTCCTCGATGTCGAACTCGCGCGTGTGAAAGGGATTGGAGTAGCCGGTCTCCTCGGAGTACGTCTTCCGGTTCGGAGTCGAGATCAGGGCGATGCCGTCCGGCCGGAGGTTGCTGCGGATCACCTCGAGCAGCCGGTCGGGATTCTCCAGATGCTCGATGGTCTCGAAGGAAACGACGAGGTCGACGGGGTCGCCCTGGTAAGTCTCGGCGTCTCCCGCCTCGTAGGTCAGGTTGTCGCGCACGAAACGGGTCTTCGCCTGCGCGATCGACGCCTCGTCTCGATCGACCCCGTGAACGCGTCGGGCGACGCCGGAGAGGAGCCAACTTCCGTACCCGCTCCCGCAGGCCAGATCCAGGACGGTCTTCTCCTTCGCCCGGGAGAGCACCCACAGATACCGGTGCCAGTGCTCGTAGGACGTGTAGACGTCCACGGGCCCGGGAGTGAAACGCTCCGTCATCTCGCGTGCGCCGGAGCGGCTTCCGCCCGGACCTGGATGTCGACGTCCTGCACGCGGAAGACGCCGAGCACGCGGCTGCGGGGGACGGCCTGGATGAGGATGGCGCTGTCGATCCAGTCGAGCACCTGGTGCGCCTCCTGCGTTCCGTCGGCGGCCGCGGGGGAGAGGCTGTAGACCTCCTCGGCGATCTCGGGCCAGAGAAAACGGAAATCCGCCGTGATGGTCTGTCCGGCCCGCGCCGGAGGTTGACGCTCCCGCGCCTGCAGAGTGTTGATCGAGAAGATCTCGCGCCCGTAATGGTCGCGGATCTGGAACCCCAGGATCGGGGCCGCGACGTCATCGCGGCACACGGCCTGGAGCCGCACGGAATAGACCTTTCCGGCGTGCGCGATCCGCGTCGCTTCGCCCTCGGCGTCGAAGAGCTGCGAGTCGAGGAGCGTGGCCTTGCCGTTGCCGTAGCGAAGCGCGGCCGGACCCGTGGAGACCGTGCTCTCCATCTTCAGCTCGCGGTCCTGCTGGGAGTAAGCCCAGGCAAGGTAGTGCTTGACCACCTGGTCCGGCGCCCCGATGAGCCGTACTCGCCCGCGGTCGAGCCACAGCGCCCGATTGCACATCGAGGAGACGGAGTTCATGTCATGCGTCACGAAAAGAATCGTGGCGCCCCGGTGCTGCAGCTCGTGGAGCTTCCGGATGCAACGATGCTGAAAGACGGCGTCTCCGACGGCGAGAGCCTCGTCGATGATCAGGACCTCGGGCTCGAGATGCGCCGCGATCGAGAATGCGAGCCGCACGAACATGCCGCTCGAGTACGTCTTCACGGGCTGGTCCATGTACTCCTCGAGCTGGCTGAACTCGACGATCTCGGGGTAGAGCCGCCGGATCTCCCCGCGGGTCAGACCGAGGATGGCGCCGTTCAAGAAGACGTTGTCCTTTCCGGAATACTCGGGATTGAAGCCGGCGCCGAGCTCGAGAAGAGCGGCCACACGACCCACGCGCGAGACGCGGCCGGTGGTCGGGGTCAGAAGGCCGGCGACGATCTTCAGAAGCGTGCTCTTCCCGCACCCGTTCGGCCCGATGATCCCGAACGTGGTGCCGCGCTCGACGTGAAACGAGATGTCCCGCAGCGCCCAGTGCTCGCGATAGTAGGTGCGTCTCGTCCGCACGATGATCTGCTTCAACCGGTCGATCGGAGCGCGATAAATCCGGTAGCGCATCCCGAGATCGGTGACCTCGATCACCTTCGCGGTTCCGGGCAGGGATGCCATCGACCCGGCTACAGAACTTCGACGAACGCCCGGCGCGTTCGCACGAACCAGGCGACCCCGACGACGCACGCGAGCGCCGAGGTGGCCAGGGAGAACAGCACGGAGGAGAACCGCGGGGTCAGTCCGGTCAGAAGCGCGCGCCGCCACTCCCTTACGATCGGCGTCAGCGGGTTGAAGGACAGGATGAAGCGGTATTTCGCGGGAACGGCCTCTTCCGGGTACGTGATCGGCGTCATGAAAAACAGGATCTGCAGGAAGATGTTGATGACGCTCGCGAAATCGCGCACGAACACGGAAAACGAGGCCACGAAATAGCAGATTCCGGTCGTCAGGAGCACGAGGCTCAGGAGCGTCGGGAAAAAAGCGATCAGGTCGAAATAGAACGCCCGGAGGAGCAGGGTCCGCGCCACCAGAACGACGGCCGTCGAGATCATCGCGTTGTAGAAGGCGGCGAGGATCACGCTCGCCGGAAGGAGCTCCAGCGGGAAGACCACCTTCGAGACGAGTGACACGTTAGACAGGATGATGTTCGTCGAGCGCTGCACCGCCATGTTCAAGAAGGTGTAGGGGATGAAGCCGCAGAACAGGATCAGCGCGTAGGATCCGAAGCCCTGCTCGGTGCCGATGCCCCAGCGCATCTTGAAAACGGCCGAGAAGATGAACGCGTACACGAAGAGGAGAAGGAACGGGTAAAAGATCGTCCAGGCGGCCCCGAGGAAGGTGCCCTTGTAGGGGCCGATGAACTCGCGAACCGAGAGCTGCCAGAGGAGAAAGAGCCGCCGCGAGGAGTCCGTGCGGTGGCCGACGGCGGGAACGGCGCGGGCGCTCACGGCCGGTGCTCGCCCGGAACCGGCAGGGGAGAGAGGGCCGCCGCCGCGTCCGGCCGCTCCGGATCCGCCGCGCCGGCGGGCGAGAGGAGCCCTCGAAGAAACGCCCATCGCACCCGGAGGTCCCAGGACGACCGCTCGGGCGCGCGTCCCAGGACGCGGAGGGCCGCGTGCCTCAGAGCGAAGACCGCGCCGACGGCCAGCGGCCGCGCCACGGTCGGAAGGAAGAGCGCGGGGTGACGCAGGACGGCGGACCGGGCGGCCCGGCCCGCCCGGCGCTGCCTCGCGAGAAACGGATCGAGCGTGGAATAGATGTGCGTGTGCCAGCAGACCGCGCTTTCGGAATAGAGAACGGCCCGCTTCTTCCGCCGCCACCGGAACGCGAGCTCCGTGTCCTCGAAAGCCGCGTCCCGGAACCGCTCGTCGAACCGGTCCTCTCGAAACCAGGAGGCCGGCGCGGAGAGGTTGGATGCGAGGACCGCCGTGAAGGGGATCGGGCGCCCGTGCCGGAGGCCTTTGAAGTAAAATTGCGGGCCCTCGGGAGCAAGAAAGCTCATGACCGCCGAAATCGGGACCTCGGGATCCCACTCGATGAGCCCCTGGATTCCCACGTCTCTAGCCGGAGGCGCCGCATGCTCGCGCAAAGTCCCCGCCCGCGGAGGCGTGTCATCGCCGAGGAGGAGAATCCGGGAGCCCGTGGCCATCTGAATGCCCCGATTCCGGGCGGCCGCCGGGCCCTCACCCTCCGATCGCGCGATCCGCAGCGGAAACCGGGAGCGGGCCCTGGAGAGGAAGGACGCCGTCCCATCGCGGCTGCCGTCGTCGACGACCACGATCTCGAGCTCGGCTGCGGAAAGCTCGTCGCTCCGGTCGATCCGCTCGAGGGTCTTCTGGAGGATCGCGCACCGATCGCGCGTGGGCATCACGATCGAGAGGAGCGGCCCCGCCGGGGGGCCCGTCAGGGTGTCGGTCACCAACGGGTTTATACCACGGGGGTACGCGCGCAAACCGCGTCGGGACAGAGGGAAACGCCCGAATCGCCGGACTTTTCGGAAGCCGCTTTTGCGCCGCGGCCTCGATGACGGCGGGCTCGCTCTCCTCCGTCGCGGCCGTCATCGTCCACTACAAGACGCCGCGGGAAACCCTCCTCGCCGCCCGTTCCGTCGCCGAGACCTGCCCCGGGTGCGCCATCGTCGTCGTCGACAACGACTCGAGGGATCGAGTGGCGGAGCTTCTCGGCGCCGAAGCGCCGCGCGCGCGGCTGGTGATCGCCGACTCCAACGCGGGCTATGGCGCCGGCTGCAACCTCGGCGCCCTGGAGACCGTCGAGCCCTATCTCCTCTTCTTGAACTCAGACGCCCGGGTCGCGCCCGGCGCCGTCGCTGCCCTGGTCCGCGCGCTCGAGGAGGACCCGGGCGCCGCCGCCGCCGGCCCGCGGCTCTCGTACCCCGACGGCAGACCGCAGCCCTCGATCACCCGCCTTCCGACTCCGTGGCGCATCTTCTGCGAGAGCTCGGGAGCGGCGGCTCTGACGGGAGGCCGGGGTTTTCTGCGCGGCCACACACGGACCCGCGAGGACCATACGCGGCCTGGAAGCGTCGAAGCGCTGATGGGCGCCGCGCTGCTCGTCCGCCGCTCCGCTTTCGAGCAGGCCGGGGGATTCGACGAGGCGTTTTTTCTCTACGCGGAGGAAACCGATTTGCTCGCCCGCCTTCGGAAAAACGGCTGGCGGATCCTCTACGAGCCGGCCGCGTCGGTCATCCACGTCGGCGGCGCCTCCGGAGGCGACCCGCTCTTCGGGCTTCTGCACGCGTCGCTCCGTCGCTACGTGACCAAACACCACGGGCCCGTCCGGGGCGGCTTGACCGGGGTCGTCCTCCGGGCGGGAGCCGCGGCCCGCTATCTCGCGGCGCTCGTCACGCCCGGGGAAAGCGGGCGCCGCCGCCGGATCCGGTACCGCGCCGCGCTCGGGGCCTCCGCCGGCGCCGCCTCCCGGGCGCGGATTCCGCGCGTCCGCTGACCGCCGGAGGCTCAGTCGCCGATGCGGGCCACGAGAAGGGTGATGTTGTCTTCGCCGCCTCGCTCGTTGGCGAGGGCCACGAGGGACCGGACGGCTTGCTCGAGATCGGGCCCCGCGAGCGCGCGCTCCAGGTCCTTCTTCTCGACCTTCTCGGAAAGCCCGTCGGTGCAGAGCGCGATCGTGTCGCCGGTCTCGAGCTCGCAGGCGTCCAGCGCGACCTCGACCGTCTTCTTTCTTCCGACCGCCTGAAGGATGACGTTCCTGTACGGCGAGTGAGCCGCCTCTTCCTCGGTCAGGGCGCCTTCCGCGACGAGGGACTGAACGAAGGACTGGTCGCGGGTCACCTGACGGATCGCTCCGGCCCGCATCAGATAGGCGCGCGAGTCGCCGACGTGCGCGAGGATCGCGCGGCGACGGCACACGACGGCGGCGGTCAGAGTCGTCGCCATACCGTCCAGGCGCGGGTCTTCGTGCGCCTTTTTCCACACGACGCGATTCACGCGCTCGACGGCCTCTCCGAACAGGCTGCGCCGCGGGCAACCGTTCGCGGCGGCCTCCATCTCGGAGGCGAGCTCCGAGAGCGCGAGAGCGCTCGCGACTTCCCCGGCCCGGCGGCCGCCCACGCCGTCGCACACCGCGAGGAGCACGCCCGAATCCCCGACCGGAAGCTCGGAAACGGAGCAATCCTCGATGTTGCGGCCGTCAGACAGGTCGACGAGCGCGAGGTCATCCTCATTGTTGGGCCGGCGGCGGCCCTTGTCCGTCATGCCGAACGCGGTCATGCGCATTTTCGTCTCCTTGATCTTCGCCGCGCGACGTGCTCAACTTATGCCCGGTGGGACTGTACCTCCGCGCCGCCGCCTGCGCAGGTGCCCTGGATGTCGGCATTTCGCTTGCATGCAGCCCACCCGAACGCCCGAGGCTCAATTGAACATCACTCCGCACGGAACGAGGAAGGAAGTCGGCATGAAGTCGGTCCGTCTTGCTCTCACCCTGCTTGCTGTCGCCCTCTGCTCGTTGCCTGCTCTCGCCCAGGTCCCCGGCGCCATTCGAACTCTCGATGGCGGGGGCGGCGCGTCCCGCGTATTTTCCGATCGGGAAGACGTTTTCCTGACGGTCAGCAGCGCGGCGGCGCCCTGCGACTCGACGGATCTCCTCTCCGACGGGACCTACTATTTTCAAGTCACCGATGCCACCGGACAGCGCCTGCTCTCGACGGACGCGGCTTCGGAGCGCCGGTTCGAAGTGGCTTCGGGCGTTCTCGACTCGTACGCGACGGCGGGGACGATTCCGAGCTCGCCGGCGGTCGTCCTGCAGACGCACGCCGTCGGTCCGACATCCGCGTGTGGCTCGAGCTCAGTGGCGCTCTCGCCCTTTCTCGACGCAGGTCCCGGTCAGGCGGCGTATCTCGTCTGGATCACTCCGGCCTCCCGGTTCGTCGGCCCGGCGGACGCGCCGGACAACGAATGCAGCGCGGGATGCTTTCATGGATTTCGGCCCGAGTTTTCGCGCATCCTGGCGTTTCGGGTCGAGGACAAGCGCAACTGCCAGCCCACCTTCTGCGTCTCCGGCGTCAAGTTCGCAGACGCGAACGGCAATGGGATTCGCGACGCCGGGGAGACCGGCATCGCGGGAGTGGAGATTCGCGCCGAAGGAGGCGGGGGTCCGGTGCTGACCGGTTTGACGCGCGCCGATGGATCGTTTCAGATCTGCGGCCTGACGGAGGGGGCGGATTACCACGTCACTGAGCGCGTGCCGTTCGGCTATGCGCAATCAGGTCCGCTCAACCGGCGGATCTCGCGGCGCCTCGTCGCCCGCGACCTCGGCTACTTCATCTCGGTCTGCGACGCGGACTTCACCGGGCTCGACTTCGGAAACCAACTCATCCCCAATGCCATTGGCGGCGTCAAGTTCGAGGACTTGAACGCGAATGGCGTTCGCGATCCGGGCGAGCCGCCCCTCTCGGGAGTCACGGTCAGCCTCTTCCCCGGAACGCCTGCGGCTCCCGGCGTCAGCCGCTCGGTGGTGACGGACGCGAACGGCAACTTCCTGTTCACCAACGTGACCCCGGGCCCGTATTTCTTAGTCGAGACGGCGCCGGGAGGCTTCACGCAGACGACCCCGGCGAGCGGCTTCATCACCGTGACCTCCGTCGCGGGCGGAAGCTCGATCAATAATCTGTTCGGAAATTTCCGGGGGGTCCTGACCGGGACGATCTCCGGGACCAAGTTCCTCGATGCGAACGGCAATGGGGTTCGCGATGCGGGCGAGGCCGGCCAGCCCGGCGTGACGTTCACCATCTCGGGTCCGATCGGATTCACCCCGCGGACCGTCGTCACCGGCGCGGACGGGACCTTCACGTTCACGGGGGTTCCCTTCGGCACGTACACCGTCGCCGAAACCGTCCCGCCGGGTTTCCGGCAGACCGCGCCCGCCGCTCCGGGAACGGCGACCGCGACCCTGAACGTCTCGACGCGCACCGTCTCCGGTCTCCTCTTCGGCAACCAGGCGGTCCTCGGGGCCTCCATCAGCGGCTTCAAGTTCATCGACGTCAACGGGAACGGCGCCCGGGACGCCGGCGAGCCCGGCGGGGGCGGCGTGACGATCCGGCTTTCGGGCCCAGGGGGGACGGGGACGGGCGTCCAGACGACGACGGCGTCGGACGGCAGCTTTACGTTCACCGGAGTCGCGCCGGGAACCTATTTGGTCTCCGAGGTCGTGCCGGTGGGATTCACCCAGACCGCTCCGGGCGGCGCGGGCGTCATCTCCGTGACCGTCGCGTCCGGAGAGACCCGGGCGGGCCTGCTCTTCGGCAACCAGGTCACGGGGCCGGGCGGCACGGGAACGGTGTCCGGATTGAAGATCCTCGATCTGAACAGCAACGGGATCGTGGACGGCATCGACCGCCCGCTCGAGGGGATCGTGTTCGTTCTTACCGCCTCCGACGGGACGACACGTCAGACGACCTCGGGGCCCGACGGAACCTTCCGCTTCGCCGGCGTGGCTCCCGGAAAGTACGTGATCTCGGAGATTCTCCCGGCGAATTTCTTTCAGACGTTCCCCGGGACCCAGGGGGCTCCGCAGACGTACTCCGTCACCGTGGTTTCCGGTCAGAACGCCGGTGGCTTCCTCTTCCTGAACAAGTGTTGAAACGACCTGGAGCGCGTGCGCGCGGAGGCTTGAAGATGTCGAAATCGAAATGGGGAGTCCTGGGGGCGGGTGCGGTGCTGCTGCTGGCGGCTTCCGTTTCGTCCGCGCAGCCGACCACGGAGGTCAGCGACATGGTCGCGCCGAGGGCGTCGCTGGCAGGGGAGACGTACATCGGTCCGCACATCGGCATGACGTTCTTCGGACACAAGGACGTGTACTGCCGGTGCGACGTGGACCAGAACGACTTCCTCTTCCTGGGCGGCCGTTTCGGCCATTTCTTCACGGACAATCTCGCCATCGAGGCGACGGGCCAGTTCACCCGTCCCGACCGCGTCCCGAGCTACTGGGAGTTCACGGCCGGCGCCATGTGGGACTTCACGCCCCGGGTGCCCGGCTGGAACACGTACGTCGCCGCCGGCGGCGGCGCCAGCCGTCCCGTGCCCTACTTCCGCGGCAAGGGCGTTCCGATTGCCTACCTGGCCTTCGGCTCCGAGTACCGGTTCAACAAGGTCGTCGGGATGCGGCTCGAGATGAAAGGCCAGTACAACTTCCACGCCACGCTCTCCGACCAGTTCGGTCCCTTTGACCAGGCCGGCCGGCTGGACCTGCAGCCGAACATTGGCGTGCTCTTCCATTTCGGCGGCAATGCGCAGCCGGCGATCGTGACTCCGGCTCCGGCCCCGGTCGCGCCGGCGGCGCCCGCGCCCCCCGCGGCGCCCGTCACGCCCGAGCCCGCGCCCCCGATCGCGACGCCCCCTCCGGCCCCGCCACGGCAGCCCACGACGGACACGATCGATTTCGACCGGGGCAAGGCCCGACTGACCAACATCGCCAAGGCACGTCTCGATGCCGTCGCGCTCCGGCTGCGTGACAACCCGCGCGCAACGGTCGAAGTGGTCGGCTTCCCCGACGCCACGGGCGGAGCGCGCGGAGAGTCCCTCGCCCGGCAGCGGGCCGAGAACGCCAGGCAATATCTCGTCGAGCGCCACGGGATCGACGCGTCGCGCATCACGACCCGGACGGACCTGACCAACGCGAGCCGGCAGGGCCACGCGGACGTCATCGTGACGTTCCGGAATCAATAGCTCGGACTCCATCGCCTGAACCCAGGGGCCCCGCCGAGGGGCCCTTTTTCTTTGTCGTCTTCCCCTCTCCCTGCGCGGGAGAAGAGGCCAGCCAACATTGCGACCGAGGCGCAAGCTCTGCTCCCTCTCCCCGCGCGCCGGGGGAGAGGGCAGGGGTGTGAGGGGCGGCGGCACAGAAGCCTGACAAGACTTGCGCGAATAACGGTCTGGGCCCGGTATCTCTATTATCTGACCAGTCGGTCAATAAACAGTCCCTTTCTTCTTGCAGGTGAACGGATTACCATCGACTCGCATGGCCCCCTCGGAAGAATTCTTCTCTAAGGCCTCCATCGGCCTGCGCGTCAACGGCGAGCCCGTCGAGGTCTCCTTCGCCCCTTACAAGACGCTGCTCGAGGTGCTCCGCGAGGACCTGCAGCTCACCGGGACCAAGCACGGCTGCGAGCTCGGCGAGTGCGGGGCGTGTGCGGTGCTGGTCGACGGGCGGCCCGTGCTGTCCTGTCTGGTGCTCGGGCTCGAGTGCCAGGGCCGCGCGGTCGAAACCGTCGAGGGCATGGCGTCCGCCTCGGGCCTCCACCCTCTGCAGAAGGCGTTCGCGGAGCTCGGCGCGGCCCAGTGCGGCTACTGCACGCCGGGCTTCCTGCTGACGGCCCAGGCCCTCCTCGACGCGAACCCCTCCCCGACGTTTCGTCAGATCCAGGAGGCGCTCGCGGGCAACATCTGCCGATGTACGGGCTACGTCAAGATCTTCGAGGCCGTCGAGCTCGCGGCGGCGCGCCTCCGCGGCGAAGAAGCGGCTCCACGCCGGGAAACGCTCTACGGAACGGACTACGACGACAGCGGCCTCCTTCCGGTCCTCCAGCCGGGAAACGGGAGCCGAGCGACCAGCGGGAGCGAGACGGCCGCGGTACTCCGCGGTCAACTAGATCGGGAGCCGAGCGACCAGCGGGAGCGAGACGGCCGCGGTACTCCGCGGTCAACTACATCGGGAATCGAAAAGCCCGACGGCCGGGAGCCGCGGTGAGTTCGCCGACGCGCGTTGTCGGCCGTCCTTACGAGAAGGTCGACGCGGCCGCGAAAGTCACCGGGCAGACGCGGTTCGCCGACGATCTCGTCCTCCCGCGGATGCTCCATTGCAAGATGCTGAGGTCGCGGCGGACGCACGCGATCCTGCGGCGCGTCGACGTCTCGCGCGCCGCCGTGTTCCCGGGCGTCCTCGCGGTCGCGACGGGGCGCGACCTGCCCATTTCCTTCGGGATCCTTCCCGTCTCGCAGGACGAGCACGCGCTGTGCGTGGATCGGGTCCGCTTCGTGGGCGATCCCATCGCCGCCGTCGCGGCTGTCGACGAGCAGACGGCCAACGAAGCGCTCGCGTTGATCGAGGTGGACTACGAGGACCTTCCGACAATCGCCTCGATCGAGCAGGCGGTCGAAACCCCTTCCCCTCGGATCCACGACTACGGCGACCGGGACAACTTTCACAAGCTCGTCTCGATGGAGTTCGGCGACGTCGAGGAGGGCTTCGGGCGCGCCGAGAAGATCTACGACGACCTGTATTTCTACGAGGGAAACACGCACTTACCGCTGGAGCAGCACGCCGCGCTCGCCGATCTCGGCCCGGACGGAAAGCTGACGCTCTGGAGCGCGACTCAGACTCCTCACTACGTCCACCGCGCCCTGGCGAAGGTCCTGGAGATGCCGGCGGCGCGGATCCGCGTGATCGCGACCCCGAACGGCGGCGGGTTCGGCGGCAAATCCGACCCGTTCAACCATGAGATCGTCGTCGCGCATCTTTCGCGGATGACGGGACGCCCGGTAAAGATCTGTCTGACGCGGGAAGAGGTTTTCTACTGCCACCGCGGCCGCCATCCAATCCTGATGCGCGCGCGCACGGGAGTGCGGCGCGACGGATCGATCACCGCGATGCACTTCCAGACTGCGCTCGACGGCGGAGCCTACGGCTCGTACGGCGTCGCCTCGACCTACTATTCCGGCGCGCTCCAGACGGTGACGTACCCCGTGCCCGCCTACCGGTTCGACGGGGCGCGCGTTTTCACCAACAAACCCCCGTGCGGGCCGAAGCGCGGCCACGGAACGCCGCAGCCGCGGTTCGCCCTCGAGGCGCAGCTCGACAGGATCGCCGTCGACCTCGGACTCGACCCGGCCGCGATGCGTCTCTCCAACCTGCAGCCGCCGTCCTCGATCACCGCCAACTTTCTCCGCATAGGGTCGATGGGCCTGGGGGCGTGCATCGAGAAGGTCGTCGCCGCGTCGGGGTGGAAGGAGCGCCGCGGTAAGCTGCCGCCGGGCCGCGGGCTGGGCCTCGCGTGCTCGTCCTACATCTGCGGTGCGGGGCTTCCGATCTACTGGAACGCGATGCCCCAGTCCGGCGTTCAGTTGAAGCTCGACCGCAGCGGTGGCGTCACCGTCTTCTGCGGCTCGACCGACATCGGCCAGGGAAGCGATTCCGTCCTGGCGTACGTCGTGGCCGAGGTCCTGGGCATCGATCCATTCGACATCCGAGTCGTCACGGCCGACACCGACCTGACGCCCGTGGATCTGGGGTCCTATTCCTCGCGCGTGACGCTGATGACCGGAAACGCGGCGCTGCAGGCGGCGGAGCGCGCGCGAGAGATGCTCGTCGCCGCGGCCGCCGAGAAGCTCCAGATTCCCGGCGTCCGGGTGGCGCTGGCCGAGAGCCGCGTCTTCGACGTCGAGGACCCGGACAAGGGGCTCTCGTTCGCCGACGCCGTGATCGCGGCCGAGTCGAAGTTCGGAACGATCGGGACCGTCGGCTCCTACACGCCTCCGCCGTCCGCCGGCCGCTATCGCGGCGCGGGCGTCGGACCGTCGCCGGCCTACTCCTACTCCGCCGCCGTCGTCGAAGTCGACGTGGACCCGGCGACGGGAATCTACACCGTCCCGAAGATCTGGATCGCGCACGACGTCGGCAAGTGCATCAACCCGGTTCTCGTCGTCGGGCAGGTCGAGGGCTCCGTCTATATGGGACTCGGCGAAGCCATGATGGAAGAGATGGCGTACCGCGCCGACGTCAACGGCAACGTCATGCACAAGGCGCCGTCGATGCTCGAATACAAGAGCCCTACGACGCTCGAGATGCCCGAAGTGGTCACGCTGCTGGTCGAGGACCCCGATCCCAACGGGCCGTTCGGCGCCAAAGAGGTCGGGCAGGGCCCGCTTCTCCCGATCCCGCCGGCGGTAGCCAACGCCGTCTTCGACGCGGTCGGGGTCCGCATCGACGAGATCCCGGTCACCCCGGAGAAGATCGCCCGGGCGCTCAAGGCAAAAGCGGCGGGGCAGCCGGCACGCGTCGGACCCACGACCTTCCCGGCGATCCCGTACCCCGACCCCGTGCGCATACCCACTCCGGCGGAGGGCGGCGACGGGCGGGCCCGCGACCTCGCCGCGACAGGCGCCGGCGGCGTCCGAAAAAACTGAAATCTGACAACTGAGAACTGACAACTCCCCATGCTCCGCCTCCCGAAATTCCGCTACTTCGTCCCGCGGACGACCTCAGAGGCGGTCGCCATGAAAGCGGACTCGGGTCCGGACTCCGTGTTCGTCGCCGGCGGCACGGACCTCTACCCGAACATGAAGCGCCGGCAGCAGACGCCGGGGACCGTGATCTCGATAGGGCGGATCCCCGAGCTGCGCGCGGTCGACTTTTCGGGTGAGGGCGTCGTGATCGGCGCCGGGGTGATCCTCTCCGATCTCGAGAACGATCCCGGGATCCGGGAGGCCTGTCCGGGGCTGGCTCATGCGATCGCGGAAATCTCGACGCCCCTCCTGAGGAACATGGGAACGATCGGCGGAAACCTTCTGCTCGACACGCGCTGCAACTACTACGACCAGAATTTCGAGTGGCGGCAGGCGATCGATTTCTGCATGAAGAAGGATGGGCAAATCTGCTGGGTGGCGCCCGGGTCGCCGCGCTGCCTCGCCGTGCAATCCGCCGACTCGGTCCCGGTGTTGATCGCTCTGAGCGCGCGCGTCCGCCTGGTTTCCGCGGCGGGGCCGCGCGAGATTCCGCTCGAGGATCTCTATCGAAACGACGGGATCGACTACACGACCCGGACGCCGGAGGAGCTCCTGACCGCCGTGTGGCTTCCCCGCCCGGACGGCTGGCGCGCCACGTACCGCAAGCTCCGGCGGCGAGGGTCTTTCGACTTCCCGGTTCTCTCCGTCGGCGCCGCGGTACGGCTGGAGGGGTCCAACGTCGGGGAAGCGCGGATCGTTCTGGGAGGCGTGGCTTCCGCGCCTCTGCGGCTCACGGAGGCGGAGGGGCGGCTCAGAGGCCGGCCGCTCGACGAGGATTCGATCCGCGACGCCGCCGACGCCGCATCGGGCGCCTCCCGTCCCATGGACAACACCGATTTCTCCTTTCTCTGGCGCAAGCAGATGACGAGGAAGTACGTCGAGGCGGCGCTGCGCGAGCTCAACGGGGCGGGAGGCGAGAGGCGGTAGATCTTCCATTGTCACCTCACGAGGACAATGCGCAGTATTTTCCCGTACGCTCGCGTACGCCCTTGCCAGGCGGCGAGGCATCTGGTATCTTGCACTCCTTCTCGTATCGCTCGCCTTTCCGCACGCTTCACGCGCCGCAGAAGTCCGACGAATCCCACGGGAAGTCGGATTCATCGAGCGGCGCGGCCGGATCCGAAAAACACACGCCGGAACAGGACTCTGCTTCGATGAAACTGTACGTCGGTAACCTTCCATACAACACGACCGAAGACGATCTTCGGACTCTCTTCACCCAGTACGGCAACGTGGATTCCGTCGCTGTGATCACCGACCGGGACACCGGGCGGTCGAAGGGGTTCGGATTCGTCGAGTTCGGCGACGACAACGAGGCGAAAAACGCCATCTCCGCCCTCTCCGGGCAGCAGTATGGCGGCCGCGCCCTGACGGTCAACGAGGCGCGCCCGAAGACGGGCGGCACCGGTGGCGGCGGCGGCGGTGGACGCGGCGGATACGGCGGCGGGGGCCGCGACCGCTACTAACTCGTTCTTTCAGGTCAGTCATCATCCAGAGGGGGGCCTTCGCCCTCCTCTTTTTTTTCGAAAGGATTCTGCCTTCATGAAGCTCTATGTGGGAAACCTGCTCTACAACACCACCGAAGACGATCTCCGTACGCTGTTCACACAGTACGGGACCGTGGACTCGGTGGCCGTCATCACCGACCGCGACACAGGCCAGTCCAAGGGATTCGGCTTCGTCGAGTTCTCCGATGACAACGAAGCCAAGAACGCCATCTCCGGCCTGTCGGGCCAGCAGTATGGCGGGCGGGCTCTGACCGTCAACGAAGCGCGTCCGAAGACGGGCGGCGGCGGCGGCGGGCGCGGCGGCTTCGGCGGCGGTGGCCGCGACCGCTACTAAATCGTTCGTTCGTTTCAATTCCAGGGGGGCGCGAGCCCCCCTTTTTTATTGGGCGGCGACGCGTCCGCCGGGATCCACGGACCTTCTCGATCCCTCGAAGTGTGGACACCGGTTGCGGGGCGGGGCCGCGTTTGATCTGATCGGCAAGGAGGGTTCGATGTCAGAAAAAATCTCGGGGCCGGGCGACGGGCAGGCCGGTACGGGAGACCGGGGGGCGGGCCCTCTCGCTTCCGACGCGGAGAAAGAGGCCGGCGGGTATTTCCTGAGCGATATTCAGGAGCTGCGCCGGCGAGCGCGCCTCCACATGGAGGACGGCGCCGTCACGTCGTCGTACCGCGCCAATCCCCAGAAGGTCATCGAGGTTCTAAACGAGGCGCTCGCCACGGAGATCGTGTGCGTCCTGCGCTACAAGCGCCACTTCTTCATGGCGAACGGCATTCACGCAACGGCGGTGGCCGCGGAGTTTCAGGAGCACGCCGCCGACGAGCAGGGTCACGCGGACATGATCGCGGGCCGGATCACGCAGCTCGGCGGCGCGCCGAACTTCAACCCCGAGGGGCTGGCCTCGCGCAGCCACGCGCAGTACGTCGAGGGAGACAACCTCGTCGACATGATCAAGGAGGATCTGGTCGCCGAGAGGATCGCGATCGAGTCCTACGGCGAGATCGTTCGCTTTCTCGGCGACCGCGACATCACGTCGCGGCGCCTAATGGAGCAGATCCTGGCCGTCGAGGAGGAGCACGCGGACGATCTGAAGAATCTGCTGGAGACGCTGGACCCGACGAAGCCAGGGATTTGAGAGAAGGTCGAGCGTTGAGCGTTCGGCGTTGAGCGTCCGGAGGGGATCTTTTCGGGTCGACGCCTGGCTGACAGCTGAGAGCTGAGAGCTGACAGCTCTTTCCGGCCTCGCCTCGGCGCGGTGCTGGCGGTTAAACTTCGTTCGTCCATGCCGGCAAAATTGACGCTTTTCCCCGGCCGGGGGGTCTCGCGGCACTTCGTTTTCTACGAAGGAAAGAATCAGTTCGTCGGACGCGACCCGGCGAGCGACGTTTTTCTCGAGGACTCCCGGGTCTCGGGACGCCACGCGCTCTTTCAGTGGACGGGCGGCAGCTGGGTCCTCGTCGATCTGCGCAGCAAGAATGGAACGTACGTCAACGGAGCCCGGGTCTCCGAGGTCCCGCTCCAGCACGGAGACTGGATCTCGTTCGGCGGCCTTCTCGGCCGGCACGAGCGCATCGGGGAGTCCGAGGTCGAAGCGCTCGCGGTCGAGCGCACGGCGCGATTGAGCGCGGCGGCCGACGCCGGACGCGATCTCGAAGAGTGTCCCGATGGCGACGCGCTATGGCGATCGCTCCTTACGACCGCCCTCCGGCTTTCCGGGGGATCGCGAGGTTTCGCCGCCCTTTTCGGGCCGCCGTCCGCGGGAGACGCGGTGATTGCTTCGGGATACGCGGCCTTCGAGCCGATCGACGAGCGGTTCGAGGAGGTGCTGGAGGCGGTGGCGTCGGTTCTCAAGACCGGCGAGTCCGCGGTATTCTCGCGCAAAGCGGTCGATGGCGGACGTCGGCGCCCGACCGTGGAGGCGCTGGGGTCCGGGGCCGCCGCCGCCGTTCCCATTCTCCGCGGAAGCCGCGTCGCCGGGATCCTGGTCGCCGAAGGACGCCCGACCGGGGGGGCATTCACACAGCTGGACCTCGAGATCCTGCAGTCTCTGTCGGAGCAGGTCTCCGTCGCGCTCGAGGGTCTCGCGACCCGGCCTCGGATCCGGGAGCTCGTCGGCGCGCGCGAGACGCCCGCCTCCGGCGCTCGAAGCTTTCTCGAGGAGCTCGAAGGCCGCCTGATGGACCTGGTCCGCGCGTCGCGCGAGACCACGCCTTCGCAATCCGCTTGAGCATGCCGGCGTCGACACCGGCGACGGCCCCCGCGGCGGTCCCGGTCCGCCCGGAAAGAGCCGCATGGAGATGAGCGCGTCCGGCGCGCGCCTCGAGACCTGGGACGACGCCGACGGCCCGTTGAGCGAGAAGCGGCTCATCCTGATCCTCGAGCAGGAGGGGTACGAAGTCGGCGTCTTCACCTACCGGGAGGGCACGTCCTTCCCCGAGCACCAGCACGCCCAGGACAAATGCGACGCGGTGCTCGAGGGTTTTTTTCGCATCGAGGTCGCGGGCGAGGTCTTCGAGCTGAAACCGGGAGACCGTCTGTACATTCCCGCGGGGACGCGGCATTCCGCCGAGGTGGTCGGCCGCCGCACGGTCCTCTCCCTCGACGGCACACGCTGGTAGCGCGGCGCGGGGTACACTTCGGGCACCCGGTGGAACAAGCATGGCGTTAACGGCCGAGCAGCGCGAAGCGCTCTTTCAGCGCTACGAAGCGGGACCCTTGCTCCTGCGGGACGCGTTCGCCCGGGTGCCGCGCGAGGCGTGGAAATGGCGCCCCGGACCGGACCGGTGGTCGGTGCACGAGATCGTCTGTCACTGCGCGGATTCGGAGACGAACGCCGCGATGCGCATCCGCTACCTCGCGGCCGAAGACAAGCCCGTGATCGTGGGGTACGACCAGGCGCGGTGGGCGCGCGTTCTCGACTACCACCACGCACGGATAGAGCTCGCGCTCGCCGCGGTCGACGTCATGCGCGCCCATACGGTCAACCTCCTTCGCCACCTCCCCGAATCCGTGTGGTCGATCGTGGCGACCCACACCGAGTCCGGGACGTACTCGACGGAGGACTGGCTGACCATCTATGCCGGACATCTCGAAAAACACTCCGCGCAGATCGATCGAAACCTCGCCGCGTGGCGGGCCGAGGAGACCTCTCCGGGAGGATAGGCTTCGAAAGACACGGACCGCTCCCGGAACGCGGTCGGAAAGGCGGGGTTCCATGTTCACCAAGTTCAGGACCTTCCTTCTGAAGCAGAACGCGCTCGCCCTGGCGATCGGCGTCATCATCGGCGCCGCGGTCTCCAAGGTCGTCACCTCGCTCGCGGACAACGTCATCAGCCCGATCGTCGGACTCGTCCTGCCGGGCGGATCCTGGCGGGACGCCGTCATTCACATGCGAAGCACCGTCGATCCCCGGACGGGAAAGATCACCGAAGCGAACATCGGCTATGGCCAGCTCCTCGGGGCGGTGATCGATTTTTTGATCATCGGCCTTGTCGTCTTTCTGATCGCGAAGGCGCTGCTACCGAAGCTCTCCGAGACTCCGAAGACGAAGAACTGCCCCCAGTGCGGCGAGACCATTCCGGAAGCGGCGACGCGCTGCCGCGCCTGCACGCAGCCGGTCCCATAACCGTCGC
>JBBRDK010000030.1:0-39068 GCA_038203955.1 Thermoanaerobaculia bacterium | reverse complement strand
GCTCTGCCAACGATCGTCGGGATCCTTGGCGAGCGAGATCCTGACGATCCGATCGAAGGCAGCCGGAGCCAACGGGAAACCCTGCGTGACGGGCGGAGGGTCGCTCGACATGATCGCTGAGATCAACGATGCCTGGCTCGTCCCGGAGAACGCCCTCTTGCCCGTTGCCATCTCGTAGAGCACCGCACCGAAGGCGAAGATGTCCGTTCGAGCGTCAGCCTCCTTCCCCTCCAGCTGCTCCGGCGCCAGGTACTGGAACGTTCCGAGAATCGTCCCCTCCGCCGTCAGGTTCGAAGGTGACGTCGGAAACATGGAAACGCCCGTGTCGCCGGCGGGCATGACGGGGGCCGCCACGAGTTTCGCCAGCCCGAAGTCGAGCAGCTTCACGCCCGACTTGGTGAGCATGACGTTGGATGGTTTGAGATCGCGATGCACGATTCCCTGACGGTGCGCCCGGTCGAGCGCGGCCGCAATCTCGATCCCGTAGCGCAGTGTCTTGTCCAGTGATAACGGCCCCGTCGTCAGACGCGCGGCCAGGGTTTCCCCTTCGAGATACTCCATGACGAGGTACTCGGTCCCATCCTGGTTGCCGAGGTCGTGGAGCGCGCAGATGTGGGGATGCGAGAGCTGGGAGATGGCCTGGGCCTCGCGTTCGAACCGCTGACGCCCTTCGGATGAAGAGAGGTGTTCCGGCAGCACCTTGATGGCAACATCCCGACCGAGTCGTGTATCTCTCGCCCGGTAGACCTCCCCCATCCCGCCCGCACCGATCGGCGCAAGAATCTCGTAAGGGCCGAACCGGGAGCCGGGTGTCACTAACAACTTGGGGGCATTCTATTTCCAGGGACGCACGGAGGCGAATGCGACCGACTGCGTTCCCCCAACGCATGACTTCTGCCCGGCGCTCGGGGGTTCGAAAGGCGTTCACGGTGGCCAGCCAACACGTCGCCTCCGCTCCGCGAGGGATCGCGGCCTTCGGCCGCCCGGTGCCGTGCGCGCTCGGCCGGGGCTCCTGATCGCTCGCTCCGCTCCGGGCTCCCGCCGCGTGAGCCTCCTCCCTCCCTTCGGTCGGGAGACTTCTCACGCGGCGAGCGGGGCTCCGGTCCGGCGGCGAGCTGTTGATTCACAGAGGCGCGCCAATCCCGCTCCCGCTGCGCGGCGGATCTGCCGCTGCGCCGCAACGGCGCCCGGCCCACGCGGATGCGCGCTCGACCGGGCGCCCGACCCCTCGCTCCGCCGCGGCGAGCGGACGTTTCAGGTAGGCGGAAATGTTGCGGTGAGCCCGCTCTTCCCGGCGGGAGAACCGCTCTCCCTCGACCAGCTTACGGGCGCAGCAGCGTCTTGATCGCGCGGCGCTCGTCCATCGCGCGATAGCCTTCGGCCGCCTCGTCGAGTGGAAGGGTCAGGTCGAAGACCTTGCCGGGATCGATTTTTTCGTTCCACACGAGATCGATCAGCCCTGGCAGGTAATGGCGGGCTGGGGCAGGGCCACCATGGAGATGGACATGGGCATAGAACAGCGCCTGCCCGTCCAGCTGGACGCCGTGCGGTACGCCGACCTAGCCGACGAACCCGCCGGGACGCGTGGAACGGATTGCCTGCATCACCGAATCATGCGTGCCCACGCCTCCAGCACCGAATCCGCAGCGAGTCCCCTGGTCAGCTCCTTGATCCGCGCTACGCCGTCATCACCGCGCTCGGCCACTATGTCCGTCGCGCCGAAGTCGCCGGCGAGCTTCTGTCGCGATGGGTGGCGGCTCATTGCGATGATCCGCCCGGCGCCCATCACCCTGGCGGAGAGCACCCCGAGAAGGCCGACCGCGCCGTCACCGACGACCACGACCGTATTGCCCGGCTTCACGTTCGCCGCTTCGGCAGCAAACCAGCCGGTGGCCATGATGTCAGAGAGCGTCAGCAGGCTCGGGATCCGGTCCTGCGAAGGAAGATCCGGCGTTGCCACGAGCGTGCCGTCCGCCAGTGGCACGCGCAGCATGTTCGCCTGCGCACCACCGACAAACTCGCGATGCAGGCACGACGACGGCTAGCCTGCCTGACAATTCGGGCACGTGTTGTCGGAGGCGAAAAACGATCCGATGACGAACTCGCCGGGCTTGATCGTGGTGACCGCGCTGGGCAGGCGACGACGACCCGTTTCTGTCGTCGCTGACCGGTCCGAGTTCGACGAGCTGTGGCTCTTCGCCCTGGACACGGGCCGCGGTCTGACCCCGGGAGATTGTTCGGGGCATCACGCGGTTCCGGCAACGCGGCGGAGGGATTCTCGCCGCCCGCGACCACCAGGACATGGGTTCTTCCCTGTGCACTCTGGGCGGTGTCGGACGCGCGCACTTCTTCCAGACTCAGAATCCGGAACCGGACCCTGACCGCCGGTCCGCCGACGATCTCGGAACGCCGGCGATTTCGTGGCCGAATTATCACTCCGGGCGCAACGGGGATTTCCAGCGGATCCGGCCGCTCGAGCCGTTCCACGAGCTGTTGAAGAATCCCGATTCGCCCCGCGACGTGATCGAGTATTTCCCCTCGCATCCGCACGAGGGCGCGGTCGGAGTTCCGGAGGGGGAGACGGCCGCGCGTGTCATCGCCGCCGGCATGAGCCTCGCGACCGGGCGATCCTCAACCTGGCGGTCGCGTTCGAACGAGCGGTGGACGCCCACGGCAACGAGCTCGGACGCGCCGTCGCCGAGTCGAGCTTTCACCATTTTTCCGACTACAACTGGGACACGTCCCGCGGCGCTCCTCCGTTCGTGACGGAGCCCGAGGGGACGGGGATAAAGACGGAGCCGAGGGCGCTGGCGGAGATCCACCGGTACGTCCGGAACCTGGCATTCGGGCTCGCTTCGCCCCTTCCGGCGGCGAGATCCGCCGGCTGTAAGCCCGAGGGCGGGAGAGTGCAATGACGGCTTTTATGCCACTTCGCGTTCGTGTTGCCGTTCTCTTCGCCGCCCGCCCCTGTTTGGCGCGGAAAGGCCTGGTCGCGCTGACGCGGCTCCTCGGCTATTCTCCTACCAGGCTAGCCCCCGAGACACCGCGCATTCGGGTCCGCGGCGCGGGTCCGTCCTTAAGCGATTGGCTAAAGAAGGACCGGATCTCTTTTTACTCTGATAGGTCCCTGTCGTGAAGAGAACCACGCTCCTGATCGTGTCCCTGCTCGTCGGGCGGGCTCTTGCGCCCGTGGCCGCGGCGGGAGAGCCGGTTTCGGTGCGGCATGCTGAAGGGCTCGTGCACGGGTTTCTCGTCCTCCATTCGCTCGATGGGACGATCCTCGCCCACGGGGATCTCATCCAGACATCTCGTGGCAGCCGGGTGACGAGCCGCCTCGTTTTTCACTTCAAGGACGGCTCGGTGCAGGACGAGACGGCGGTCTTTACTCAATCGGGCCGGTTTCGATTGCTGACGGATCGCCTCATCCAGCGCGGGCCCAGCTTTCCCCATCCGCAGGAGGTCTCGATCGATGCGGTTGCAGGGCGCGTCACCGTGAAGCATCGCGACAACGATGGCGCGGAGAAGGTCATCGACGAGCGAATGCCCCTACCCGACGATCTCGCGAACGGGCTCGTGCTCACCCTCGTCAAGAACATCGCCCCGGACGCGGCCGCAAGCACGGTGTCGATGGTCGTCGCGACACCGAAGCCTCGTCTCGTGAAGCTCGTCCTGAGCCGGGCCGGGGAGGACCGCTTCGCCGTCGGGGGAGGGTCCTACAAGGTCACGCGATTCGCGGCGCACATCGAGATCGGCGGCATCGCCGGGGTCGCGGCGAAACTGCTCGGCAAGCAGCCGCCGGACGCGTCGGTCTGGATCCAGGAAGGGGAGGCGCCCGGCTTCGTCAAGTCTGAAAGTGTGTTCTTTCAGGATGGACCGCTCTGGCGGATCGAGCTGGCGTCGCCGGTCCCGGCGCGGAAGCCCTGAGTCTTCGTCGGCGCCGCCTGGCGGCGAGCGGATGGATCGGATTGGCGATGGCGCGAAACGTGCGCGGTTGTGAGTGCGAAGTCAGGGGTTCCGGAACGAGACGTCGCCTATCGAGGTCAGAGCGAGGACGATTCGGTTCTCCTCCATTGGGTGCTGGTAGTGGCGGTCGACGAAAGGCTCGAATGATCGAATGCGGGTCCCCTTGGGCCCGACGCCGCGGCGACTTCCTCGCGGACCGCGCTCACGCTCGCGGTGAGCGCGATCGGCCCGGCAGAATCCAGGCCGTCGCTCGGAGGGCATGGTTCTGGCAGGGACTCCGGGTCAACGGAGGCTTGAATGAGCAACCAGGAAGAAGATGCGGTAGACCTCGAGAAGGACGCGGATCATGTGCGGAAGAACACCCCTTCCCGAGTGAACGCCCAGATCGAGGAAGAAATGGAAGCCCGGGTTCACGACTGCGCCACTCGAAGCGAAGGCGAGATCTCGCGCCGCATCGAGGAGCTGGGTCGCGAGTGGGATATCGAACGTGTTCTGGAGACGAACGCTTCATCGCTGGCGGCCATCGGCGTCGGGTTAACCGTCGCCACCGGCAGCAGGAAGTGGTTGATATTGCCGGGTATCGTGCTGCCGTTCCTGCTTCAACACGCCATCCAGGGATGGTGCCCTCCCGTGCCCCTTCTCCGGTGGTTGGGCGTCCGGACGCGCCAGGAAATAGACCGGGAAAAGTACGCTCTCAAGGTTCTCCGCGGGGACTTTCGCGAGATCAGAGGGGAGGGCTCGAGTTCGTCACGCGCGGCGCGGGCGCTGGAATCGGTTAGAGCCTGAGTCAGCGGCGGTCGCCGCCGAGTCGAGCCTCCGCGGCGTGGGACACGGGGATTCTTCGCGGCGGGGAGAGCGGGATCGAGAGGCGCGCCGCCGGCGGCTGCGACGCGGCTCTGGTTGCTTCGGCCCCCAAGGCGTTGCGACCAAGCGGCACTCTCAGGATCCGCACGCGCTCGACCTTGTCGTCGGGAAATATCTTCCCCTTTTCGTCGAAGGAGCGGATCTGCGCATTCGCGATGAACAGGAAATCGTCGCGGGCCGGCCCGCCGGTCGTGGGATCCGTGACGCGGGGGGTCCGGCCGCTCGAGAACCGAGTGGCCGACGACGCGTCGAAACGCGGAGACAGCTGAAAGAGAACTCCCGGATGGTCGGGAGCTACCATCGCGACGCCGCGGAGCAACGAGACGGCCAGCGGGGATCTCCCGACTCGAGCGCGGCCGTTCCCTTCTGCAGCGAATCGACCACCGAGTCGGGACGGGGCGGGTTCGGCCGGCGCGCGCCCGCGACGGCGAACGCCGCGACGACGAGCCACAGGCACGCCCGGCAGAGCCGCCGCAGCGCCTTCGTCCGCATGAGGAATCTTAACCGCATCCGGGCGCCGGGAGCCTCGCGGGAAGCGCGTCTCGGTGGCATGAAATCGCACGCGGGTCCGTCGAATCCGTCCGGTTTTTCCGAACGCCGCGTCCCAAAAAAGGGGCATCGAATCCCGGCGCGGCGGCGCGTACACTTGGGCCGTCATGATTCCGGAAGTCTTCGAGTGCCCCCGCTGCGAACGCCAGTTCGTGATCGACGCCGTTCCCGAAGAGGCGAACCAGGAAGTCCACTGCCCGCAGTGCAGCCGCTTCCTCGGGGTTCGCGACGTCGCCTTCGTCCTGCGCTCGGAGCTCGACGAGTTGATCGAGCGGCTCGCCTTCGAGAAGGACCGGCTCGAGAAGGACCAGGCGATCTACGGCCTGACCGATTGCGATGCGGAGATGAAGTTCTACGGTCGCGAGGTGTCGCGGGTGATCACGGTGCTGCGCGGCGCGCTGAAGGAGCTCCACCACCTGCGCGAGGAGTATCGGCTCGAAGAGTAATCAGTTCTCAGTTCTCAGTTCTGAATCCTGAATCCTCAGGGACCGGCCGGTCGATTCGCTCCAGAAAGTTTCGCAGGCGGCGGAGGGCCGTTTCCTTTCCGAGAAGCGCGACCACGTCGAAGAGGGGAGCGCCAACCGTCACCCCCGTGAGCCCCAGGCGGGTCGGGTGAATCAGCTTGCCGGCAGAGATGCCCTGGTCCTCGGCGCTCGCGCGCAGCGCCGCTTCGAGCGGCAGCGGCGTCCAGTCCGAGAGGGCGGCGAGTGTCTCGACGAGCTTTCCCATCTGCGCGGCCGTTTCGGGCTTCACCTGCTTCTTCATTCCGTCAGGGTCGTATTCGAGGGGATCGGCCGCGTAGCCCGCGAGCGCCCGGGCCATCTCGATGGTCGTGCGGGCGCGCGTGCGGTGCAGCTCGATCGCCGCGAGCGCCACGTCCCGCGGGGGAGGCGAAGGAAGCCACGGCAGGCACCGCGCCAGGATCTCCTCCGCCGGCATCCGGGCGAGATACTGCGCGTTCATCCAGAGAAGCTTTTCGGGGTCGAAGACGGAGGGGGAAGGACCGATCCGCTCGATCGAGAACTCCCGCTCCATCTCCTCGCGAGAGAGGATCTCGCGGTCGTCGCCCGGAGACCATCCGAGGAGCGCGAGGAAGTTGACGAGTGCCTCAGGGAGGATCCCGACGTCCCGCCACTCCTCGACCGCCGCGGCGCCGTGCCGCTTGGAGAGCTTCTTCCGGTCCGTGCCGAGGATCATTCCGAGGTGGGCGAACGCCGGGATGGGAACGCCGAGCGCGGCGAAGAGAGCGACGTGCTTCGGCGTGTTCGCCAGGTGATCGTCGCCGCGCAGGACGTGCGTGATCCGCATCTCGGCGTCGTCGACGCAGACGCAGAAATGGTAGAGCGGATGGCCGTCGGAGCGGACGAGCACGAAATCGTCCAGGGCCTCGGGAGGAAACTCGACCCGCCCCCGGACCATGTCGTCGACGACGATCGTCTCCGCGGGCATCTTCAGGCGGACCACGTGCCGCTCGCCGGCCCGCGCCCGCCGGTCGCTTTCGTCCGGGGCGATGGCGCGGCCCGCGCCCGAGTACCGGTAGGCTCGCCCCGCCGCGTCCGCCTTCTTTCGCTCGGCGTCGAGCTCGTCGGCGGTCTCGAAGGCGCGATAGGCGTGCCCCTGCGCGAGCAGCCGCTCGACCGCGGCGCGGTACAGCTCCATCCGCGACGACTGGTAATAAGGCCCCTCGTCGTAGTCGAGACCGAGCCACTTCATCGCGGAGAGGATCTGGCCGGAGAGCTCTTCCCGCGACCGCTCGACGTCGGTGTCCTCGATCCGCAGGATGAACGTGCCCTTCTCCCGGCGGGCAAAGAGCAGGTTGTTGAGCGCCGTGCGCGCGCCGCCGACGTGGAGCGACCCGGTCGGAGAGGGCGCGAAGCGGACCCGCGGGCGAGGACTCGAGTCGTGCAAGCCGCCGATGCTAGCAGGGTGCGGAAAGAGGATGCGGGCGTCGCTCTCAACTGCTAGCCTGTCGCGCCATGCCGCGAAGAGAAGCCGCGACCCGGACGCCGGGAGCTCTGCGCGCGGACGCAGTGCTCATCGGCGTCACGATCGTGTGGGGCTCGTCGTTCGTCGTCGTGAAGAACGCGTTCGAGGCGTCGCCGCCGCTGCAGTTTCTCTTCTGGCGCTTTCTGATCGCTCTGGCGATCCTCGCGCCCGTCCTCATTTTCCGGCGGCGGACTCCGGGGCTCTGGCGCGACGGCCTCGTCGTGGGCCTGCTCCTCGCCGCGGGCATGGGTCTCCAGGTCCTCGGGATTCCTCGGACGACGGCCTCGAAGGCGGGGTTCCTGACGGGACTCTCGGTCGTGCTGACGCCGTTCGCCGCCTACCTGCGCAGCCGGAAGATCCCGTCGCTCGAGAATGCCGCCGGCTTCGCGCTCGCGGCGGCGGGGTTCCTCCTCCTGACCTTTCCCGCCGAGGGAGGGCCCGTCGGGCGCGGAGACGTCCTCGTCTTCGGCTGCGGGGTCGTGTTCGCCTTCTACATCGTCGAGCTCTCGGAGAGATCCGGGCGTCAGGATGCGGTCTGGCTCACGGCAGTCCAGCTGGCGACGGTCGTCGCCGTGGCGGGTGTCGCGTCTCTGTTGCTGCGCGCGCCTGCGCTCTCCCATCTTCCGGAGGCCGTCGCGGAGTCGCGTCCCGTCGTGTGGGAGGGGACGTTTCTCTGGAGCGTGCTTTACCTCGGCTCGCTCGGGACCGTCGGGACCTTTTTTTCACAGACGTGGGCGCAGCGCGCGATGTCCGCCACGCACGCCGCGATCATCTTCGCTTTAGAGCCGGTGGTCGCGGCCCTCTTCGGTGCCTGGCTCCTCCACGACCGCCTCGGAGGCCGGGGAATCGTCGGAGGCGCGCTCGTGCTGGCCGGGATCGTTGTTTCGGAGCTGAGGATCGTGAGAAGCCGGGAAACGGGAGCCGAGCGACCAACGGGAGCGAGACGGCCGCGGTACTCCGCGGTCAACTCGAACGGGAAACGGGAAACGAAGGGCCCGGGAGATTGAGCCGGCGCCCCGGCCGCCGCCTCCCGCCTGCCGCCTGCCGCCTCCCGCCTACCCCCTCCCCCCCGTCTACGCCAGCGGAAACGTCAGGGTGTAGCTGAAGCGCCCGCGGGCGACCTCCATCACGAGCGTGCTGCGGTTGTGATCGCGCGCGAAGATGCGGTTGACGTCCTCGGGATCGCGAACTTCCGTTCCGTTCAATCCGATCAGCACGTCTCCGTTCTCGAGGCCCGCCCTCGCCGCCGCGCCTCGCGGGTCGACGATCGAGATGCGCAGCCCCGTGCCGCCTGACCGCACCGTCATTCCGAGATCGGTTCTGAGGCGCCGGATGCCGTAGTCGCCGGGCGGCGGTTCGCCCGCCACGGTGACGGCCCGCTCCGCGGTCCCGTTCTTCACGACCAGCTTCATCGGCTTCCCGGGTCCCCGGGTCGACAGGGCCGTCTCGAACGCCTCCTGCGAGTCGATCGGCGACCCGTCGATCGAGACGACGGTATCGCCCGCCTTGACCCCCGCGCGCTCCGCCGGCGAGCCTGGCTCCACCGACCGGATCCGGAAGCCGCGCGGGCGCCGCGGTCCGCCGCCTCCCCCTCCGCCGTCGTCGCCCCCCGTCAGCGTGCGACCGTGCGCCCCGATCCACACGGCGCGCACCGAGCCGTATTGCCGCAGGTCCGCGACGATTCGCCGCGCGCGATCGACGGGAATCGCGAAGCCGATGCCCTGGGCTCCTCCGATGATCGCGGTGGCGATGCCGATCATCTCGCCCTGGATGTTCACGACCGGACCGCCCGAGTTGCCGGGATTGATGGGCGCGTCGATCTGGATGAAGTCCGTGTAGACGCGCTGGTTCTCGTTGCCGCGCACGGTGCGCCCCATCGCGGAGACGACTCCCGCAGTGACCGTGTTCGAGAACCCGAACGGATTGCCGATCGCGACGATCGTTTCGCCGATCAGGATGTCGGAGGACGTTCCGAGCTTCAACGTCGGCAGCGGCGCTCCGGGCTTCTTCACGCGGAGCACGGCGAGGTCGTTGTCCGCGTCCGAGCCGACGACCTCGCACTCGAGCTCGACGCCCGATTTCGTCGTCGCGATGATCCGCGAGGCGCCGGAGATCACATGGTCGTTGGTGAGGATGATCCCCTTCGGGTCGATGATCGCGCCGGATCCGAGCGACTGCGCGGCCTCGCGGCGCGGACGCGGGTCGAGACCGAAGAAGAAGTCGTCCCAGGAGCCGGTGCGCCGGCTGACGAGCTGCTCCGCCGCGATGTTGACGACGGCCGGAGAGACCTTGTCGACGACCTCGACGATTTCGCTGCGCCGGGAGGGGAGGGGAGCGGCGCGGAGGACCGCAGAAAAAGAGAGCGCCAGCGCGGCAAAGGTCCCGACGACTCGTCTCACGGGACCCGAAACGGACACGACGGACCCGGAATTCCGGGCGACGCTTCAGTTCTGAGTTCTCAGTTCTCAGTTGTCAGTCAAAGTCGGCAAAGAAAAGCCCCGCCGGGGCGGGGCTCATGGAAAAGAAGGCTCCAGGCTCCAAGCTCAAGGCTGGACGCTCAACCTCTCTTCACGTCGACGGGCTCGTTCTGCTTCTTCTGGGCGTCCCCCCCGGAGATACGGATCTGGCGGGGCTTCGCTTCCTCCCGCTTGGGCATCTCGATCTGAAGGAGACCGTCCGAAAAACGCGCCTGGACGTTCTCCCGGTCGACGTTGTTCGGAAGCGTGAACGAGCGGACGAACTGACCGTACGCGCGCTCCACCCGGTGGAAATTCTTGCTGTTCTTGCGCTCCTCCTCGAACTTTCGCTCGCCGCGGAGCGTCAGCACCCCGCCTTCCATCTGAATCTGGATCTGGTCTTCCTTGAAGCCCGGCAGCTCGGCCGTGAGAACGAGCTTCTCCTTGTCCTCTTCGATGTCGACGGGCGGGATCCAGGCGCCGAGGCTCATCTCCTCGCCGCGTTCGCGGCGGCCGCCCGCCCTCAGGGCGCGGTTCAGGCGCTCCTGCAGGGCATTGAATTCGCGATACGGGTCGAAACTCAGATAGTTCATCGATGGATCCTCCTTTAACTTCGTTTGATCTGGTCCGGGGCTCATGCCGCCCCGGTCTGCAATTTCTCGGATTCCGTTTTCGGGACGATCTCGAGGCGCTCACGGTCGGCGGAGAGGTCGACCTCCGCCGTGTCTCCCGGGGCGAGAGCGCCGGTCAGGATCTGACGAGCCAGGGCGTCCGACACGTCCTTCTGGATCAGCCGCTTCAGCGGGCGCGCCCCGAAGGTCGGGTCGTAGCCGCGGCCGGCGAGGAACCGTCTGGCCTCCGGAGTCCATGTCAGCCGCATGCCCCGGTCCGCCACGGTGCGGGCGAGCGACTGCAGCTGCACCTCCACGATCTGTTCGATCTCCTCTCGCGTCAAGCGGTGGAACACGATCACGTCGTCGATGCGATTCAGGAATTCGGGCCGGAAGTGCCGGCGCAGCTCTTCCTCCACCTTCGCGTTCACTTCCGCCTCGTCCATTGCCGACGCTTCGGCGATCCACTGCGACCCGAGGTTGGATGTCATGATGATCACGGTGTTCTTGAACGAGACCACGCGGCCCTTCCCGTCGGTCAGGCGGCCGTCGTCTAAGACCTGGAGGAGCACGTTGAAGACGTCCGGGTGCGCCTTCTCGATTTCGTCGAACAGCACGACCGAGTACGGCCGCCGCCGGATCGCCTCGGTCAGCCTCCCGCCCTCCTCGTATCCGACGTATCCCGGCGGCGCGCCGATCATCCGCGCGACGGAATGCTTTTCCATGTACTCGGACATGTCGAGGCGCACCATCGCGTGCTCGTCGTCGAAAAGGAACTCGGCGAGCGCGCGCGCCAGCTCCGTCTTTCCGACGCCCGTCGGGCCGACGAAGATGAAAGAGCCGATCGGGCGGCGCGGGTCGGAGAGGCCCGCGCGGGAGCGCCGCACCGCGTCGGAGACGGCCGTCACGGCCTCGCGCTGCCCGATCACCCGCTGGCCGATCCGGTTTTCCATGTCGAGGAGCTTCGCGGTCTCCCGTTCCAGCATCTTCGACACGGGGACTCCGGTCCAGCGGGACACGATCTCGGCGATGTCCTCCTCGTCCACTTCTTCCTGAAGCATCGGCTCGCCCTGCTGAAGCTCGGCGAGCCGGGCGTTCTGCGCGGCGAGCTCCCGTTCGAGCTGGGGGAGCCGGCCGTAGGAGAGCTCGGCGGCCTTCTGAAGGTTGCCTTCCCGCTCCGCCTCGAGCGCTTCCTGCCGCGTCTGCTCGATCGATTCCTTGGTCTCCCGGATCTTCTGGATCGCCTCTTTTTCGGCGGACCACCGGGCGCGCAGCCGCGTCGAGGTCTCGCGCTGTTCTGCCAGCTCCCGCTCGATGGCTTCGAGCCGTTCTTCCGCCTCTTTCGTCTTTTCCTTCGAGAGCGCGCGCTTTTCGATCTCGAGAGAGACGATCCGACGTTCGACCTGGTCGATCTCCGTCGGGAGCGAATCGATCTCGGTCCGCAGGCGCGCCGCCGCCTCGTCGATCAGGTCGATCGCCTTGTCGGGCAGAAACCGGTCGCTGATGTAGCGGTGCGAGAGGCGGGCGGCCGCGACGAGCGCCGCGTCCGTGATCCGGACGCCGTGATGGACCTCGTAGCGCTCCTGGAGCCCTCGCAAGATCGAGATCGTGTCATCGACCGTGGGCTCGTCGACGTACACGGGCTGGAAGCGCCGCTCGAGCGCCGCGTCCTTCTCGATGTACTTCTGGTACTCGTTCAAGGTCGTCGCCCCGATGGCGCGCAGCTCGCCGCGGGCAAGGGCCGGCTTCAGCATGTTCGACGCGTCCATCGAGCCTTCGGCAGCGCCCGCCCCGACGAGCGTATGGAGCTCGTCGATGAAAAGAATGATGGTGCCCTGCGCCTCCTCGATTTCCTTCAATACCGCCTTCAGACGGTCCTCGAATTCTCCGCGGTACTTGGCGCCGGCGATCATCGACCCGAGATCGAGGGACACGACGCGCTTGTTCTTCAGCCCTTCAGGCACGTCGCCCATGTGGATCCGCCGGGCGAGTCCCTCGACGATGGCGGTTTTTCCGACGCCGGGCTCCCCGATGAGGACGGGATTGTTTTTCGTGCGTCGAGAGAGGACCTGCACCACGCGGCGGATCTCCTCGTCGCGCCCGATGACGGGATCGATCTTCCCGCGCCGCGCGAGATCCGTGAGGTCGCGGGTGTAGCGCTTCAGCGCCTGGTACTTGTCTTCCGGATTGGGGTCCGTGATCCGCGCAGAGCCGCGGACTTCTTTGAGCGCCCGGAGAATGGCGTCCTTCCGGGCGCCGGCCTTCCCGAGCATCCGCGCGGCGTCGCCGGCGTCCGACTCCGAGAGCGCCACGAGGAGGTGCTCGGTCGAGATGTATTCGTCGCCGAACTCGCGCGCGATCTCAAACGCGCGGTCGAAGACACGCGTCAGCTCCCGGGAGGGCGCGGCGTCCGCGGAGGCGCCCGTCACCTTCGGCCTCCTGTCCACCGCCGCCGCCGTTTCCCGCGCCAGAGAGGCGGCGTCTACGCCGAGCTTCTGGAGGATCGGGACGACGACACCTTCGTTCTGCGAGAGCAGGGCTAAGAGGAGGTGCTCGCCGGTCAGTTCCGCGTTTCCGCGGGCCCGAGCGTCCCTCTGGGCCTCCGATATGGCCTCCTGAGCCTTGATGGTCAGCTGGTCGAATCGCATAGCGTCTCTTTCCCCGCGCGGCAGCCGGGCGTGGCGCCTCGAACCTGCGGACCCGAAATATAGAATATGAGCATCAGCATGTCAACTATTTGATGATAAGAATATGAGCCTTCTACACTTAGATATGCCAGCCGGCCAAGTCCCGATATCAGAGGGAGATGCGGTCAGGACGGACGATGGGATCTGGCAGGCCGGCGTCTCGAAAGCCCATCTCCCGAAGCAGGCACGAGTCGCAGCCTCCGCAGGGGTGTCCTCCCGGGCCCGGGTCGTAGCAGGACGTCGTCAGGGCGAAGTCGAGCCCCAGCCGCGATCCCCGCGTCACGATTTCTCCTTTGGTCATCGCAATGAGCGGCGCACGGATTCGAAACCCGCCCCCTGTCGCCCCGGCTCGCGTGGCGAGATTCGCCATCGTCTCGAACGCCGCCAGGAACTCCGGGCGGCAGTCGGGGTATCCGGAATAGTCCAGGGCGTTGGCGCCGATGAAGATCTGCCGCGCCTCGATCGCCTCCGCCCAGGCGAGCGCGTGCGAGAGGAACAGCGTGTTGCGCGCCGGCACGTACGTCACGGGGATCGCCTCGGCCCCGAGACTGTCCTTCGGGACGCGCCTCGAAGCATCCGTCAACGCTGAGGCGGCAGGAACGGGAAGGTCGAGCTTGGCGATGCGATGCTCGCGGGCGCCGTACCGGGCGGCGAGCGCGCGCGCCCGGTCGAGCTCGACGGCATGGCGCTGGCCGTAGTCGAAGGAGAGGGCGAACACGTCGAGCCCCTCCGCCCGCGCGATCAAGAGGCACGTGGCGGAGTCGAGCCCGCCGGAGAGGAGGACGATGCAGTTTTCAGTCATCAGTTCTCAGCTCTCAGTCCGGGCTGACAGCTGAGAGCTGACAGCTGACAGCTGAACAGCTCGTCACCTTCCCGGCACGTCTCCCCACAGGAGCTTGTGCAGCTGGAGGCCCAGCCGCACGTTTCGCCCGCTATCCCGCACCCACTCGGCGAGCGCGGCGGGATCGACGCTCTCCCACACCGGCGAGAACGTCACGGTGCGCGCGCGGTCGAGCTCTTTTTCGGAGACGAGCGCGAGCGCCCAGTCGAAATCGCGGCGGTCGGCGAGAACGAACTTGAGCTCGTCTCGTTCCCCCAGGCGCTCCAGGTTTTCGGCCAGGTTCGCGTTCTGCATCCCGCTTCCCGGGGCCTTCACGTCGACGATCTTGATCACGCGGCGATCCACGCGGTCGATCGGGACGTGCCCCCCGGTCTCCAGCAGGACCGTGCGGCCGGCCTCGAGCAGCCGGTCCATCAACGGGTAGACCCCCTCCTGTTCGAGCGGCTCCCCGCCCGTCACCTCGACGAGATTCGTGTCGAGATCGAGCACGCGCCGGGCCGCCTCTTCGACGTCCATCTCTTCGCCGCCCGAGAACGCATAGGCCGAGTCGCACCAGACGCAGCGCAGCGCGCAGCCCGTGAGGCGCACGAAGGCGCAGGGAAAGCCGGCGCGCAGAGACTCGCCCTGGAGGGATCGGAAGATCTCCGTGACGCGGAGGGTCGGCATCGGCAGGATGCCGTCAGTCCTCGACCCGGAGAAGGCCGTGCAGCATGTTCATCCCGCAGGCGAAGGGAAATTCTCCAGCCCGCGCCGGCACCACGCGGATGCGGGTCTTCGCGTGGGCGGCGAGAGCCTGCCGGATCCCGAACTCGGGCAGGACGACTTCGTCGCTGCACGGGCTCGACTCCCTGCGGTCGAAGATCAGGGTCAGAGGCACCCCCTTTTTCGCGACCACGACTTCGGGATCGTACCCGCCGGACACCGTGATCGTCGCCTCCTGCTCCGCGTTCGCTCCGGGCGCCGCGGCGGCGACCGCCAGCCCCTCGCTCCGGCGCTTCCGGAAGAAGAAGACGTAAAGGAAGGCGAGGAACGCCGCGCCGAGGACGACCGCGGCGATCCGGTCGGCGGTCCAGGCGAACGCGATCACGCCCGCCGCCGCGCGAGCCGCAGACTGTTGGCGACGACGGAAACCGAGGACGCCGCCATGGCGGCCGACGCGATCATGGGGGAGAGAAGCCAGCCGGTGAACGGATAGAGGAGGCCCGCCGCCACCGGGATTCCGACCACGTTGTAGACGAACGCGAAGAAGAGATTCTGCCGGATCGTCGCCAGCGTGTCGCGGGAGAGCGCGATGGCATCCGGAACGGACCGGAGATCGCCGCCGACGAGGGTGACGTCCGACGCCTCGATCGCGACGTCGGCTCCGGCGCCGATCGCGATGCCGACGTCGGCCTGGGCGAGCGCGGGCGCGTCGTTGACTCCGTCCCCGACCATCGCAACGACGTCGCCGCGCCGCTGGAGCTCGACCACCTTGGACGCCTTGTCGGCCGGCAGGACCTCCGCGAAGACCTCGTCGATCCCGACGCGGGAGGCGATGGCGCGCGCCGCTGGCTCCCGGTCTCCGGTCAAAAGGACGACTCGAAGACCGAGCTCGCGGAGACGGCGGACCGCCTCGGCGGAGCCGGGCTTCTCGCGGTCGGCGACGATCAGGATCCCCAGCACGGTGCCGTCGGCAGCAACGAGGAGGGGCGTCTTGCCCTCCTCGGAGAACCGCTGCGCATCCTCCGCGACCTCGGAGACGTCGACCCCCTCCTCCTCGAACAGGCGGGCGTTGCCCACCAGGACGCGCCGGCCGGCGACCGTCCCCACCACTCCGCGGCCCGTCTTCGACTCGAAGGCCGTGACGGTCGGAAGAGGAACGTGTTTTTCTTCCGCCGCGGCGACCAGGGCCGCGGCGAGCGGATGCGCCGAGCTCTTCTCGAGCGCCGCCGCGAGCCCGAGCATCTCGGCGTCGGACGTGCGCGACAGCCGGACGCGATCCGTCAGCCGGGGACGTCCCTCCGTGAGCGTGCCGGTCTTGTCCAGGAGCACGGCCGTGATGGCGCGGGCGCGCTCGAGCGCCTGCGCGTTGCGAAAGAGAATCCCCGCATCCGCGCCCCGTCCCGTACCGACGAGGATGGCGGTCGGCGTGGCCAGGCCGAGCGCGCACGGGCACGCGATGAGGAGAATCGACGCGAGGACCACCGTGGCGAACAGGGCGCGCGGCTCCGGTCCGAAGACGTACCACGCCACCCATGCGATGGTCGCGATCCCGAGCACGACGGGAACGAACACGCCGGCGATCCGGTCGGCGAGCTTCTGGATCGGCGGCTTGGTGGCCTGCGCCTCGTGGACGAGCCGCACGATGTGGGCGAGCGCCGTGTCGGAACCCACCGCCGTCGCCTCGATCTCGATTGCGCCCTGCTGGTTGAGCGTGCCTCCCACGACACGGTCGCCAGGGCGCTTCTCCGCCGGCAGGGATTCGCCCGTGACCATGGACTCGTCGACGGCGGAGAAGCCGGACCGGACGATCCCGTCGACCGGCACGGCGTCGCCGGGCTTTACGGCGAGCCGGTCTCCGACCGAGACCTCGGACAGAGGCACTTCGAGCTCGGCGCCCTTGCGGATCAGCCGGGCGGTTTTCGGCGCGAGGTTCAGGAGCTTGCGGATCGCGGCGGAGGTCCGGCCTCGCGCCCGCGTCTCGAGCCATCGCCCCAGGAGAACGAGCGTGATGATGACGCCGACGGCCTCGTAGTAGACGTGCCCGGCGGCGCCCGCGGCGGCGAACGTCGAAGGAAAGGCAGTCGCGCCCGCGGAGAGAAGCAGCGCGGCGGTCGTGCCGAGCCCGACGAGCGTGTCCATGTTGGCGGTGCGGCGCCGCAGGGTTCGGACCATGCCCGAGAGAAACGGCCAGCCCGCCCAGAAATAGACCGGAAGCGTCAGGGCGAGCAGCAGGACGTCGCGGCCGGCAAACCTCGCGCCCGACATCGAGAGCGCGAGCAGGGGCAGAGTCAGGGCGGCCGAGGCCGCCGTGCGCCTGAGGATCGAACGCTGCGCTTCGGCGGCTCGCCGTTCGTCGTCGGCGCCGGAAGCCTCCGACGCCGGCCGCGCCTCGTATCCGCTGGCGCGTACCGCGTCGATCAACTTGCCCGGGCGCAGGTTGTCTCCGCGGACCTGCGCCCGGGCCGTTCCCAGATTCACGGACGCCTCGTGGACCCCCGGGACGCGGGCGAGCGCCTGCTCGATGGTCGAGACGCACGAGGCGCAGTGCATCCCTTCCACCACGAGCGACACGGTTTCCCCGATTTCGCGCCGAGGCATCCTCGGAGCCGGGAGAGGCCGGGGCGCCACCGCTGCGGCCGCGGCCGCCTTGCCCCCGGCGCCGGCGCTGAAGAGCGGCAGGTTTCTCCCGGGACGCAGAAACGGAGAGGCGGACGAAGTCTTCATCCGCTCCCGCGGCCGCACGCCGCCCGCAAATCCGCGGGGGTCTCGATCGAATCGCGCGGCGCACCCGGGCGCGCAGAAGAAGAACTCGCGTCCGCCGTGCCGCCTCTTCGCGGCCGCCCGCGCGGGGTCGACGCTCATCCCGCAGACCGGATCGATCACCATGGCCAGGGGGGAATTACGCTCCGGACGGGCCGGGAGTCGCGCGCCCGCGAGCGGGTCATGCGCGGCGAGCGCGGGAGAGAAACGCGCTCACGCCCCGGCGACCGGCTGGGCCGGCCCGGGCGAGGAGCCGAGCGAAATCCCCCCCCGGCCGTTGCCGGACATGAGCGAGAGAGCGGCCGTGTACGCGAAGCCGTTGAAGAACACGAGCAGGAACGGGACTCCGACCCAGTAGTTCTGGACGACCGCGAAGACAGTGGCGGCCAGGAAATATCCCGCGAGGAGGATCTCGCCGAGCAGGGACGCGTTTCCCCGGGCCCGGTACTTCTTGCTGCGCCACTCGCCGGAGCCTCCCTCGATCGAATACTTCGGAGTCCGGGTGAACTCGCTCTTGCGGTCGAACAGACCCTCGAGAACGGCGTGCAGGTTGTTCAGGGACAGCCCGATGCCGAGAGACATCAGAAACGGCATGCACTTGACCGTCGGACGCCAGTCGCGGCCGATCGCCTTCTGAGAGGAGATGTAGAAGGCGATGAAGGAAAAGGTGGCCCCGAAGAAGAGAGGGAAATCGATGATCGCGAGCCGCCGCCATCCGATCCGCTCGCGGATCAGGATCGCCGGGACGATCAGCAGGGCGAGGATCACGACGAAGAGGTACGAGAGGTTGTTCGTCAGATGGAAGAACGCCTCGACCTTGACCCGCCAGGGATGAGCGCTGCGGAAGATCGCCGGCAGGAGCTTCTTTCCCGTCTGGATCGATCCCTTCGTCCAGCGGTGCTGTTGCGACTTGAAGCCGTTCATGTCGACGGGGACTTCCGCCGGGACGACGAGGTCCTTCAAATAGACGAACTTCCATCCGGCGAGCTGCGCGCGGTAGGAGATGTCGAGATCTTCGGTCAGCGTGTCCGACTGCCAGCCGCCGGCCAGCTCGATGCACCGCCTCCGCCAGAGGCCGGCCGTGCCGTTGAAGTTGAAAAAACGTCCCGAGCGGTGGCGCGCCGTGTGCTCGATGACGAAGTGGCCGTCCAGGAAAATCGACTGGATGCGCGTCAGGAGGGAGTAGTCGCGATTCAGGTGGTCCCAGCGCGCCTGGACCATGCCGACGGCCGGATCCGAGAAAAACGGGAGGGACGCCCGGAGGACTTCGGACGTGGGAACGAAATCGGCGTCGAAGATGGCGAGGTACTCGCCCTTCGCCGTCGCGAGGCCCGCCTGCAGCGCGCCGGCCTTGTATCCCTCCCGCGTTCCGCGGCGGACGTGGACGATGTCGACGCCCCGGGCCCGATGCCGCGCCACGGCCCGCGCGGCGAGATCGACGGTCTCATCGGTCGAGTCGTCCAGGACCTGGATGTCGAGCAGCTCCCGCGGGTAGTCGATTGCCACCGCCGCGTCGATGAGTCGCTCGACGACGTAGACTTCGTTGTAGATCGGAAGCTGAACAGTGACGCGCGGAAGAGTCGCCAGCTCTCCCATCGGTCGAGGGGCGTCGAACCGGTGCCGATAGTAGAGACGGACCATCAGAATCCGGTGCGCGCCGTAGGCGGCGAGCACGCCGAGGACAACGTAATAGACGACCAGCGTCGCGATCTCGGCGGTATGGGAGGTCATCTCAAGCCATTCCGCGGGCGGATCTCAGGCCGCTGGGCGCTGTTTTGCGCCGGCGAGGCCGTTGCCCTGGGGTTTCTGTTCGTGCCCGACGCAAGGGTTCATCTTCTGCCGTACCTGTCTCTTTTCCTGGCGGGTTCCGTCCTCGCCTTCGTGGCGGCCCGGAGTTTATCCGGATCGCGCCCCTCTTTCCTGCTTCTCTGCGCGGCCGCCTTTCGGCTGACCCTCCTCTTTCGCCCGGCCGATCTCTCCGACGACCTCTGGCGATACCTGTGGGACGGGGGCGTCGCGCGCGCCGGGATCTCCCCCTGGAGGTACGCCCCCGCGGACCCGGCCGTCTCTGGCCTCGATCCGCAGTTGAACGCGCGGGTCGCGCATCGAGAGATCCGAACGGTCTATCCGCCCGCCGCGCAGGCGATCTTCCGCACGCTGGGCTACGCTCGGACCCCTTTTCTCCTGAAGAGCTTCTTCGCGGCGGCGGACCTGGCCGTGGTCGGGCTTCTCGCGGGCGCGAGCCTCCCCGGAGGCGCGTGGGCGGCGGCGCTCTATGCGTTCCATCCGCTGCCGGTCACGGAGACCGCAGGGCAGGGCCACCTGGACTCGCTCGGCGTCGCGCTGCTGGCCGCATCCGTGGCTCACGTCCTCCGCGGACGCCGCTCCGCCGCGGGGCTCGGCCTCGCTCTCTCGGCGCTCTGCAAGTACGTGTCTGCCGCCGCCGCTCTCCCTCTCGCGCGGCGGGGCGGGTGGCGAACGGTGCTGGCCGCCGCGGCCGCCGTCACGCTCCTCTGGGGGGCCGCCGGGCGCGAGGGGACGTCCCCCGCGGGCGGTCTCGATCAATACGCGACGCGCTGGGAGTTCAACTCGGTGGCCTATCCGGCGGTGTACGCCGCCATGGAAGGCGCCCGGATTCCGGGGCGGGCGAAACAGGCCTTCCTCGCGTGGAAGGCGCGGCATCACGATCCCCCCTGGACCGCGCGCGTCTTTCCGTATTTCTACTCGGCCTTTTTCGCCCGCGCTTTTCTGGGGATCACTCTCGGATTTCTCCTTCTGGCGATCGCGTGGCGGGTCACCGACCTGTGGGGCGCGGTCCTCGCGTCCGTGGGAGCCCTCCTGCTCGCGTCGCCCACGCTCCACCCCTGGTACCTCCTCTGGGTGCTGCCCTTCGCGGCGGCGCGAAGAGAGCCCGCGTTCCTCTGGCTCGCCACGGCGGCGCCCCTGGCCTACGCGATCCTCTATCCGACGCGCGGGGTTTCCGTCGCGGCCGTGTATGCGGTCGAGTACCTGCCGTTCGCCGCGCTCCTGCTGTGGCCTCTCCTGCGGCGCCGCCCGAGGGGCGTGTCGGTCCGCGCGTGACGCGTTCTTCCCGGCGCTACCGGGCGACCGTCGCCTACGTCGGAACGTGGTTCAACGGCTTCCAGTTCCAGGAGAACGCGGAGCGCACCGTCCAGGCGGTTCTCGAGGACGCGATCCGGCGATTCTCCGGAGAAGGGCCGGTCCGGGTGCACGCGGCGGGGCGCACCGACGCCGGAGTCCATGCCGAAGGGCAGGTGATCCACTTCGACCTTCCGGCGCCACGGGATCCGCTGCGCATCCAGAATGGCGTCAACGCGCTGCTCCCGTGGGACGTGCGCGTGCTCGACGCGGCGCCGGCGCCGGAAGGATTCCTCGCGCGCCGCGACGCTGTCTGGAAGGAGTACCTCTATCGGTGGAGCCGGGCGGCCGTCATCCCCCCGAGAGACGCCCTCTTCGTCGCGCCCATGTCATCGGGCGCCGAGGCCGGACCGATGCGCGCCGCCGCGGCATCTCTCCGCGGGCGGAGGGATTTCTCGGTCTTCGCCGTGAAGGGATCGGGCGGCGACGGCGCGGAGCGCCGCATCCATTTCGCCGAGGTCGAGGAGGCGGGCGACGAGATCCGGGTTCTCATTCGCGGGGACGCCTTTTTGCGTGGGATGGTCCGCTCGATCTGCGGGGTCCTCGCGCACGTGGCTCGGGGAAAGGCTCCGCCGGGCCGGATCGCCGAGCTCCTCGAGACGGGCAACCGCGCGCTGCTGGCGCCCAAGGCGCCGGCAAAGGGGCTGACGCTCACGCGGGTGCATTACGGGGCGGGAGGGGGGAGGCGGGAGGCGGGAGGCGGGGGGAGGGGTGAGGGGCCGGGAAACGGGAGCCGAGCGACCAACGGGAGCGAGACGGCCGCGGTACTCCGCGGTCAACTAGATCGGAAATCGAAAGACCTTATCTTCTGACGCTGGACGCTGAAGGCTCAACGCTGAACCCTCACGGGCCAACACTCCACATCAAAATGGCGGCCAGGACGGGCCCCGCGTAGAGGAGCGAGTCGATCCGGTCGTAGAAGCCGCCGTGCCCCGGGAGGAAGGTTCCCGAGTCCTTGACGCCGGCTCCCCGCTTCCAGAGCGACTCGACGAGATCGCCGATCTGACCGGCCGAGGATGCCAGCGCTCCCGCAGCCGCGCCCGGCAGAGGGCCGAGCTCGGGGATCAGCCACCACGTTCCCGCCGCGGCGCCGATCGCGGTCGCCCCGACGAGGCCTCCGATCGTCCCCTCCCAGGTCTTGTTCGGAGAGACGACGGGCGCGAGCTTGCGGCGGCCGAGCCGCCGGCCCGTGTAGTACGCCGCCGAGTCGCAGCCCCAGACGATCACGAAGAGCAGGAGCACGGCGCGGGGTGAAAATGCCCGCAGATAGCACATCGCTCCGGCGGGGAGCGCGATCGACACGATCCCGAAAATCGTGGAGCCGGCTCCCGCCAGGGCCTCGGAAAGAGGCACGGAGGAGAGAAGGGGCGCGAGCGACGCGAGGAACACGAGGAGCAGCATCGCGAAGAAGAGCGGCCAGAAGGACGCCGCCCGGTCGTGCCCGGCGACGGTCGCCCCGGCGAGGGCGGCGAGCGTGGCGGCGCCCCCCATCAGACCCACCGTCTTCGCGACGGGGTGCCCCGTTTTCTCCGCCATCCGGTAGAACTCCCAGAGAGCCGCGAGCGCGACCGCCGCGACGAGCGTGTCGAAGACGAGGGCGGGAAGGAAGAAGAGGATCGCGAGAACGATCGGGATCGCGACGGCCGCCGCGAGCTCGCGTTTCAAGACGGGAGGCGGGAGGCGGGAGGCGGAAGGCGGGAGGCGGGAGGCGGGGGGCGGCAAAGCGTTTCCCGCCGGGCTCATCCGGCGGCCTCGCCAGACTGGGGCTCGCGGCCGCCGTCGATGACGCCGCCGTACCGGCGCTCGCGTTTCTGAAACTCGAGGATGCCTTCGAAGAGATGCAGCTTCCGGAAATCCGGCCAGAGGGTCGATGTCACCCAGATCTCGCTGTAGGCGATCTGCCAGAGCAGGAAGTTGGAGACCCGCATCTCCCCGCTCGTTCGGATCAAGAGGTCGGGATCCGGGAGGCCCGCGGTCCCGAGACGGGAGCCCAGAGTCTCTTCGTCGATCTGTTCGGGCGCGAGACGGCCGGCCCCGACGTCGTGCGCGAGCGAGCGGCACGCGTCCACGATCTCCGTCCGTCCGCCGTAGTTCAACGCGATGTTGAAAGTCATCCCGCGGCACGACGAGGTCGCCGCCAGGCCCTTCGACAGCTCCTTCTGCACCGACGCATCGAGCTCGTTCATGCGTCCGACGACTCGAAAACGGATGTCGTTCTTCAGGAGATTGGCGAGCTCGCGATTCAGGTACTCCTTCAGAAGGGACATCAGTGTCACGATCTCGAATCGCGGGCGCTTCCAGTTCTCGACGGAAAAGGCGTAGAGCGTCAGCGCGTCGAGCTTCAGCCGCGCGCAGGTTTCGACGACCTCCCGGACGGAGGCGATGCCGGCGCGGTGCCCTTCGACCCGGGGCGACCCGCGCTGCTTCGCCCACCGGCCGTTCCCATCCATGATGATCGCGATGTGGCGCGGCATCCGGGCGAAGTCCATCTCGTCTAAGAGGTCCCGCTCCGGGGTGCCGGGAAGAGCCAGGACGTCGCGGTCGATCATCGGATGAGTGTAAAGGTAGTCATCAGTTCTCAGTTCTCAGTTCTCAGTTCTCAGTGATCCTAACCGGCGCCTGTCGCCCGGCGACCTTCGCCAGGCGCCTTTCGCGGCAAGGCGACAAACTTTGAAGCGGGCGGGCCGGCCGCGGTCGCGCGGGCTGCCTTCCGCCCGGAGCCGCGCGGTGTGCGCGCTCCTTCTATAATCACCGGTTCCATGAAAACGCTGGCCGTCCTGGGGTCCACGGGTTCGATCGGCCGCTCGGCGCTCGACGTCGCCGCGGCTTCTCCCGACCGCTTCCGTGTGGTCGCTCTCGCCGCCGGGCGGTCCGTCGAAAGGCTCGCGGAGCAGGTCGCCGCGCATCATCCGTCCCTGGTCTCCGTTTCCGGGCCCGCCGAGGCCGCGCAGTTGAAGGCTCTGCTGCCCCGGAAAAACGGCGTGCGGATCGTGACGGGTCCGGAAGGGCTCGAGGAAGTGGCGTCCCACCCCGACTCGGACGTGGTCGTCGGCGCTCTCGTCGGGGCGCTGGGACTCCGGTCCGCCTACGCCGCCGTGAAGGCCGGCAAGCGGCTGGCCCTCGCCAACAAGGAGACACTCGTGGTCGCGGGGGAGCTCATTCTTCGCGAGGCGAAGAAGAGCGGCGCCGAGATTCTTCCCGTCGATTCCGAGCACAGCGCCATCCACCAGGCGATGCGAAGCGGGCGGGCGTCCGAGGTGGAGCGCATCGTGCTCACCGCGTCGGGCGGCCCCTTTCGGGAACGGGACCTCTCGACGTTCGAGACCATCACGGTCGAGGACGCTCTCGCGCACCCGACGTGGAAGATGGGTCCGAAGATCACGATCGATTCGGCGACGATGATGAACAAGGGACTGGAGATGATCGAGGCGCACTTTCTCTTCGGCCTGCCCCCCGAGAGGATCGGCGTCGTCCTCCATCCGCAGTCCGTCATTCATTCCTTCGTCGAGTTCGAGGACGGCTCCCTTCTGGCCCAGCTCGCCAAGAACGACATGAAGTTCCCGATCGCGTACGCGTTGAATTACCCGGAGCGGCTGCCCAACCGGTTCGGACGTCTCGACCTCGTTTCCGTCAAGAGGCTCGAGTTCTTCGAGCTCGAAGCCGAGCGATATCCGGCCGTCGAGCTCGCCCGGGAGGCCCTGCGCGTCGGCGGGGGAATGCCGGCCGTCGTCAACGGGGCCAACGAGGTCGCCGTCGCCGCGTTTCTGCAGGGGAAGATTTCCTTCCCCGAGATCGTTTCCGTCGTCTCGGAGACGGCCTCGGCCGCGGGGCCGGTCGCCGCCCCTGGAACTCTGGAGGAAGCGGAGGAAATCGACGGAATGGCACGCCGGCGCGCCTCGGACATCATCCATCGGCTGTCGCGAGCGGCGGTCGCCAACTAGAGAATGAGAAACGGAGCAGCCTCTTGACCATCGTCGGAAACACACTCGCGCTGATCGTCGTCCTCTCCGTGCTCGTCGTCGTACACGAATTTGGGCACTTTGCCGTGGCGAAGGCCTTTCGTTTCCCGGTCGAGGTGTTCTCGATCGGCTTTGGAAAGCGGCTTTTCGGAATCAAGCGCCGGGGGACGGACTACCGCGTCTCCGCGATCCCTCTCGGCGGCTACGTGCGGGTCGTCGGCCTCGGACCAGACGAGTCGACTCTGGCGGAGGGGACGTCCACGGACGCGCCGCCGGTCGGAAAGCGGTGGCAGCGCGCCCTGATTCTGCTGGCCGGGCCCGGGATGAATTTCGTGCTCGCTCTCGTCCTCCACACCGCGGTGTTCGCCCTGGGCGTTCGGGTCCCCGCGTACGAGCTGCAGCCCGCCGTCATCAAGATCGTCGAGGACAAGTCCGCGGGGGCGGAGGCCGGGTTTCGCCCGGGAGACCGCATCGTCTCGATCGGCGGGCGGGAGACGCCGCGCTGGCGCGACGCGCAGTACCTGTTCCTGATGAACGCGCGGGAGAAGCTCGACGTCGAGGTGGATCGCAACGGTCTCGGCGTCTTCCTGAAGGTCGTTCCGCGCGCCGTGGGCTCTCACGACCTCGGCGACGTCGGGCTGCTCCCGGATGCCGGGCGCAACGTGGCGCCGCGGGTCGCGGTCGTCGTCTCCGGCTCTCCGGCCGCGAAGGCGGGCTTGAAGCCGGGGGACGTCATCGACGCCATCGGCGGCCGGCCGATCCGGGGCGCGCCCGAAGAGATCTTCGAAAAATTCGTCGGTGCGGTCTCCGCTTCCGCGCCCGGCCCGTTTCCGGTGGCGTTTCACCGCAACGGAAAGCCGGGCATCGTCTCCGTCGCTCCCCGCAAGGAGGGCGACAGCTGGAAGGTCGGGGTTCAGGTCGGCGCCGATCTGCCCGAGGTCCTGGAGCGCTTTCCGCTGCGCCTGGCGGTCGTCGAGGCGTGGCGCCGCATCGGAACGGATACCCGAACCACGTTTTCCGTGCTGGGGCGCCTCTTCCGCGGGCGGGCCAGCATGAAGACGATGTCCGGCCCGCTCGACATCGCGAAGTTCTCGGGAGACGCGGCGCGAACGGGGGCCGTCCCGCTGGTCGCGCTGATGGCGGCGGTCTCGCTTCAGCTCGGGATCTTCAACCTGCTGCCGATTCCCGTGCTCGACGGCGGGCATCTCTTCCTGCTGACCATCGAAGGGGCGGTCCGCCGCGACTTCTCTCTCCGGGTCAAGGAACGCATCCTGCAGCTCGGATTCCTCATGATCCTGGCGCTCATGACCGTCGTTCTGTACAACGACATCGCGAAGAACATCCCGTCCAAGTGGTGGCCATTTTGAGTTTTCAGTTGTCAGTTATCAGTTATCAGTAAGAACTCCGCTGAACTCTGAACTCAACACTCGGAACTCTTAACTCTCAACTCTCAACCCCGAGCTCTCAACTTCCCACCAGCGCGAAACTGCGCAGGGACAGCGTCCCGAACTGGAATCCTTCGTAGACGGGGACGACCCGATCGGATTCCCGGCGCGACCCGAGGACGACGAACAGCGGGTCGAAGTGCTCCGAGGTCGGGACGGCCAGCGCGGCGTGGGGCGCGAGGCGCGCGTACTCCTGGAGCGCCGGGATCTCCATCTTCTCGAGGCGCTGCGCGACCCAGAGGTCGAACTGTTCCGCCCACGGCTCGACTCCCGCTCCCGGACTTCCGAGCCGGACACGGCGGAGGTTGTGGACGATCCCGCCGCTGCCGATCAACAGGACGTCTTCGTCCCGCAACGGCGCCAGGGCCGCTCCGATCCGCGAGAGCGTCCCGGGGGAGGCGCCGGCGGGCAGCGACACTTCGACCACCGGAATCTGCGCGTCGGGAAAGGCGAGCCGCAGCGGAACCCACGCGCCGTGGTCCCAGGGGCGCTTCGGGTCGAGCGCGGCGTCGAATCCGGAGGCCGCGAGGAGGGAACGGATCCGCATGGCGAGGGCGGGATCTCCCGGAGCGTCGTAGCGAATCCGATACATCTCGTCTGAAAATCCGCCGAAGTCATAGAGCAGCGGCGGCCGCGCGCCGGAGGTGATCCGGATCGGCCCGGCCTCCTGGAAGTGGCCGGAGAAGACGACGAGCGCCCGCGGGGTTTCAAGCGCCGCGCAGAACGCGCGCAGCGCGCGGGCATAGTCGCCATCAGTCTCGAGCGCCAGAGTCGGCGCGCCGTGGGACACGAACAAGGCCGGGTGGGTCATTCGGGGAGTCGAGAGTTGAGAGTTGAGAGTTGAGAGTAGAGAGTCCGAGTCGTGGAGTTTAAGTCCTCAGACGCGCGGCTGTCTGCTTCGACTCTCAACCCTAAACTGTCAACTCTCAACTTCCCCGTCAAGTAACATCCCGCGCATCCTGAGAATCGAGACGCTCGCCCTCTGGGGGACCTACGCCGCCGCCGCCGCCGCGTCCGTCTGGCTGGCGCGGCGTTACGCAGGAGACGTCTCGCGGTGGGCCGCGCTTCTGATGGTGCTGCTTCCGCTGGTGTTCACCGGAAGGGCCATGCTTACGGGGGGCGTGTACGGGCCGGCCGACCTCTATCCGCCTTTCGTTCCGTGGCGCTCCTCCGCCGGGGCTCCGGCGCCGCCTCCCGCAAACCCGATCCTCTCGGACCTCGCCTTCGCGAACATCCCGTGGCGGGCGGCCGTCCGAGAGGCCTTCGCCGGCGGGCGGTTTCCCTTCTGGAACCGATTCGTCCTGGCGGGCAACCCTCTGCTCGCGACCGCGCAGGCCGGGATCTTCCACCCGGCGACGTGGGCCGGCATCTTCCTGCCGCTGCCGCTGTCGTGGACCTTCTCGTGCGCTTTCACGCTGTTTCTGGGACTCCTCTCGGGATATCTCTATTTCCGCGACCTCGAGCTTTCGCCGCCCGCCGCTCTCGCCGGCGCCACCGCGTGGGGGTTCTCGACGTATCTCGTGTTCTGGAACGGATGGAGCGTCGGACCCTCCACGGCGACCTTTCCCCTCCTGCTGCTCGGCCTGCGGCGGATCGCCAGGGGCGGCCCGCGCGGAACGGCGATCACGGTGGTGGCGCTGCTTCTCTCTCTCGCAGGCGGGCACCCGGAGACGTTTTTCCATGCGAGCGTCGCCGGGGCCGCCGTCTTCGCGGCGGACCTTCTGGCGAGGACGCGGCGCGCCGGCGCCGGAAGGGAACGGCAGGCGCTGCTCCGGGGAGGCGCGGCGGCCGCTCTGGCCTTTCTTCTTTCAGGGCCCCAGCTCTTTCCGCTGCTGGAGGCGATACCGCATTCGGCGGAGTACCGCGAGCGGCGGGCGCGGCTCGAAACGGGCGTCGAGCGCCAGTCGGTGCCGGCGGCCGCCGCGGCGAGCCGCCTCGTCCCGGCGGTCCTGCCGTTCGCGCACGGGATCTACGGAAAGAGCCCCGTACAGGATCGCGGGGACGGCTCGGGTATGCCGCTCGCCTATGCCGGCGCGGTCCTCTTTCCCCTCGCGGCGCTCGGGGGGCTCCGCCGCCGGGAGGGACGCGCGCTCTTCGCGAGCTGCCTCGCCGCGGGCCTGCTGCTCGGGGTCAGCGCTCCCGGCCTGATCGATCTTCTCGCGCGGCTGCCCGGGTTTTCCCTGGCACTCAACTACAGGCTCGTGTTCCTCGCCGCCTTCGGACTGGCCGGCCTCGCGGCGCTCGGCGTCGATGCCCTGAGCGCCGGTGAGTCCGCGCGGCTGGCGGCGGCCGCGGGCGGCGTCCTGGTTCTCCTGACCGGCGCGCGTCTGGCCGCGGCCGGTCTGCTCGGGGAGCGGGCTCTTCCCGAATCTTTCGTCGGGTCCCAGTTTCTCTTCGAGATCGTCCCCGTGGCGCTCCTCGCCGCGGCCGCGTGGGGATGGCGCCGCCACGGCGCGCGCGTGGCCGCCGCCGCCCTCGCCCTGCTGGTGCTCCAGCGCGGACTCGAGATGGGAGGCACGTATCCGACCGTCGCCGCCGGGGCGCTCGCGCCGCGGCGCGATCTCCTGGACGGCCTGGCCGCGTCCGGCGCCCGCGTCGGCGGGTCGGGCTCGGACCTCCGGCCCAACGGCGCGGCGCTGTTCGGTCTCGAAGACGTCCGCGGATACGAATCGATCGTGCTCGACCGCTTTGCCGACACGTTTCCTCTGTGGTGCGTTCCTCAGGCGGCGTCGTTCAACCGGATCGACGATCTGACCCGCCCCTTCCTCTCGTTTCTCGGAATGCGGTTCGCGATCGCGGCGCCGGGCGCGCCGGTTCCGCCGGGATGGAGCCTGCGCGGCCGCAACGGCGCCGCGGCGGTCTTCGAAAATCCGCGAGCGCTGCCGCGCGTCTTCGTTCCGGCGCGGGTGATCTCCGCGCCGGAGACCGCATCGATCCTGCGCGCGATGGCGTCGGCCCAGGACTTTTCCGCTGCCGCGTGGATGCGCGGCCCCTCGGGCGAGGAACGAAATCCGGCGGCCCGGATGTCCGTGCGGGAATCCGGCGCCGACCTGGCCCTGGAAACCTTCTCCGTAGCGCCTTTCCTGGCCGCGACGTCTCTGCCGGACTGGCCGGGCTGGCGGGCCGAAGAAGCGGGAAGCCGGTTTCCCCTCGAGATCGTAACCGTGAACCACGCGTTCGTCGGGATCCGAATCCCAGGGGGAGCGCACCGCATCCACCTGTCGTACCGGCCTTCCGCCTTTCTGCCGGGAGTCGCCGCCTTCGCGGCCGGCCTCATCGCTTCCGTCGCGGGCGACTGGTGGCGGCGCCGGCGGGCGCGACGCCGCGGATAGACTCCCCCGCCGTGTTCCTCCTCGTCCTGCGCCTTCTGGCGGTGTATTTCGGCACCGCGGCGTCGTGCCTCTACCTGGCGAACCGGTTCGTTCTTCCCGTGACGCGCCGCGCGGCGCTTCTCCTCTCCCTCGGCCCCTTTCTCTTCGTCGGCCGGGCGCTGCTGACGGCGGGAGTCCATGCGCCGATCGACATTCCGTATCTCACGCCGCCGCTCGCTTCTCACGCCGCCGATCAGGGAATCGAGACGGCGCAGACGCCGCTGTTGGGCGACGTCGTCTACCAGGAGATTCCGTGGCGGAAGGCGGTGCGCGACGCCGCGAAGAACGGCCGCCTGCCTCTCTGGAACCGGTTCGTCCTCACGGGCGAACCCCTTCTCGCGGTCCAGCAGCCCGTGGTCCTGCACCCGGCGACGTGGATCGGTTTCCTGCTTCCCCTCGGCCAGGCGTGGACGTTCGAGATGGCGCTTCGGTATTTCCTCGCGCTGCTCGCCGCCTGGCTCTTCTTCCGGGAGCTCGGCTGTTCCGAGATCCCGGCGCTCCTCGGCGCGGCGGCGTGGGCCTTCTGCGACTACATGGTATTTTTCCTCGGGTATCCCCTGACGCCGGCCGCCGCGCCGCTTCCTCTCCTGTTTCTGGGGCTGCGCCGGCTTGCGCGATCGCCGGGCCGGTCCGCGGTCGCGATCACCGTGATCTCGCTCTTTCTGATCCTGACCTCCGGGCACCCCGAGTCCCTCCTGCATTGCGTCACCGGGGCGGGGATCTACTTTCTCTTCGAGCTTTCCGGCGCCGACGCCGCGAAGCGAAAACGCGGCCTTCTCCTTTCGCTTCTCGCCGGCGCGCTGACCCTGGGCCTTTGCGCCGTCCTGCTGATCCCGCTGGCGGAGGCTCTGCCTCACACGCTCGAGCAATTTTTCCGGACCGGCTACTACGCCCACGTCAGGAAGTCGCTGCCGCTGGCGGACGCCCTCCGCCGCGCCCTGCCCGACTTGCAGCCCTTCGCCTGGGGCTTCGCGGGCCACGGCAACACGCCGGCGGGACTCGTCGAGCCTTCGACGTACGCGGGCGCCGTCCTCTGGCCTTTTGCGCTCGCGGGTCTTCTCTCCCGCCGGCGGGAGGCGTGGGCGTTTGCGACCATCGGCCTGCTGGGGGCGGCCGTCGGCGCCCGCATTCCGGTCGTCACGGACGCGATCGCGAAGCTGCCGCTCTTCGACATCGGCATCAACGAGCGGATGGTCTTCCTCGGGGCTTTCGCGACCGCGGGCCTCGCGGCCCTCGGAGCCGAGCGTCTCCGAACGCTCGAGCGGCGCCGGTTCGCGATCTGGAGCGGCGGCGCCGCGCTCGCCGCCGTCTCTCTTCTCTATGTCCGGGGGGGCCCGCGGTTCGCCTCGCTGGCGCTGCCTTCCGAGTTCTTCCGCGACCGCTTCCTCTACCAGGCCGTTCCGCTCGCGGCTTCGGTGCTTCTCTTCGCCGTGATGCCCCGGCGCCGGGCGGCGGCGGCGGTGGCCGCGTGTCTCGTGCTGCTGCTCGTCGAGAGGCGCCTCGAAGAGGGCGACATTTATCCGACGTATCGCGCCTCCGCGTTTTATCCGGGGCTCGCCTCCTTCCGGGACATCCCCCGCGAGCTGCCGTGGCGCACGACCGCCGTCGGCGTCGCGTTCGTTCCGAACATCGCCGCCCTTTACGAGCTCGAGGACGTCCGGGGCTACGAGGCGATGACCTTCAAGCCGCTCTACGACACGTTTCCGCTCTGGTGCGTTCACCAGCCCATCTGGTTCAACCGGATCGACGACCCGACCCGGCCCTTTCTCTCGTTCTTGAACGTCCGGTGGTTTCTGCTGCCCGCGGATCGCGAGCCCCCTCCCGGGTGGCCCATCCTCTCTCGCGGGGCGGAAGGAGTTCTCGTCGAGAACCCGGGAGTCCTCCCTCGCGCCTTCGCGCCGCGACGCGTGCGGTCAGAACCGGACGCCCAGCGGCGGATCGCGGCCCTGACCGCGATTTCGGATTTTCGCGACCAGGGCGTCCTCTCGGAAGGCGAAGCGCGTGGAGAGGCGGGGGAGGAGAACGGGCCGGCGTCCGTCTCGATTGCCGGTTACGGGGTCCAGCGTCTCGCCATGGTGATCGAGGCGCAGGCACCCGCCGTGGTGGGAACGTCGATGACGGCCTGGCCCGGATGGAAGCTCGACGTCGACGGACGGCCCGCGGAGACTCTGACGTACAACCACGCGTTCGTGGGATTCCGCGTCCCGGCCGGCCGGCATGAAGCCGTCCTCGAGTACCGCCCCGACAGCGTCGTCGCCGGCGGCGCGATCAGCCTCGCGTCGCTGGCGATCTCGCTCCTCCTCCTGCGTTTCCCCCGAGCGCGGCCATCGGACGGCTCACCGCGGCCAGGACGAGAAGCGGAACGAGCACCATGAAGACGCGGCCGGCCGACCACTCGATCCAGAGCGTGGGATCCAGGCCGCCGTGCAGATACGTGAAGACGAAAAAGGCGGAAAGAACCGCGGCGAGAGCGACGGGAGAGAAGGCGCCCCGGGAACGAGAACGCGCGACGATCCAGGCCGCCAGGGGGACGAGCCACGGCATCGCCGCGCCGGCGCGCCACATCGCCGATCCGATCCCGGCGAGCACGAGCGGGAGCCGCTCCCGGTGGATGTCGAGCGTGCGGCCGTAGCCCTCGTACCAGCCGAACAGAAACGTCGTCCGCCCGAACACGAACCACGCGCCGAGCGAAAGGGCCGCCGGAGCGAAGAGCAGCAGTGGCGCCGAAGGCCAGGCGATGCTCCGGCGCCGCGTCCGGAGAAACAGCGCGCCGGCGGCGAGCACGAACGGGAGGCCTTCCACCTTTGCCGCGGCGGCGCCGGCAAACAGCAGCCCGGCCAGGAGCTGAGCGGGGCGCCTCTCCGCATCCGGGCCAAGGAGCAGGGCGATCGCGAGGGTCTGGAAGAGGAGCAGCGCCATGTCGCCGTTGCCCGCGATCTCGAGCGAGTGGGAGAGAAAGCCGAGGCAGGAGGTGATGGCGGCCGTCGCCGCGATGGCCTCCCCCCGGCCGGTGAAGCGCCGCAGGATTCCCGGGAGAGCCGCCGCGCACGCGCCGAGCAAAAGAGGCGAGGTCGCCGCGGCGGCCATCCACGACAACCGTCCCGCCACGAGCGTCGCGAAAGCGTAGAGGTTGGTGACGAGCGGCGGATACGAGGTGTGGAGATAGCGAAGGAACGGCTCGCCGAGGAACTCGTCGTCGATCCGGCGGGCCGCGGCGAAAGTCTCGCCCTTCGGCCCCCAGAAGAGGAGGAGGTCCGGGGAGGTCGCGGCGGACGCGAGGGTGGCCGCGGAGGCCGCGAGAAACGCGGCGCCGCAGACGATGATCCCGAAGAGCTCGAACTTGGAAAGCGGGCCAGTGGGTCCGCCGGGAGTCTCGCCGTTCAACGGAGCGCCGCGACGTCCGAGTGCGAGCCGCAGTGCCAGACACTGCGCCGCCGCGAGGAGGACCAGAAGCGGAACGCTCCACGGCACGTGCGCGAGAGTCAGCACGGTCATCGTCCACGAAAGCACCACGGCGCCTGCGGCCGCCGCCAGAACGGTCCGGCACGCGGCGCCGAACGGGCGGAAGGCGGAGTGCAGCAGCAGCGGCGCTCCCGCTACGGGAAAGGCGACGCCGCTTGCGAGCCAGGCCACGCCCGCGTTCACGGTTGCCGCCGCTTCCAGACGGATCCTCCGGCTCCTTCGAAGAGCAGCGTCCCGGGAGAAGCGGCGGGCGGCGGCCCGAGAATCAGGACGTACTCCGCCTGCGCTTCGTACTCTGGTGTGAACAAGTTCCACTGCGCGCCCGGCAGGACCCGGCGGCCCGGCAGGAGCGCGACCGCCGCTCCGTGGAGCGCGCCCTCGCGGGCTGCGTCGCGCGGCTCCGTGACGGCGACGGCGACCGCGCCCGCGGGAACCGCCGGCGCCGCGTTCGAAAGGAAGTGAAACGCGCCCGCCGTGGCTTTCGAATGCGTCCGTTCGAACGGCGTGCTCGCGGGTCGGAAAATCTCCGGGAGCGGGGGAAGGCGCGCCAAGGACCAGACGGCGAGGGCCCCCGCGCCCAGGAGAAGAATAACGGTCTCGGGCGCCGGCCGCGCGCGGCTCATGCGGGCGGGGGACCCGCGCCGGCGAGACGGCGAAGCGTCTCGAGATTCTTCCGATCGAAATCCAGAGCTTCGTCTTTGGGAGTCTCCAGGAATTTCGGGATGGCTTCGAAGCGAGGGTCCGAGAGGAGATGGCGGAAGCCCGCTTCTCCGATCATCCCGTGCCCGATGTGCTCGTGACGGTCGACGCGCGATCCGCGCAGCCGCTTGGAGTCGTTGACGTGAATCGCGTGCAGGCGCTCGAGGCCGACGGTCCGTTCGAGAGCGCCGACGGTGTCTTCCCAGCCCCGCGCCGAGACGAGGTCGTAGCCGGCGGCGTGGACGTGGCACGTGTCGAAGCAGACGGCGACTCTGCGGGGCCTCCGGAGGGCGCCGAGAATGTCCCGGAGGTGCTCGAACGTGTGCCCCACCGCGTTGCCCTGTCCGGCCGCGGTCTCGAGAAGCACCCGCACGCGGACACCGGCCGTGCACTCGAGCGCCTCGTCGAGACCAGCGGCGATCCGCGCAACGCCGGCCGCTTCGCCCTCCCCGCCGTGGGAGCCCGGGTGCAGAACGAGCGCAGAAATCCCCAGCCGGCCGCATCGCGCGATCTCGTCCGCCAGCGCCGCGGTGGATTGCGCTCGGAGGGCGGCGGCGGGCGAGCCCAGGTTGATGAGATACGAGGCGTGCGCGACCACGTGAGAGAAAGAGGCAGCCCGCGCGGTGCGCCGGAACTCGCGCGCCTCCGTATCGGCGATCTCTTTTCCGACCCAGCGGCTGTTGTTCTTGACGAAGATCTGGAGAACCCGGCAACCCGTCGAGATCCCCCGCTCGACGGCGCGCGGGGTTCCCCCGGCGATCGAGTGGTGCGCGCCGATGAGGAGCGAGTCGCCCGACCGCTCGGGGCCGCCGTTCAGAACCGCGCCGTCCGCGGGCACAGCGGGTCGCGGCCGCGTTCTGTCTGTCTTTCGCCTCACCCGTTGGCGAGCGCCACGTTGTCTCCCCGCGTCAGGAAGGTTTCTCGGGATCCGCGATCTTCTCGAGGAGCTCCTGCCCGATGCGGCGGGAGACGAAGATCTGTTTGAGGTAGTTGAGCGAGGTGAGCGCGAATGGGACGCCGGCGGCGGAGAACGGGGCTCCCATCGCCGCTAAGGCCAGATGGCGCGCTTTCTCGCCGCGCGTGAACTCCGGGTTCCGCCAGTCGAGGACACTTCCGTAGTACCGGAAGACCATCTGGTAAACGTCCGACAACAGCACGCGGAATCCCATCTCGCTACCCCACACGAAACACTCTCCCGAACGGATGCGTGCCAGGAATTCGCGGGGGGTCGCGCCTTCCGCCACCGTGTAGACCTTCGCGAGCGGCGCCAGCGTATGGGCGTCGGAGCCCGCGACGAGGGAGACGGCGCCGCGCTTCTCGCGGACGACGGCCATCAGGTCCTCGATCAGGCGGTTGTGTTGAGAAGCCATCGCGCCGTTCTTCACTTCGAACACGTCGAACATCCGCAGCATCTCTTCGAAGTACTGGCGCGGCGAGTTTCGCATCCGGTAGTTCTGGAACATGTGGTTGGCGGACGCGAGGATCCCCTCCTGCCGGAGCCAGGCGTGAAGGTCGTAGATGTTCTCGCGGAGCCGCTGGATCTCGCGGTGCTGCCGTTCATCGATGTCGAAGACGTTGACGTGGATGCGCTGCCGGGTGTCGGGAAACCAGGTCTCGACCTCTTCCGAGATGAAGAAGTCCTCGAGGTCGGGGTTCTGATTCAGGAGGTACACGCAGCCGTCAATCGAGTCATGGTCCGTCAGCGTGACGAAGTCCATGCCTCTCTCCTTGGCCACCCGGTAGACCTCTTCCGGGCGGTTGTAGGAGTCCCGCGTGTTGGCGATCCGAAAGTATTTGAACGTCGAATAGACCGAGTGGCAGTGGAGGTCCGCTTTCCTGAACCGGACGTCGGAGAACCAGGCGGGGATCTCGGTTTCGTCCGGCCGGGAGGAGTCCATGAAAGAGCTAGGGTTGCAAATCGCGAGCCCGAAGGGAAGAGGGTTTTCAGTTCTCAGTTGTCAGTTCTCAGTTCCTTCTAGCGGGGTCCGGTTGCAAGGCTTCAGAACATGCACGTGTGCGTAGTCCATTTCCGGTCACTGAAAACTCAGAACTGACGACTGAGAGCTCCTTCCATGCTACGTTTTCTGGATGCGCCGGGTCCTTTTTCGCGTCCTCTACGTGTTTCTGCTCGTGGCGATCTTTCTCGGGGGCGCCTGGCTCGCCTTCGAGAAGTCGATCGTCGGGCGGTCGCTGACCGTCCCGGATCTCGTCGGCAAGTCGCTTCCGGAGGCGATCCGGATCGCTCACGACAGCGGGCTCCAGGTGGACGAGCAGGCGGCTCGCGCCCGCAACGACGACCGGATCCCTCGCAACCTCGTGCTGACGCAGTCTCCCGAGAGCGGCTCCCTGGCCAAGCCGTCGCAGATCGTGCGGGTGGTCCTGTCCCTCGGTCCGAGGGAGCTCCGGGTCCCCGATCTTTCGGGCCTGCCGCCCCGGGCGGCGGCACTTCGTCTCGCGCAGGACACCCTCCAGCTCGGCGCGCTCTCCTGGTATCGCGACCCGACGGCACGCATCGGGATCGTGGCGCAGGATCCGGAGCCCGAATCGCCCCTGGGAAAGAACGCGCCCGTCGCCGTGCTCACGAACCGGGGCCTCCCCGAGACCCGGTACGTCATGCCGGACCTGATCGGAAAGGACGCCGAGGTGATGAAGTCCCGGCTCGAGGCCTACGGCTTTCGCGTCGGCAGCGCGCGGTTCGAATCGTACGAAGGGGTGCCGCCGAACACCGTCCTGAAGCAATTCCCGACGGCCGGATCTCCGTTGTCGTCGCGGGAGGTCGTATCGGTGACCGTCTCCCGGGCCTCGGACGCGCCCAACCCGCCGGCTTCGCGATGAACGTCCGAATCGCGCCCTCGCTGCTGTCGGCGGATTTCGCGCGCCTGGCGGACGCTCTGGCGATGGCGGAGGAGGGGGGCGCGGACGCCGTGCACGTCGACGTCATGGACGGGCACTTCGTCCCCAACCTGACCCTCGGTCCCCCGGTGGTGGCCGCTCTCAAACGAGCAAGCCGGCTGCCGCTTGACGTTCACCTGATGATCGAGAATCCGGAGGAGTCGCTCGACCGGTATCTCGACGCCGGCGCGGACTGGGTCTCCGTCCACGTCGAGGCGACCCGGCATCTTCAAAGGTGCCTCGACGTGATCCGGCGGGGCGGGGCCCGCGCCGGCGTGGCCTTGAACCCGGCCACGCCCGTCGGCGCGCTGTCGGACTCGTGGGGAGACCTCGACTACGCGGTGGTCATGTCGGTCAACCCGGGGCGGGGGGGACAGGTGTTCCTGCCGCACTCCGTCGAGAAGGTCCGAAACCTGCGGCAGGCCGTCCTGGAGTCGCGCAGCGGGGCCGCGATCGAGGTCGACGGAGGGGTCGATCTGTCGAACGCAGCCGACCTCGCGAACGCGGGCGCTGAAATTCTCGTCGCGGGCACGTCGGTTTACGGTCAGGATGACCCCAGGGCCGCCATCGAAAGACTTCGGGCGGCTGCCCGGGGAGGAGTGAGAGTTTGAAGATCCGAGAGAACCAGACCGCGCTGATCCTGGCTGCCGTGCTGATGGCGGCGGGCTGCGCCTCCGCCTCCAAGAAGCCGGACAAGATCACGACGGAGCTGCTCTCGACCCCCAAGGAGGGGCTTTTCGAGAAGGGCAAGGCGCTGATCGAGAGGAAGAAGTACGACGCGGGCCGCAAGTACTTGAGCTTCGTCTTCGAGACCTATCCCAACGATCCGCTGGGCCGGCAGGCACTTCTCATGGTCGCGGACTCCTTCTTCCGTCAGGGCGGAACGACGGGCTACACGGAGGCGCGCTTCCGGTACCGTGATTTCTTAAACCGGTATCCCGGAGCCTCCGAGCGGGATTACGCCCGCTACCAGTTCGCCGTCTGCTATGACCGCGAGCACGAAAAGCCGGATCGGGACCAGACGTCCACTCGGGAAGCGATCGAGCAGTACCGGGCCCTCTTGCGGGAGTTTCCCAATACGAGCCACTCCGCGGCGGCGAATGCCCGCATCCACGCCCTCATCGATCTGCTCGCCGAGCACGAGTTCTCCGTCGGGTACTTCTACATGCGCAAGGGAGCTCCCGGGGCGGCGCTCGCGAGGTTCGCCCAGCTCGAGGAGCGGTTCCCGGAGTACGGGCGGAGGGACAAGCTTTTCTTCTACGAGGGACAGGTCCTCCAGCGGCTGGGCCGCCGCGACGAGGCGTCCCGCTATTACTCCCGGCTGGTCGAGGAGTTTCCCGCCAGCGAATTCGCCAAAAAGGCCCGGGAAAGAGGCGGAAAGCTGCCCCAGCCGGCCACCGCGTCCGTTGACACGGGGCGAAAGAACGAGTAAAAGTACGGTACAATCCCAGTTTACCCGTATTTTTTTAGGAGCCGCCATGCGCCTCCCCTCGCGTTCGAGTCTTGTGGTGTCTCTCGCCATGACCTGGTCGGCAGTCGCGTTCGCGCAGACGGCGAAACCGGCGCCGCTCGGCGGAGCGAAGCTCGGGCCCGAGACCCAGAACGCGACGCCCGTCGTCACCCGGGTCGAAAAGCCGCTGCACGTCCCCGTGACCACCGACTCGGCGCCGCAGCCGATCGGTTTCGAAAGCGACGTGTACTGCTTCGGATACATCGGCGCGCCCGGCGAGCACTTCCCGCTGCGGGTTCACGGAGCGGAGAATCTTTTCGAGCAGACCGACTACATCACCGACGACCTGCTCTACGTGGACGGCGGGTACGACGCGGGGCTCAAGGTGGGAGACCAGTACTGGATCGTGACGCCCGAACAGGACGTGATCCATCCCCTCACCGAGAAGTCGATCGGCCGCTTCTACCAGTACCGCGGCCGCGCCGTGGTGGACAGCGTCGAGCCGCGCACGGCGATCGTCCGGATCACCTCGGCGTGCACCGACATCCCGATGTTCGCTTCCTTGAAGAGGTTCGAGCCGATTCCGATTCCTCTGGTCCGCAAGGGCCCGATGGCGAAGTCGGGCGACCTCCCGTCCGGCAAGGCCAGGGGACGGATCGTGTTCAGCAGGGACGGCGTCGTCGCCCTCGGCGCAGACCAGATGGTCATGGTCGATCTCGGAGCCGCCGACGGGGTGCAGCCGGGCGATTTCGTAACGCTGTTTCGCTACTCCTCCGGGCGGGAGTACGGGATCAAGGCGATGGGCACATACTGGGTCACTCTCCCGCCGCCCCCCGGTGTGTCCATTCCGAGGACATATCTCGGCGAAGGCGCCGTGCTGAACGTGGGGGACCGGTGGTCCGTGGTTCGCCTGACCGATTCCAACCGGATGCTCCAGGTCGGCGACGAGGTCGAGCTCAAATAAGCCGTCGCTGACCGTCGCTTCGCTCGCTACGGGGCGTGCGTTCGCCGCGGCGAACGCGGCGAGCGGCTCGCCTGAAGGCTCGACCGCTCGCCTCGTCCCTCCGCTCGCTACGCTCCCGCAGCGTGAGCCTCCTCCCTCCCGTCGCTGCGCTCGCTGCGGGGCCTGCGTTCGCCCCGGGCGAACGCACCGGCGAGCCGCTCGCCTGCCGGCTCGACGGCTCGCCTGGGCCCCTCCGCTCGCTACGCTCC
>JBBRDK010000029.1:0-39109 GCA_038203955.1 Thermoanaerobaculia bacterium | reverse complement strand
AAAGAGGGAAGACGAGCCACCCAAGCCCGCCAGAACGACCATTGTGGGTCGAGCTCCCGCGACCGCGAGGGCAACCGGCGGCGGACTCGGTTAATCTGCCTCACGCCGCGACGCAAAGGCGCGGAGGGCTCCCGGGGGGGATCGAGTCCGCCAGACCCTGCCTAATAGGCAGCGTCCGATAAGATACATTATGTAAAATCGCCAGGCTGGCCGCGTCTGACCGGAGGGCCCTCCCTGACGCCTTTTGGAGGCTCGACCGCCACCCTGCCGGGCGATTTTGCATAATGTCCCGCGGATTCTGTGAAGTCCGCCCATCGCTCGGCTGGCACGCGTTCGGGTCGAATTCATCGAGCGAGGCTCGTCACCCCTGCGGCGGGACTTCACAGAATCCGGGGCCCGTCTCGCTCCGCTTGCCGGATGAGCCCGACGGCGGACTCGGAGCACCCCTACGGCTGAGGGGGTCTTCTGGACGCTCAACTCTCAACTCTCAACTCAAACGTTGAACGCTCAACCTCCCTGATTCCCAACCCTGATACCTTCGCCACGATGCGCCTCATCTCCCGGTCGGTGCTCCGTGAGATCTGGCCTCCCTTTCTGCTGGGCTTCTCCGCCTATACGTTCATCCTGCTCGTCCGGACGATCTACTTTCTGGCGGACTTCTTCGTCCGGCGCAGCGCGACGCTTCCGGAGGTCGTCTGGCTGGTCGTGCTTTCGCTCCCCTGGATCATCGTCCTGACCCTTCCGATGGCCTTCCTGCTGGGGATCCTGATCGGGATCGGGCGGCTGTCGGGCGATTCGGAAATCGTGGCACTTCGAGCCTGCGGCGTGGGGCCAGGAGCGATCGCCCGGCCGGCGCTCACCGCGGCGGCGTCGCTCGCGGCGGTCGTTTTCCTGTTCTACAACGTCGTCCTCCCCCGGGCCAACGAAACGCTGACGCGCAACCTCGCCCGGGTCGCCGCCACCTCGGTGGTCAACGTCGTCCAGCCCAGGACGTTTCGCGAGGTCCGCCCGGGGCTGACGCTCTTCTTCGATCGCACGGCCGCGGACGGCCGATCGCTCGAGGGCGTCTTCCTCCAGATCGGCGACGAGGACGAGCGCAAGACCCAGGTCATCGTGGCGCGCCGCGGCACGCTGAACCTCGAGGGCGACCATCTGTGGCTCGACCTCGTGTCGTCCACCCTGCACGACTTCGACCCCGCGGACCCTTCCCGCTACAGGACCAATCGCAACGAGACGCAGAGAATTTTACTGGCCGGCGACATTGGAAACCCGGCATCGACGCGGGTCTCGTACGACAAGGCGCTCCGATCCCAGTCTCTTTCGGAGCTCATCGCGACCGTGCGCGCCGGACGAGACCTCCCGCCCGACAAGTACCGGCTCGCGTGGGTCGAGATTCACAAGAAGCTGTCGATCCCCTTCGCGTGCCTCGCATTCGCCATCGTCGGCATCCCCCTGGCGGAGACCTCCCGGCGCGGCGGAAAGGGCGGCGGCTTCGCGATCTCTCTGGCGATCATCGTCCTCTACTACGTCCTGCTCTCGAGCGGCGAGACCTGGGCGCAGGAGGGCCGGCTCGCCCCCGCCGTCGCCATATGGCTTCCGAACGTCGTGCTGCTCTGCCTGGGCGGCGCCGCGATGATCCGGGGCGGACGAGAGGGCGGCCGCTGGCGGTTGCCCCGTCGGACTGCCGCCGCGGGCGGCGCGCCGGAGAAGCCCGCGAAGCGGGTGGAAACCGCCCGGCGCTCGGTGTGGACCGGACTCCTCCGCTTCCCCACTCTCCTCGACCGCTACGTCCTCGGCCGTTTCCTCTCGGTCTTCTTCCTGGTCGCCGCGTCGGTCCTCCTTCTCGCGGTGATCGTCGACTACGCCGACCACATCGACAAGATCGCGAAGAACCGCCCCAGCGCCGAGGTCCTCCTGGGGTACTACCGCAACTTTCTCCTGACGATTTCCCTTCAGATCGCCCCTTTCGGCATCCTCCTCTCGACTCTCATCGCGCTCGGGATCCTGTCCCGCAACAACGAGGACACCGCGTTCCGCGCCAACGGCGTCTCGCTCCACCGGTTGGGGGCGCCGATCGTCGTGCTGGCCACGCTCGCCGCCGGACTCGCGTTCGCCGCCGGCGAATACGTCGTGCCCCTGGCGCAGCGCGAGCAGGCGCAGTACCGGAACATCATCTACGGCCGTCCCGTCGACTACGGGCTCTCGACTCCGACGGAAAGGCGGTGGCATTACGGTCCCGGCCGCGCGATCTGGCACCAGGACGCGAGCGACCCGGACAAAGGGATTCTCGTTTCGCCGCGGGTCTTCCTCTTCTCCGATCCGTTCGAGCTCTCGCGGCGCGACGCCGCCCGGGAAGCCGCCTGGGACGGCAGCCGCTGGATCCTCCGGCAGGGCTGGAGCCGGACGTTCGGCGTCGCGTCCGAAGCGACCTACCGGACCTACCTCGAGGAACGGCTCGACGGCGACCCGCCGAAGACGTTCACCCGGGACCGCCGCGGCGCCGATGAGATGCGCTTTCGAGAGCTCCAGCGCTACGCCCGCCGGTTGAGGGCGAGCGGCTATCCAACCGGCACGCTCGACACCGCGCTGCAGTCCAAGATCTCGACTCCCCTGCTGATCCCGCTGATGGCGCTGCTGGCGGTGCCTTTCGCGTTCCGCATCGGCAAGAAAGGCACCCTCGCCGGAATCGGCGTCGGTCTCGCCCTCGGGATGGCCTTTTTGATCGCGGGCGCGTTCTTCACGAAAGTCGGCGAAGTCGGCGCTCTCCCCCCCGTCCTCGCCGCCTGGTCGCCGAACGTCCTGGCCGCCACAGCCGCAACCTGGCTGCTACTTCGATTGAGGACCTGACCGCCGGTTGAGCGTCGAGCGTTCAGAACAATGCCGCGCCATCACTTCCATGGCGGAGCGAGCGCGCGCGAAGGGGCCAGGCCGGGCGGTCGAGGCCGCAACCGGCCGAGCCGCCCGCCGGTGCGTTCGCCCACGGCGAACGCACGCCCCGCCGCGCGCGCTCGCGACGTTAAAATCCCTGCCCGCTCGAGAACGACACCAGGAATCCCCGGCGGCCGCGCGGGTCCCTGTTCAACGCGTACGCCAGATCGAACCTCAAGATGCTGTTGGTCGAGGCTCGCGTGATCGCGATGCGGAGTCCGATCCCGACGTCCGTCTTGAAATCCGCGAGACGCAGCGGCTGTCCCGGCGGGGTGGCCGCGCCGGTGTCGAAGAAGATGGCGGCGCCGGGAGAAAAGAGCTGCAGGAACTCCCGCCCCATGAACAGGCGCTGCTCGGCGTTCCAGACGACGCGCTTGTCTCCCTCGAAGGCATAGAGGCGGTATCCACGAAGGCCGTTCTGTCCGTCGGCGAAAAACTGGACGTCCCGGTCGAGGTTCCAGCCCCGGTCGAACACGAGCGACGTTACGAAGGTCCCGGGCAGCGCGCCGTCGAACTTGTGCGCGAAGAAGAAGCTGCCGGAGACGATCTCGTTGGCGGGCGCGCCGTCCCACCGCGTCTCGTACGAGACCCGGGCCGTCAGAAAGCTCTCATCGGCGATCCGCCAGCCCTGCGAGAGGCTGAGGCGCACGAGCCCGGTGGTCCTGGCGCCTCCCAGTCCGGAGGGTGAGACGCCGACCTCCGCGCCGACCCGGCGGCCGAGATTGAAGTCCTCGTACCTCACGTCGCGATTGATGTAGTTCAGCTTGAGATACGCGTTCCGGACGTCCTCGTACCCGACCGTCACGAAGCGGAACCGGCGGGCGGCCGGAAGGGCCGCCGAAGGGCTCGTGGGCAGAAGATCGAATCGGTCTTCGAAGCCATCGAATCGGAGGAAGACGCGCCGCGCCCGCGCGTCCGTCGCCTGGAGCGCGAATCCGTAATGGGCCATGACCTCCTGGTGGCGCTGCCTGTATCTCGAGAGGACCTCTCCGTCGGCGAAGATCCGGGCGTTCAAAGTCAGCCTGTCGAAGAGTCCGTCCGCCGCCCATCGATCGACGAAGGAGACGAAGGGCCGGCCGACGAACGCCCTCGTCTCGGTGCCGTCGGAGTTCGATGAGTACGCGAAGTCGCCCTTCCAGTAGGCGCCGAAGAGATACGGGTCGGTGTATTCGATGACGCGATTCGTCCGCTCGGTCCCCTTGTCGTAGCCGAGGGCAATCTGGCGTCCGGTCCCGAGGAAGTCCTTTTCCTGGAGGTCGAACCCGTACGTCGTCACCCCTCCCTTGCCGCCGAACGACAGACCGGGCTGCGTCGTCCACGAATCCTGCGTGACGACCTCCACATCGGCGACGCCGTCCTGCGGCGGCAGCGCCCGCACGGAGGCGGCCTTCAGGAACGGAAGAGCGCGGAGGTTGCGCTCCGTCTCTTCGAGTCGCGTCGCGTCCAGGGGATCGCCCTCATGGAACAGGAGGAACTTCCGGATGACCGATTCCCGGGTCTCGAAACGCACGGCGTTGGCGGTCCGATAGACCCACCCTCGCTCCGCTTCTTCCGGCGAATACACGTCGAGCGCGCGGACGCGGATCTCACCGATCCTCGGCGCGGACGGCCTCGCGGGGGTGGCCTCCTGCCCCGCCGCCAGTGCCCCGGCCAGGAGGATCCCCGCGACCAGTGTGCCCCGCGCGCCCGTCACCTCGGTCCCGCCCCAATTCGAACGGAGCCAGGAATCGGGAATCGGGAACCGAAAGCAAGCCCCCAGCCGGCGCGAGCCGGCTGTTTTTTCCCGTCACTTGCTCCGGCGTCTTGAACGCTCAACGCGGAACGCTCGACGCTCACCTTGACTTCCTCTTGAGAAAGGCGCGCCCGGGGCCGTCTCGGAAAGGCCTTACGTCCCCTCTTCCCAGGAGCTCATGTACCGCACCTGCTCCGGGCTCGGCACGTCTATGTCGACGCCCATCGCGGCAAGTTTCAACCGCGCGATCTCCCGGTCGATGTCCTCCGGCACCGTGTACACCTTCTTCTCGAGCGACGCGTGGTTCTTGACCATGAATTCCGCGGCGAGAGCCTGGTTCGCGAAGGACATGTCCATCACCGAAGCGGGATGCCCCTCCGCGGCCGACAGGTTGATGAGTCGTCCGTCCGCCAGCAGGTTCACGCGGCGCCCGTCGGCGAACGTGTACTCCTCGACGAACTCCCGGATCATCCGGCGCTCCCGCGACAGCTTCTCCATTGCGGGGATGTCGATCTCGACGTTGAAGTGTCCCGAGTTGCAAACGACGGCACCGTCCTTCATCGCCCGGAAATGCTCTTCGCGCAGGACGCCCTTGTTGCCGGTCACGGTCACGAAGATGTCGCCGATCGAAGCGGCCTCTTCCATCGTCATCACCCGATAGCCGTCGAGCACCGCTTCGATCGCCTTCGTCGGATCGATCTCGGTGACGATCACGTGACCGCCGAGCCCTCGCGCCCGCATCGCGACGCCGCGTCCGCACCAGCCGTAGCCGGCCACGACCACGTTCAGGCCGGCGACCAGAAGATTCGTCGCGCGGACGATGCCGTCGAGCGTCGACTGCCCCGTTCCGTACCGGTTGTCGAACAGGTGCTTCGTCCTCGCCTCGTTCACCGCCACGACCGGGAATTTCAGGACTCCGTCCTTCTCCATCGCCTTCAGGCGGATGACGCCGGTCGTAGTCTCTTCGGTCCCGCCCACGATTCCGTCGAGCAATCCCCGCCGGTCCGCCGGCGAGAGGGTCCTGGCCCACTCCCGGAGGACGGGATCGACGTCCGCGTCCTTCCCCAGAGCGAGAAAGAGCAGCGAGGAGACGAGGTCCGCTCCGTCGTCCATCGTGATGTTCGGACGGTGCGCGAGCGCCGCGCGGATGTGCTCGTAGTACGTCTTGTGGTCCTCGCCCTTCACCGCGTACACGGCGATTCCCGAATCGACCACGAGCGACGCGGCCACGTCGTCCTGCGTCGAGAGGGGGTTCGACGCGCAGAGGACGAGATCGGCCCCCCCGGCGGCGAGAGTCTTCGCCAGGTTCGCGGTCTCCGTCGTGACATGAAGGCACGCCGACATCCGGATTCCCTTGAACGGTTTTTCCTTTTCGAAGCGCTCGCGGATCTGCCGGAGGACGGGCATGCTCGCCTCGGCCCAGGCGATGCGCAGCCGGCCGCGCTCGGCGAGCTCGCGGTCCTTGACGTCGTGCGAGACGGTCGCGACGGTGCTCATCGCGACACCGGCGCCGCGACGGCGGGCTCGACGCCGGCAGCGCGAGAAAGCGTTTCCGCGAGATCCGTCCGTTCCCACGTGAAGTCGGGGAGGCGGCGCCCGAAGTGGCCGAAAGCCGCCGTCTGCTTGTAGATCGGCCGCCGCAGGTCCAGGCTCTCGATGATCCCCTTGGGCGTCAAGCGGAAATGCTCGCGGACCAGCGCCACGATCTTCTCCTCCGCCAGCTTTCCCGTCCCGTAGGTCTCGACGTGCACGGAAACGGGATCCGCCACACCGATGGCATAGGCGAGCTGGATGAGCGCGCGCTCGGCGATCCCGGCCGCGACGAGGTTCTTGGCGATGTAGCGGGCCATGTAAGCCGCCGACCGGTCGACCTTGGTGGGGTCCTTGCCGGAGAAGGCACCGCCGCCGTGGGGAGCGCTGCCTCCGTAGGTGTCGACGATGATCTTCCGGCCCGTCAGCCCGGCGTCACCCTGGGGGCCGCCGATGACGAAACGCCCGGTGGGGTTGACGTGAAACTTCGTGTCCTTGGTCAGCAGCGAAGCGGGAATCACGGGCTTGATGATCTCCTCGATCACGGCCTCTCGCAGCGCGGGGTGTTTCATCGCTTCCGCGTGCTGGGTGGAGACGACGACGGTCTCGACGCTGATGGGGCGGCTTCCCTCGTACTCGACCGTCACCTGGGACTTCCCATCGGGCCGGAGAAAATCGAGCTCGCCCTTGCGCCGCGCCTCCGACAGCCGCTGCACCAGCCGGTGGGCCAGCGTGAGGGGAAGGGGCATCAGCTCTTCCGTCTCCCGGACCGCGTACCCGAACATCAATCCCTGGTCGCCCGCACCGCCCGTGTCCACGCCCTGCGCGATGTCCGGCGACTGAGGGTCGATCGACGAGATGACGGCGCACGTCTCGTAGTCGAAGCCGAATTTGGCGCGGGTGTACCCGATGTCCTTGATGGTGTGGCGCACGACGGAGGGGAAATCGACGTAGGTCTTCGTGGAGATCTCGCCGGCGATGAAAGCGAGGCCGGTCGTGACCAGGGTCTCGCAGGCGACCCGGCCCGTGGGATCGTCGCGAAGCACCGCGTCTAAGATGGCGTCCGAAATCTGATCAGCAATCTTGTCGGGATGCCCTTCGGTGACGGACTCCGAGGTGAAGTAGTGGCGGCCGTTCTGAAGCATCGTCTCTCCTATCGAGAATTTGCGGCGGGGTTCGCCAGGAAACGGGCAGGTTAGCATCGGGGGGGACTGCAGGCAAGTGTCTCTGCCAGGGATGGTTGCCCGATGTTTACCCGGCGCCGGCTCCCGGGGTTCCCGGCCCGGGCGGGCGCGTAAAAAAATCGAACACGTTTCTGCCGTACGCCCGCTCCCGAAAGTGCGCCAAGCCAGAGACTTCCGGCGCCGGAGCCCCGGCATCCCGCTGGAGGACGACGACGCCCTCGGCCGCGAGCACGGCTTCGAGACCGGAAGGCGGCCGAGTGCCGGCGCCGTAGGGCGGGTCCGAAAAGACGATCTCGAAACGCTCGCCCGCCGCCGAGAGACGGCGGACGGCGTCTTCGGCGTCCGCCTCCAGCACACACAGCTCATCGCCCGCTTCGAGCCTTCGGACGTTGCGCGCGAGGACCCCCGCGTCCCTTTCCGCGAGGACCGCCCTCGACGCGCCGCGGGAGACCGCCTCGATGCCGACCGCGCCGCTTCCCGCGTGCAGATCGAGAACCCGCGCCCCGGCGATCCGGTCGCCGAGGATGTCGAACAGCGATTCCCGGGCGCGGCTCGAGGTCGGACGCGCCGAACCCGGGACCTCGAGGCGGTGTCCCTTCCAGCGCCCGGCCGAGATCCGGACCTCGCCCGGCCCGCGGCCCTTCATTCCGGCGGGGAGAACTGGAAGCGCAGCTCTTCGATCTTGCGAAACTGGCGGTACGGCTCGTTCACGCCTTCGAGCTCCACGACGCCCTTCTCCCGGTCGAGCGCGCGGATGCGAAACACGGCGCCGTCGAAGCGCTTGAGAAGCTGGCCGGTCGAGAGGGTATCCGGCGCGAACCGGGAGGCCGGGGCGAGGGGATCGGTCAAGACCCCCTTCAATCCCTCCAGCGCGGCCTTGAGCGACGCCGCCTCCGGCGAGAGCGGCGAGAAATCGTCGAACCGGATCGTGCGCCGCGCGCCGTCCGCCCGCACGACCGTCACGACCGATTGCACCGCGAACTCGCCCGTCAATCCGGACCGCTGGTCCATCGTCACAGCCCAGACTTCGGGCCGCGAAAAATAATCGCAGTAGTAGGAAAGCTCCTCGGGGGCGATCTGCTTTCTCGAGATCTCGTCCTTCCCGTCCCGGCTGCGCTTCCAGACGAGCGAGCGGTCGCGGAAAAGCGTCAGCCGCTCGTACCCCTGCCGGGACTGGCGGACCCATTCTGAGCAGAACGTCGATTCCGAGGAACCGCGCGGCGTGGCGGCCGGCGAGGGAGAGGGACGAGGGGACTCGGGCTCCCGGGCCGCCATCGCGGACGCCGAGAGCAGAAGCGTCGCGACGAGGAGCGACGACGGCGTCCTCCTCATTCCGTCTCCCCGCCTCGGCGCGCCGCTTCCACCGCGAACGCCAGCTCCTGCGCGGAGCGGATCCGCCCGCTTCCGAGCGCCACCCTCGTTTCGGCGAGCGCCCGGCCCACCCGCGGCCCGGGAGGAATTCCGGCGCGAAGCAGGTCGGACCCCCGGATCGAGAGAACGACCGGATCGAGCAGGAGCCTGCGCTCCCGTCTCCCTTTCCCCGTGTCGGGCCGCCACGCCGCAGCCGCCAGGCGCTCGTCGGAGGTGAGCGCCAGCGAGGAAGCGCCGCCCGGCGGGTCCCGGCGCGTGACGGGCCAGCGCTCGAGCGCCCGCCGCGCGGGGCCCGGGAGCGCCAGGCGGGCGGCGAGCTCCGCGCAGCCCCGCTCGGAGAGCTCGCCCGCCCAGACGAGGAGCGCCGGCAGCCAGGGGATCTCCGCCGGCCGGCGGCGCCTCAACCACTCCGCGCGGTCCAGGGCCGCGCGTGTGTCCGCGCTCGCCCGCCACTCCGGGTGCAGGGCCTCCGCGATCCCGAGGGAGTGCAGCAGGCGGACCGCGTCGGCCAGGCGCGGCTCGGACAGAGTGCGCTCGAGCTCCCGTCTCAGGCGATCCCCGGAGACGGTCTCGAAGGCGCCGGAGCCGACAGCGGCGGTCAGCCATCCGCGCGTCCGCCGCTCGAGCGCAAGCCCGAGCCGGTTCGCGTAGCGGACGGCCCGGAGCGCGCGCGTAGGATCGTCCTCGAAGGAGCGCGCGTGGAGCACGCGAAGGAGCTGGCGCTCCAGATCCGCCGCGCCGCCGAACGGATCATGGAAGAGCGCTTTCGAGGAGGGCTCCGAAAGCTCGACCGCCATGGCGTTGACTGTGAAATCCCGCCGCGCGAGATCCTCCTCGAGCGTGGCGGCCGAAACTTCCGGCAGCGCGCCGGGACGCCGATAGACCTCCCGCCGCGACCGGGCGAGATCGATGCTCCAACCGCCGGCCGCCGAGACGGTCGCGGTGCCGAACCGCTCGTGGACCTTGAGCGCCAGCCCCGAGGAGCGGGCCGCCCGCCGCGCGAGCGGGATCGCGTCGCCTTCGACGATGACGTCCACGTCTCGTCCTGGGACGCGGAGCTTCAGGAGGCGGTCCCGGACGACGCCGCCGACGGCCGCGATCCGGACTCCGTCCGCGGCTTTCGTGACGGGCCGAAGGACGGCCAGGAGAGAGCGCGAAAGCCGGGGCCCCGGCCGGCGGCGCGTCACTCGAACAGGTACTCGACCGAATCTTCCCCGGCGAGGGCGCGGATCTCGCTCGTGAGCGTGGAGGACGCGGCGATCCGCATCGAATCCGCCGCGCGCAGCGTCGCCTCGAACTCTCCGGGGCGGAAGAGCCGGATCGAGACCGGCGTCGTGCCGGGGTGGGACCGAAGGCTGTCCTTCACGCGCGCGAGCACTTTTTCGTCGGCGAAAGCCAGGTTCACGCGGATCATCATCTCGCGTGCCCGCCGCTCGTGGATGCCCTCCAGGCGCACGATTTCGCGCACGGTCATCTCGAAGGCGGCTCCGGATTCCCGAACGGTTCCGGTCACGAGCACCGGCAGGTCGGCCTGCAGCCAGTGCCCATCCTTTTCGTACTGACTCGCGAAGATGCAGATCGGAATGCTCCCGGTCGTGTCCTCGAGGCACGCCTTCAACATCGTCTTGCCTTCGTTGGCGCCCTTCTTGATCTTCTGCTTCTTCAGGTTCGTCAGGACGCCGCCGATGCGCACGGTCTGATCGACTTTCCCGGTCAGGTCCGCGATCCGCACGTCGCCGAAGCGCTCGATCGCCTCGGCGTACTTCGCCAGCGGATGCCCCGTCACGTAGAAGCCGAGAATGTCCTTCTCCCCTTTCAGCCGCTCCTCGAGCGACCACTCCGGCAGATCCGGGAAGTCGTCGGCGGGCGGGCCCCCGCCTTCGACCGGACCGCCGAAGAGGCTCGACTGTCCAATCTCCTCGTCCTCCCGCTGCCGGGTGGCGCGCTCGACGACGCGTTCCGATGCCGCCGCGAGGGTCGCCCGGTTCCTTCCGAGGGAGTCGAACGCGCCCGCCGCGATCAACGCGTCCAGCGTTCGCTTGTTCACGAGGTGCGAATCGAGACGGAGCGCGAACTCCGTGAACGAAACGAACTTACCTTTCGCGCGTTCATCGAGGATGGCCTGGGCCGCCGCGTCCCCGACGCCCTTCACGGCCGCGAGCCCGAACCGGATCGCGCCGGCGACGCCGGCGAAAGCCTTCCGCGACTCGTTGATGTCCGGCGGCAGGACGGAGATCCCCATCTCGACGCAGTCGCCGATCACCTTCACGATGCCGTCCGTGTTGCCGATCTCGGCGGAGAGCGTCGCGGCCAGGAAGTCCACCGGATAGTGCGCCTTGAGGTACGCGGTCTTGTAGGCGACCAGCGCATAGGCCACCGCGTGCGACTTGTTGAAGCCGTATCGGGCGAACGGCTCGATCAGCGACCAGAGCTCCTTCGCCTTCTTCTTCGGGGTCCCGTGCTCGGCGGCGCGCGAAAGGAACTTCTCCCCTTCGGCGGCCATGATCTCCACCTTCTTCTTGCCGATCGCCTTCCGCAGGAGGTCAGCCTCGGCCAGCGAATAGCCGGCGACGATCGCGGCGATGCGCATGACCTGTTCCTGATAGACGAGGATGCCGAGCGTCTCGGCGAGAACGTCGGCGATCTCGGGCAGCGGCGAGGTGACCTTGCTCGTCCCATTGCGGCGGCGCACGTACTCCTCCACCGTACCGGCGTCGAGCGCCCCGGGCCGGTAGAGCGCGTTCAAGGCGGCGAGGTCCGCGAAGACGCGCGGCTTGGCGCGCCGCAGGAGATCGCGCATGCCGGAGGAGTCGAACTGGAAGACGCAGGCCGTCCGGCCGGACCGAAAGAGCTCGTACGTCTTTTCGTCGTCGAGCGGGAGGCGATCGAGATCGGGCGCCGCGCCCTCGCGCTCGCGGATCGCCTCGACCGCGGCGTCGATGATGTCGAGCGTGATCAGGCCCAGGAAGTCGATCTTCAGGAGGCCCATCTTCTCGACCGCGTTCATGTCGAACTGCGTCGTGATTTCGTCCTTGTTCGTTCGGTACAGGGGCAGGTAGTCCGTGATCGGCTTCGGAGCGATGACGACGCCGGCGGCGTGCATGCCCGCGTGCCGCGAGAGACCCTCCAGCCGGCCGGCGATCTGCACCACGCGGGCCACCGCCTCGTCCGACGCGATCAGCTCCTTCAGACCCGCCGATTCCTTCAGGGCGCGGTCGAAGCTGACGTCGGGGCCGTCGGGGATCAGCTTCGCGATCCGATCGCCGAGCGCCACGGGCAGAGACAGCACGCGGGAGACGTCCCGGACGGCGAGCTTCGGCTTCAGCTGAGAAAAGGTCACGATCTGCGCGACGTTCTCGCGCCCATATTTTTTCGTCACGTACTCGATGACCTCGCCGCGGCGCGCTTGACAGAAGTCGATGTCGATGTCCGGCATCGAGATGCGCTCGGGGTTTAAGAACCGCTCGAACAGCAGGTCGTATTGCAGGGGATCGATCTCGGTGATCCGCAGCGCCCAGGACACGATCGAGCCGGCGGCGCTGCCGCGTCCCGGTCCGACGGAGATCCCATTCTCCCGCGCGTACCGTATGAAGTCCGAGACGATCAGGAAGTAGGAGGGGAACCCCATCTTCTCGATGACGCCGATCTCGTACGCGAGACGGTCGCGGTATTTTTCGGGCGGAATGCCCGTCCCCCGCCCTTCCGTCTCCATCTCCCGCAGCCGGCGTTCGAGGCCTTCCCGGGCGAGCTCGCCGAAGTGCTCGGCCGGGGTCTGGCCCGCCGGCGCGGTGAACGTCGGCAGATGGAGGCCATCGGTGTCGAACGTGACGGCGCAGCGCGCGGCGATCGCGGCGGAGTTCGTCACCGCTTCCGCGGACCAGCTCGCGAACCGCGCCTTCATCTCGTCCGGGTTCTTCACGTAGAACTCGTCGTTGTAGAAGCGCATGCGGCGCTCGTCCTCGAGCGTCTTCCCCATCCCGATGCAGAGCAAGACCTCGTGCGCGAAGGCGTCGTCTCGGCGCAGGTAGTGGCTGTCGTTCGTCGCGACCGCGGGAGCGCCGACCTCGGTCGAGAGGCGGAGGAGATCCGGAATGATCGCCGTCTGCTGCGGAAGCCCGTGGTCCATCAGCTCGACGTAGAAATTGCCCTTGCCGAAGATGTCCTCGTAGTCGAGAAACGCCTTTTTCGCGGCGTCGTAGTTCCCGCGCGCGAGCGACCCGGCGACCTCGCCCTTGAGGCAGCCTGACAGGCCGATCAGGCCCTCCGCATGTTCCCTCAGGAGCGCCTTGTCCATGCGCGGGCGATGGTAGAAGCCGGTCATGTAGGCCTCGGAGACGAGGCGCACGAGGTTGCGATATCCCGTTTGAGTGGCCGCGAGAATCGTCAGGTGGTACGCGTAGCCGTCTCCGGACTCGCTCGCCGCCTGCGCCTCTCGATCGCGCCTGTCCGCGGGCGCGATGTAGGCCTCCACGCCGATGATCGGCCGCACGCCCTGCTTGATCGCCTCGTGGTAGAAGGCGAACGCGCCGAACATGTTTCCGTGGTCGGTCACGGCCACGGCGTTCATCCCGAGCTCCCCCACCCGGCGGCAGAGCTCCGGCAGCCGGTTGGCGCCGTCGAGAAGCGAATACTGACTGTGAAGATGGAGGTGAACGAAGTCGGCTGGCATCGAAGGGCTGATTGTAAGGGAAACGGGAGGCCCTCCGCGGCGGACCCACCACGATTCCCGCACCCCCTTTTTCGATTCCCGATTCCCGATTCCCGATTCCCGATCGAGTTGACCGCGGAGTACCGCGGCCGTCTCGCTCCCGTTGGTCGCTCGGCTCCCGTTTCCCGATTCCCGGCCCCGTCCCGTCCTCGGCTACTCTTCCCCCATGTCCCTCCGCCGCGCCCTGGGGACCTTCGACGCGACGATGGTCGTCGTCGGCGGAATCATCGGCGCCGGAATCTTCATCAACCCCGCCTTCGTCGCGCAGCGTCTTCCCACGGCCGGGCTCGTCCTCGCCGCCTGGGTGGCGGGAGGAGCCATCGCGCTCGCGGGCGCGTTCGTCTTCGCCGAGCTCGCGGCGGCGCTCCCGGAAGCGGGAGGCGAGTACGCGTACCTGCGCGAGGCCTACCACCCCCTCGTCGGCTTTCTCTTCGGGTGGGCTTCGCTTCTCGTGATCCAGGGCGGAGGCATCTCGGCCGTCGCCATCACGTTCGCTAACTATGCCCTCCGGCTGGCGGGGCGGCCGGACGCGTCGCCCACGCCTGTCGCGATCGCCGCCATCGCCCTGCTGGCCGGAATCAACGTCCTGGGCGTCAAGCCCGGAAGCCGCGTCCTGAACACGCTCGTGGTGCTCAAGATCGCGGCGCTCGCCACCTTGATCTTCGGAGGCCTCGCGTTCGCCTCGGCCCATGCTCCGGCCCCGGCGGGCGGGGCGCTTCCGGCGACCGGCCTTCTCGCCTTCGGGGGCGCGCTCGTGCCAATCCTCTTCTCCTACGGCGGCTGGCAGAGCGCCAACCTCATCGCCGAAGAGACCTGGGATCCGCGCCGCACGCTCCCCCGCGCCCTCGTCGCCGGAACGGTCATCGTCATCCTGGTCTACGTTTCCGTCAATTTCGTCTACCTGCGGGCTCTCGGGAGGGACGGCCTCGCCGCGACGACCGCTCCCGCGGCCGACGCCGCGCGCCGCCTTCTCGGGTCCGGCGCGGACCACTTCGTGGCGGCGGCCATCGCGGTCTCGACCTTCGGATTTCTCGACCTTTCCTTTCTCGCCCAGACGCGGATCTCGTTCGCGATGGCGCGCGACGGCCTCTTCCCCGCCGCCATCGCGCGGGTTCATCCCCGCTTCCACACGCCCGCGGCATCGATCGCATTGCAGGCCCTGTGGTCCTGCGTCCTGGTGGCGGTCGGAAACTACGGCGGGCTGGTCGACTCCGTGGTCTTCGCCGATTTCACCTTCTTCGGGCTCGCGGCCGCGGCGATCTTCGTGCTGCGCCGTCGCTCCGGGGGGCCGCCCCCGGCCGGACGTTTCCGCACCCCGGGGTACCCGATCGTCCCGATGCTCTTCGTTGCGGCGGCGGCGTTGGCGGTCGTGAGCGCCCTGCGCTCGAGCCCTCAGCGCTCCGCGTTCGGCGCGCTCATCGTCGCTAGCGGAGTGCCGGTGTATTTCCTCTACGCGCGAAGGCGCCGGAGGACGCGAGCGTGAGAAGCGAGCCGCGCGCGGCCTACATGGCGTGGGCGAAGAACCGGCCGGTGCCGGCGATCGACCTCGCGGGAAGCAATCTCCTGGCCTGCGGGCTCTCGGATCTGCCGGGCGCCAGAGAGGCGGTGGACCTCGCCGGAGAGAGCGCCAACGGCTATCCGCCTCTCCTCGAGGCGATCGCGGAACGCGCCGGCGTCGGGACGAACCGGGTCGCGACGGCCAGCGGGTGTTCCGGCGCCAACTTCCTCGTCTGCGCCGCTCTTCTGCGGCCCGGAGACGAAGCGCTGATCGAATCCCCCGGCTACGATCCGCTTCCCGCCGCCGCCCGGATGGTGGGCGCCTCCGTCCGGTCCTTCGTGAGATCGTTTCGCGAAGGCTGGGCCCTCGATCCCGACCGGGTGGCGAGCGCGGTCACGGACCGCACCCGGCTCGTGATCCTTTCGAGCCCGCACAACCCCTCCGGCGTCGCGGCCTCCACCGACGCGCTCCGAAGGCTCGCGGAGATTGCGGAGAAGGCGGGGTTTCACGTCCTGATCGACGAGGTGTACGCCGACACGATGGATGGCGCGCCCCGCCCGCCGGCGGCGACGCTGTCCCCCGCTTTCATCTCGACGAACAGCCTCACGAAGGCGTACGGACTCTCCCCCCTCCGCTGCGGATGGTCGATCGCCGATCCGGACGTCACGGAGGAGATCCGCCGCGCCCGGGACGTGGTCGACGGCCTGGGGTCGATGCCCGCCGAGAGGCTCTCCGCGCTCGCGTTCGCCCATCTCCCGGTGCTCGCCCGCCGGTCGCGGGAGATTCTGACCCTGGGGCGTCTCCTATGGGAGGCGTTCCTCGAGCGGCGGCCGGAGGTCCTCTGCGTCCGCGCGGACGGCAGCATCGCCTTCCCGCGCTTTGCGGACGGCCGCGACACCGCGTCCTTCACCGACCGGTTGATGGAGCGCGAAGGCGTCGCGGTCGCGCCCGGCTCATTCTTCGGGGCGCCGGACCACTTCAGGGTATCGCTCGGCGGAGCGCCCGAAAAGCTGGAGCGCGGGCTCGACGCGATCGCCGGCGCGATCTCCGAATCCTGAGGGCCGCCGGGTTTACTGCGGGAACTCCGCCCGCTTCCTCGCGGCCGCGATGACGTAGTCGGATGCGAGCTCCCCGCTCTCCATGAGCGCCCGCTCCCGGTCGCAGAGGCCCCGGAGGACCGCGTCGTCCACCGAACTGCCATCCTCGAAATTTAAGATCAGCTCGAAGAGCAGCGGCGCGAGCAGACTGCCCCCGTACGGGATCTCCTCCACCACGGTCATGGACTTCCGCAGCACCGGAAGGATCTCCTCGGAGCGGACCGCCTCGGAGGGATCCCGGATCGCGAGCTCGGTCGGATCGGTGCGATGGCCTTTCCTGGCGAGACCGCGCCGGCCCGGAAGCCGCCGGTACTTCTCGGGAAGCGACCGCAGCGCGTCGTCCAGTTGCGCCTGCCGCCGCGCGTCGAAATCGAACCGGCTCGGCCCGACGTACTCGCAGAACAGGAGCGTCCCCCCGGGAGCGAGCACGCGGGCGATCCGTTCGAACAGGCCTTCGAGATCCTTCACATGGTGGATCGAGTCGTGCGCGAGGACGAGGTCGTAGGGGCCTCCGGGAATCGGGTCGCGGTCGAGGTCGACCACAGCGTGCGAGATGCGCGCCGAGAGCCCCTCCGCCTCGGCGAGCCTCGCCGCCTCCTCGACGGCCTCGCGCGCGATGTCGACACCCATCACCTTCGCGATCCGCGGATCACGGGCGAGCACCCGTTCGACCCAGCCTTCTCCCCCGCCGAGCACGAGCGCGGATTGCCCGGCGTCGCGGGAGTACCGGGACAACATCCACGTGACCCAGTCGCAGCCGGGATGCCCCGACGCGCGCTCGTGCAGGTATTCGCGCACGACGCGCGCATTCGTCCAGACGAGAGGCGCGAGAGCGGACGCTTCGCCGGGACTCCACCGGCGCCGCACGCGCGATCGCGCGGGACGCAGCATCGCCAGGAAGCGCCCGAGCGTCCGGCGCAGGCGGATCGCCGGGCTCGCCAGAAACCAGTCGAGGCGGAACAGGAACGGCTCGCGCGGCTCCGTAGCGCGATCCGTCACTCCCATTCGATCGTCGCGGGCGGTTTCGAGGTGATGTCGTAGACCACCCGGTTGACGCCTCGGACCTGGCGCACGACGCGGGACGCGATCGCGTCGAGCACGTCGTGCGGCATGCGAAACCAGTCCGCGGTCATGAAGTCGCTCGTCTGCACCGCGCGCACCGCGAGCACGAAGTCGTGCGTCCGGTTGTCCCCCATGACGCCCACGGACCGGACCGGGAGGAGCACGGCGAAGGCTTGCGAGATCGCGTCGTAGAGCCCCGCGCGGCGGATCTCGTCGAGCACGATCTCGTCGGCCTGCTGGAGGATCGCGACCTTTTCGGCCGACACCTCGCCCGGGATCCGGACGGCCAGACCCGGGCCGGGAAAGGGGTGCCGCGCCAGGAACTCGCGCGGCAGCCCCATCTCCGCGCCAAGCAGCCGCACCTCGTCCTTGAAGAGCTCGCGCACCGGCTCGATCAGCTTCAATCCGAGCTTCTCGGGAAGCCCGCCGACGTTGTGGTGCGTCTTGATGACCGCGGAGGGGCCCTTGATGGAGATCGATTCGATGACGTCGGGGTACAGCGTCCCCTGCGCGAGATACCGCGCGTCGGGGATGCTCTTCGCTTCGCGCTCGAACACCTCGATGAACGTCCGGCCGATCACCCTGCGCTTCTCCTCCGGGTCGGTCACTCCGGCAAGCCGGCCCAGAAAAAGGTCCGCCGCGTCTACCGCGTGGACGGAGATCCCGAGGCGGCCGAAGGCCTCGACCACCTGCGCGGTCTCGTGCGCGCGCATCAGGCCGTGGTCGACGAGAATCGGATGAACGCGGTCTCCGAGGGCTTCCCGAAGGAGGAGCGCCGTGACCGAGGAGTCCACCCCTCCGGAGAGGGCGCAGATCACGGCGCCGTCGGGAGCCTGCCGCCGGATCTCGCCGACCTTCTCCTGCCGGAACGACGCCATGCTCCAGTCGGGCTGAACGCCGCAGACGCGAAAGAGGAAGTTCTGCAGGATCGCGGTGCCATGCTCGGTGTGCCGGACCTCGGGATGAAACTGCAGGCCGTAGAGCTTCCGGGACGGGCTCTCGAAGCCGGCGATCGGAGTCTCGGGCGTCGAGGCGATCACGCGGGCCCCCTGGGGCGCGCGCGTTACCGAATCGCCGTGGCTCATCCAGACGGTCTGCCCTACCTCGAGGCCGTGGAAGAGCTCGGAATCGGCGGCGACGCGCGCCGAGGCGCGCCCGTACTCGCGGCCGTGGCCGCCCTGGACCTCTCCCCCCGCCGTCTGGGCCATCCACTGCATCCCGTAGCAGAGACCGAGGACCGGGACGCCGTGATCGAGGAGGCCCGGGCCCGGGACCGGCGCCCCCTCTTCGTAGACGCTCTGGGGACCGCCGGAGAGGATCACGCCTGCCGGGTTCCAGCGCGCGATCTCTTCAGACGGCGCGCCGGGCGGGAGGACGACGGAAAAGACCCGCGCGTCGCGGATCCTCCTCGCGATCAGCTGCGTGTACTGGCCGCCGAAATCGAGCACGACGATCGAGGCGGACGACGGCTTCACGTTGGATCCGTCGGCCGCAGGATGAGGACGAGAGGCGCCGCGAGGACCGCCGCCGGCACCACGGCGAGAGCGGCGGCCGCGTAGGGCGCGAAGGCCACTAGGAGCGGCGCGACGAGAGCGCCGGGGGCGACCCGCGAAGCGAGGCGGTCTCCCTCCCACACCAGGATCGCCGTGACGATGAGAAAGGTCCCGGCGAACACGGGCTCGAACGCGCCGCGGAACGCGGAACGGGGCCGCGCCTCCGGACGTCCGAGCAATCCCCGCTCGGCCAGAACGACGAAGAGGATGAACACCAGAGCGATCAGAAAGGTCGGGACGAAGAAGAGGAGCGACTGCTGGACGAAACGCCCCTCCGGCGTGGCCGACACGAGGGCGCCGCCGCCCCACTGCTCGAAAAAAGGATACGTGCCAAAACCGGGGTCCTGGTGTCCGTGGGTCAGCAGGAAGAGAAGAACCCCGATCAGAAAGGCGGAAGGCAGGAGCAGGGCCGCCTGTCGGAAGAACGTCACGGGCCTCCTCATCTTATCGCCGGTTTTCAGTTTTCGGTCTTCGGTTTTCAGTTTTCAGTTTTCAGTTTTCAGTTTCCTCTCCGTCGTTGGTTCCCCACTGACGGCTGATAACTGACGACTGATAACTCCTATCTTGCCGCGTCCCCTCATACAATCCGCCGCAGTGGCAATCCGAAAATCGACGCGGATCTGGCTCGTCCTGTTCGTCGCGTCGCTCGTCGCCGTCATCGCGCTCGCCCCCGCCGGGTCTTCCGACTCCGGCTGCGCCCGACTCATCGCCATCGGCCTCGCGAACCTGTCGGGGCTCGTGCTTCTTTACCGGGGCATCGTCGCTCTTTTCCGCCAGATCATCCGCAAGCTCACGCTGCGGCTCGCTTTCTCCTATTTCCTGATCGGCATCGTCCCGATCCCGCTCCTTCTGCTGCTTCTCTTCTCGGGCGCTTACCTCCTCGCCCACCAGATCGTGGCGACCCGCGTGCACCGGGAACTCGTCGCGGCCGGCCGGGAGGCGGCGTCCTCCTCGGCGGACGAGCTCCCCTCGCTGCGGATCGACGAAAAGGGACGGGTGATCGACTCGGAGGTCGCCTGGCTTCCCGCGGGATCGGAGGCCGCCTGGGCGCTGGCGCTCAAGGGGCCGCGGTCGCTGATCGCGCGAGAGGAGGGGTGGCTCGCCGTCCCCGACCGGGAGGCGGGGAGCCGTCGAGTTTTTCTGATCCTCCTGACCGATCCGGGAAAGACGTGGGCGCGGCGGCTCACCGAGGCCACGGGGTACGACGTCATCATCGAGGTGGGGACCTCCCACCGGGGCCGGGGATTCAACGTGGATTTCTCGCGCGAGCCCGTCGTCGAGAGAAGGGAGGTTCCCGCCGGCGAGAAGAAGAAAAAGAGCTCTTCTGCCGGGGCCGCGGCTCCCGATCGAAGCTGGCTCGACCGCAAGTGGATCGCGGGCGTCTACGTCGACCGCCCGGCCGCGACGCTCGCGCGCGCGCCGGGCGGGCGCAACGTCGTCCTCTACATCGGCCAGACGTCCCCCCGCGCTCTCGCCGGGCAGCTGTTCGCGCAGGGCGCGCCGGAGGTCGGACGGGTGTTCTGGGCGGTCTTCACCGGAATCGCGTTCGCTCTTCTCGTCGTCTATCTGGCCGCGCTCGCCATTGCGTTTGTCCTCGTCGGAACGATCACCCGCAACGTCAACCGCCTGACGCGCGCGTCCGAGGCCATCGCCCGCGGCGAGTTCTCCGTGCGGCTGAACTCTCGCTCGAAGAATCAGATCGGCGACCTGGCGCGCTCGTTCGACGGAATGGCCGCGTCGATCGAGGGGCTGCTCGTCGAGACCGCCAAGAAGGAGAGGCTGGAGGGAGAGATCGCGATCGCGCGCACGCTGCAGCAGAAGCTTCTCCCCCCTCCCGGGGCGACGCTGCCGGGTCTTTCGCTCCTGGCGCGATTCGAGCCGCTCGCGGAGATCGGCGGTGACTACTACGACTACGCGACCCTCCCCGATGGCCGCAACGTAGTCGCGATCGGAGACGTCTCGGGCCACGGACTCTCGACCGGGTTGCTCGTCGCGATGGCCAAGGCCGGCCTCTCGACACTGCTTGAATCGGGATTGGACGGGACGCCGCTCTTCATCAAGTTAAACGAACTCATCCATCGTTCGACCGACAGCCGCAACTACATGACGCTCGCGCTGCTCGCCTGCGATCCTGTCACGCGCGAGGCGACCTTGACCAACGCCGGACAGCTCGCTCCGTACCGGCTGTCATCGGGCGCGGTCGAGAGCGTGTCGCTCCCATCGTTTCCGCTCGGCATCTCGCCGAGGACGGACTTTCCGACGAAATCGTTTCAGCTCTCCGTGGGCGACCGGCTCGTCTTCCTGACGGACGGGATCGTCGAGGCGGCGAGCCTATCCGGCGATCCGTTCGGCTTCGAACGCCTGGAAGACCTGCTGCGCGCGGAGGTCGACTCCGACCCCGCCCGCCTCCAGGAGGCCATCCTCGCGGCCGTCGCCGAGCACGCGGCGGGACGGCCGGCGGAGGATGACCGCACGCTGGTGGTGGTGAGAGTGGAGGAAGTCGAGAGTTGAGAGTTAGGAGTTAGGAGTTCGAGACACCCTCGAACCTCCCCTCAACGACTCTCAACCCTCAACTCTTAACTCTTAACTCAACTTCACTTCCAGTGCCCCGCGACCCAGAACCAGCCGCGCCGGTTGTGGCGCCAGTGCCCGTCGACCCAGCGCGCGCGGGCACGCGGACGCCGTTCGTAGTGTCCCGGTACCCAGAGGTAGCTGTTTCCATCCCACTGGTAATAGCCGCGGATCCAGACGTGTTCGGGCCCGGGAGCGACGCCCACGTATTCCGTACGGAAGGGCGGGGGGCCCGTCGAAACGTAAACCGCGCCTCCCGGCGGCGGACATCCGATCGACAGGGGCAACGCGGCCGCCAGCAGGGCGGCGGAGATCCAGTGCCGTCTGTGCATGAGCGTCCTTTTCCTTTCCTGGGGGGATCAACGCCAGCGGCCGTCAACCCAGTACCAGCCCCGCCGTCCGTGGACCCAGCGGCCCGGCGCCCACGCGGCTCTCGCCCTCGGAGCACGGCGCCAGGTGCCCGGAACCCAGACGTAGCTCCGGCCGTCCCACCGGTGATAGCCGCCGGCCCAGACGTGCCGCCGGCCGGGAGAGACGGGCCGAACCTCGACCACGGGCGGCGGCGGAGGCGCGGGGACCCAGACGCGAGGATTTCCTGAAGCGGGAGCCGGGGCAGCCAGAAGGGCGGCAACGAAAAGGGTTGCCATGGAAAGAGCGCGGACCCGGGTGGGCATGAGGATCCTCCTTTTTGAACTCCTGCGCGTTGGACGCAGGACACGGACGCCCGGTTGTCCCTGCAAGGGAGAGGCCCGTTCCGCGTGGGAGAATCCCGGCGGATGCCGAGGCGAAAAAAGGCGGCCGACCCGGTTTCCCGGGGACTGACCGCGCCGGAGACGGTTGGCGGCGAGCGCCCGGCCGCGCTTCGCGAGGTCGAAGGGACTGTCGCGGCGGCGGGAGGCACGGTCCTGGCGGCCTTTCGCGACCCCCTCGGCGGACGGTGGCAGCTGCTGGCCGCGTTTCCGGTCGAACGGGTCTCGCCGACGAGCTTCCAGCGCGACTTGTCCGAGCCGCATGTCGCGCGGCTGGCGCGGGCGCTCGACGCCCTCGACCGCTTCCTCGATCCCATCATCGTGGTCCCCGCTCCGGACGGCTCGTTCTGGACTCCGAACGGGCACCACCGGCTCTCGGCGCTGCGGCGGCTCGGCGCCCGGTCGGTCGTCGCGCTCGTGATTCCGGAAGCGGAGATCGCGTACAAGATTCTCGCGCTCAATACGGAGAAGGCACACAACCTTCGCGAGAAGGCGCTCGAGGTCGTGCGGATGGCGAGGGACCTCGCCGCCGGACGGCCGCGTCCGGAGATCGATTACGCCGTCGAGTTCGAGGACCCCGCGCTCCTGACCCTCGGAGCGTGCTACGAGAGAAACGGGCGGTTCGCGGGCGGCGCCTATCACCCGATCTTGAAGCGCATCGACACGTTCTCGACTCGGCCGCTGCCCGAAGCCCTGGTGGAGCGGGAGCGGCGGGCCGCGCGCGTTCTCGAGCTCGACGAAGCCGTGGCGGCGGCCATGAAGGCGCTTTCGGAAAAGGGCTTCCAGAGCCCCTACCTGCGTCCCTTCGTTCTCGCGCGCATCAATCCCCTGCGGTTCCACAAGGGCCCGCCGCCGGAGTTCGACGCCGTCCTCGACCGCATGGCCGCCTCCGCCGCGAAATTCCGGCCCGACTCGGTGAAACCCGAGCAGCTCGCCCGCGCGGGAGGGCCGGCGGAGGAGTAGGTTTTCAGTTCTCAGTACTCAGTTTTCAGTTCTCCGTTCCTTCCGCGGCGAGGCGGACGGTCTCGAAGTGGATCGCCACTGTGCCTTCGATGGAGCGCCCGTAGCCGCCCGCCATCGTGACCGCGGCGGGCACGCCGGCGTCCCGCAGCCAGCCGAACACGAGGCGGTCGCGCGCGGCGAGCCCTTCCCGGGAGACGCGGAGGCTGCCGAGCGTGTCGCCTTCCCAAGGGTCGGCGCCCGCGACGTAGACCGCGAGGTCCGGTGACGGAAACCGACGCCGGACCTCCGCGAGGGCGCGGGACAGCGCGGCGAGGTACTCCGCGTCTTCGGCCGCGTCCGGCAACTCGACGTCGAGGTCGCTCTTCTCCTTTCGGAAGGGAAAGTTCCTGGCGCCGTGGATCGAAAAAGTGAACACACTCGGATCCTCGCGGAAGATGGCCGCGGTCCCGTTGCCCTGATGCACGTCGCAATCGACGACGAGGATCCTCTCCGCCCGTCCGGCGCTCTGGAGCGCCCGCGCGGCGACGGCGATGTCGTTGAACACGCAGTACCCCTCGCCGCGGTCCGCGAACGCGTGGTGCGTGCCCCCGGCGAGGTTGACCGACACGCCGTCCTCGAGGGCCGCGTGGCAGGCGGCGATCGTCGCTCCGGCCGACCGCCGGGACCGCTCCACCATCTCTTCCGACCACGGAAAGCCGATCCGCCGGATTTCCTCACGAGTGAGAGAGCCTGCCGAGACGCGCGCGACCCAGTCGGGAGTGTGCGCTCTGACGAGATCCGCGTCCTGCGCGGCGTCGGGCTCGAGCACGGGGTGCCGCGGCCCGAGCTCCGCAGCGACGCGCTCGGCCAGACGCGCGTATTTCTCCATGGGAAACCGGTGGCCGAAGGGCAGAGGGAGGACGTAGCGGGCCGTCGAAAAGATCTTCACGGTTCGCGCACCTTACAATCACGCGCCCCGGCAGGCGAGGAGGCCCGCGTTGCCCGAGACCCGCGCCGCAATCGAGGCGGCCATCGCCGTCACAGGACTGACCAAGCGGTTCGGCGACGTTGCCGCGGTGGATGGTCTGTCCTTCTCGGTGGCTTCGGGCGAGATCTTCGGATTGCTCGGCCCGAACGGCGCGGGAAAGACGACGACGATCCAGCTGCTGCTCGGATTGACGACGCCGACGGCGGGAGACGTGAGGCTGCTCGGCCTCTCGATGCCGTCGGACCGCCTCGCGATCCTCCAGCGGGTCAACTTCTCCTCCGCCTACATCTCGCTGCCGTCGAACCTCACGGTCCGGCAGAACCTGCGCGTCTTCGCCGGACTCTACGGGGTGCGCCGGCCTCAGGCGAAGATCGACGCGCTCCTGGAGCTCTTCGAGGTTTCGGATTCCGCCGGCCGGCCGACGGGCGCGCTGTCTTCGGGCCAGCTGACGCGCGTCAACCTCTGCAAGGCGTTCTTGAACGACCCGGAGGTGCTCTTTCTCGACGAGCCCACGGCGAGTCTCGATCCCGACATCGCCGACAAGGTGCGCACCGCCCTGCAGAAGCTGCAGAGAGAACGGGGCGTCACGATCGTCTACACCTCCCACAACATGAGGGAGGTGGAAGTGCTGTGCGACCGCGTGCTCTTCCTGGCGCACGGACGGGCTGTCGCGGAGGGCAGCCCTTCGGAAGTGCGGGCGCGCGCCCGGAGCGGCTCGCTCGAGGACGTCTTCATCGCGATCGCGCGGGAGAAGGCCCCGGCGGAGCCGGAACCGTGATCTCCCGCATCGGCGCCCTGCTGCTGCGCTACCTCTACCTGTACCGGCGGAGCACCGCCCGGTTGATGGGCGTCCTCTTCTGGCCCGTCATGGACCTTCTCGTCTGGGGTTTCCTGACCTCGTACCTCGAGAGGATCGCGGCGCCGCCGGGGGTGACCTTCCTTCTGGGAGCGGTGATCTTCTGGGACATTTTCTACAGCGCGCAGCAGGCGATCACGCTTTCGATCACGGAAGACATCTGGGCGCGGAACATCCTCAACGTGTTCGTCGCCCCGGTCCGCACATGGGAGCTGCTCGTCGCGACGTCCCTGATCGGCGTCCTCCGGGCGACGGTGTCGGCCGGCGTGCTGGCGATTCTGGCGCGCCTCTTCTACGGCTTCCCGCTCTTCGCGATCGGGCTGCCTCTTCTCCCCTTCTATTTTTCGCTGCTGCTCTTCGGCTGGGCGATGGGCATGTTCACGATGGCGCTCGTGCTGCGCTTCGGCCAGGCCGCCGAGGCCCTCATCTGGGGGATCCCTTTCCTGATCCAGCCGCTCTCGGCGGTCTTCTATCCCGTCGCGGTGCTGCCTCCCTGGCTTCGGACGATCGCGCTCCTCCTGCCTTCGACGCACGTCTTCGAAGGAATGCGGGCGGCCCTGGCCACGGGGCGCGTCTCGGGGGGAACGCTGGCCGCTGCGGTCGGATTGAACGCGGTCTACCTGGCGGCGGGCGCTGCGTTTTTCGGGTGGATGCTTGGACGGGTGCGGGAGAAGGGCTATCTCGCGCGTCTCGGAATGGATTGAGAGGACCGAGTTCTCAGTTCTGAGTCCCTCTACCGTTCCGCGGCGACGGCGCCCGCGCCGGTCAGGACCGCGGGCGTCCACCACGAGAGGATCCGCTTGACATACCCGACCGTCTCCCGATACGGCGGCACCCCGCCGTAGCTCTCGACCGCATTCTCCCCGGCGTTGTAGGCGGCGAGGACGAGCTCCGGCTTGCCGTCGAAGCGGTCGAGAAGCTCTCGCAGATAGCGAACCCCTCCCCGCACGTTCGACGCGGGATCGAACGGACGCTGGACGTCGAGCCTTCGGGCGGTGGCGGGCATCAGCTGCATGAGCCCGCGCGCCCCCTTGCGGGAGACCGCGCGCGGTTCGTAGTTGGACTCGGCGCGGATGAGCGCCGACACGAAGGCCGCGTCCACGTCGTAGCGCTTCGCCTCCGCCTCGATGACGGAGTCGTAGCGGGTCTTGAAAAGCGGCTTGCGGTGCGCCTGATAACGCATGTCGTACGTCACCGCGGGGCCGGCCGGCGGGCGGGCCTCCGCGACGGCGGCGGGCGGCAGGATCACCTCGTCGTCGACGATCCGCTCGACGCGGTCGAGGTCGACGGAATAACTCCCCCCGCCGGGAAGCCGGATCTCGACCTCGCTCCCGCGCACCTGGTACGACGCGGCCTTCACCACGCGTCCATCCTCGAACACGACGAGCTCCGCTCGCCCCGACGAGGGCGCGGAGAGCAGGGCGAGGGCGAGGGCGGCCGGAATAAGACGGGGCATACGTCTGTCGGGAACAATCTGACGATAGAGAGAATTCCCTTTGAACGGACCGTTGAGCGTTGAGCGTGGGGGACCGGAGCTGAGAGCTGACAGCTGAGAACTGACGGCTACCTCGTCTTCTTCCTTCCCGCGCGCGGGTGAAACTGATCGTAGACGCGCCGCAGGCGGCCGCGCGAGACGTGCGTGTACACCGCGGTCGTCGAGATGTCCGCGTGTCCCAGCATCATCTGCAGGGCTCTCAGGTCGGCCCCGTGATCGAGCAGATGCGTCGCGAAGGAGTGCCGGACGCCGTGGGGCGTCAAAGGCGAGCGGATCCCGGCGGAGCGTCCGTATCCCTCGAGGATCTGCCAGAAGCGCTGGCGCGTCATCGCCGACCCTCGCGAGGAGAGAAACAGCGCCGGAGACCTTCGCGTGTCGAGAGAGGGCCTCCCCGTCTCGAGATAGCGGCGGAGCCAGGCTTCCGCGTTCGCCCCGAACGGCACGAGCCTCTCCTTGCCGCCCTTGCCCGTCACGCGAAGGATGCCGGCGGAAAGATCGACTCCGTCCCGCGGCAGCCCGACGAGCTCCGAGACGCGCAGCCCCGAAGCGTAGAGCACCTCGAGCATGGCGCGATCCCGCAGGCCGAGCGGCGTCGCGGGATCCGGCGCGTTCAGGAGGGACAGGATTTCGTTCTCCGCGAGCGCCTTCGGGAGAGAGAGACCGAGCTTCGGATTCGTCAGGTCCACCGTCGGGTCGTCGGCGAAACCGAGGTGCAGCGCCGCGTACGCGTAGAAGGCGCGCACGGCCGATAACGCCCGCGAGGCGGACCGCGCGGAAAGCCCTCGCGCGCGCAGCGAGCCGAGATAACGCCCGAGGTCCGCGCGCGTCGCCGAGCGCGCCGTCAGGGAAGAGGCCGCGAGAAAGCGGCCGAACGCGGACAGGTCGCTACCGTAGGCGCCGACGGACGCCGGGGACAGACCGCGCTCGACCGCGAGGTGGTCCAGGAAGGTCGGAAGCTGCCGGCCGAGAAACTCGGATCGCGCGGCGGACGCCGTCGCCGCCGGCGCGGCCTTTTCCCCGGTCTTAGCGGGCAGTCGGCGCGTCCGCGAACGCATGGACGATGGCCAGGATCTCCTCGTCGGCGAGGATCTGGTCGCTCTCCTTCGCCCGGCGGAATATCGTATCGACGAGCTCCGGCCGCGCCTCGAGCCCCCGGTCCTGCAGCCAGCAGTGCACATTCGACAGCCCGCTCATGGGTCCGATCTCTATCACCTGCCGTCTTCCGATCATCGCGGCGGGAACGCCCGAATAGACCCGGTCGGCGAGCCACTCATCGCCCTTTTTCCGGGCCTTGATGATGGCCGCCGCGTGAACTCCGGTCCCCGTCCGGAAGGCGTCGCGTCCCACGACCGGGTAGTTGTCGGGGATGGGAACGCCGGTCGCTTCGGAGACGAGCGAGGAGTAGTCGTGCAGGCGAGTCAGGTCGCGGTCGATCCAACCGAGGAGCTGGAGGTTCACGAGGAGCTGGTCCATCGGCGTGTTCCCGACGCGCTCCCCGATCCCGAGAGCGCACGCGTGCGCCCGGTGCGCGCCGGCTTCCAGAGCCCACAGCGCGTTCGTAACGCCGAATCCCCGGTCCTGGTGGCCGTGCCAGTCGACCTTCACGTCGGGGTTGACGCCGTTGACCATCTGGACGACGAAGCGAATCAGGTTCTGCACGCCGTTCGGCGTCGCATGGCCGACGGTGTCGCAGACGCAGACGCGCTGGGCGCCCGCACGGATCGCCGTGGTGTACATCTGGCGGATGTGATCCGGGTGCGCGCGCGTCGTGTCCTCCGTCACGTACATGACGGGAAGGCCTTCCTTGACGGCGAGCGAGACCGCGTCTTCCGAGAGGCGGAGCATGCGGTCGAGGTCCCAGTCTTCGGCGTATTGCCGGATCGGCGAGGAGCCGATGAAGCAGGAGACCTCGATCGGGATGCCCACCTTCTGCGAGATCTCGATGATGGGGATGATGTCGGCCGCGACCGTCCGCGCGGCGCAGTTCGGACGGATTTTCATTCCGGAATCGACGATCTCGCGCGCCAGCCGCGTTACGGTCGCGACGACGTGGGGCCCGGCCCCCGGAAGCCCGATGTCGGCCGAGTCGATGCCGAGCGCCTCCATCAGGTGGAGGAGCTTCAGCTTGTGCTCGATCGAAGGACTCTTGACGGACGGGGACTGGAGCCCGTCCCGAAGAGTCTCGTCGTCGAGCTCGACGGTGCCACGGGCCGGGAACACGGCGCCGCCGGCGCGGTTCCAGTCGTAGATCAGGTCGGATTCGGGCGGGTGCACGTGTCCTCGTCCTCAGTTTACCAGCCCATGGGACCGTGAATGACCAACCTAGGTCCCCGTGAACTTGGCGGGTCTCTTCTCGAGGAAGGCCGTCATGCCTTCCTTCATGTCGGCGGTGGCCGCGCAGAGCCCGAAGAGAGTCGCCTCCAGGAGCCTTCCTTCGACGGAGGGCATTTCGATGCCGCTGCGAATGGCGTCGAGCGCGTACCGCACGGCGGCGGGTCCGTTCGCCGCGATCGCGCGGGCCATCTCCCGCGCGGCGGAAAGGGCCTGCCCCGCCGGCACGACGCGGTTGACGAGCCCGATCCGTTCCGCCTCGGCGGCCGTCACGCCCTTCGAAGCGGTCAGGACGAGCTCGTATGCGCGGGCGCGTCCCACGAGCCGCGCGAGACGCTGCGTTCCTCCATAGCCGGGAAGGATGCCGAGGGACGTCTCGGGCAGGCCCATCCGGACATTCTCCGACGCGATCCGCAGCGTGCACGCCATCGCGAGCTCTAGGCCGCCGCCGTAGGCGAAGCCGTTGATGGCCGCGATCGTCGGGATCGGAAGGTTCTCGATCCGGTCGAGCACCGCCTGGCCGTGGCGCGCGTGCTCCCGGCCCTCGACCGGCGTCAGCTTCGAAAGCTCCCCGATGTCCGCTCCGGCGATGAACGCCTTCTCCCCCGCTCCGGTGACGATCAGACACCGCAGGGAGGCGTCGCGGCCCGCCTCGATCACGGCGGCGTCGATCGCTTCTAAGACCTGCGCATTCAGGGCGTTCAACTTCTCCGGACGCTGGACGGTGACCGTCCGGATCCCTTCGGAAGTTTCGACCCCGACGAGCTCGTTCACTTTCCCCCTCCGTATTCGTAGAACCCCCGCCCGGACTTCCGCCCGAGCCGTCCGGCCAGCACCATGCGTTTTAAGAGCGGGGGCGGCGCGAATCGCTTTTCCCGATACTCGTCGAACATGATCTGCGCGATGTAATAAGTCGTATCGAGCCCCACGAAATCGAGCAGCTTCAGCGGTCCCATCGGATGGCCGCAGCCGAGCTCCATCCCCTTGTCGATGTCCTCCGCGCTGCCGACCCCCTCCTCGAGGGCGCGGACGGCGTCCAGCAGATACGGGACCAGGAGACGGTTGACGACGAACCCCGAGTTGTCGCGCGCGCGGATCGGATCCTTGCCGAGCGACGTCGCAAACTGGAACACGGTCTCGAAGGTTTCTTCCGAGGTGGCGATGGTCCGCACCACCTCCACGAGCTTCATCACCGGCACGGGATTGAAGAAATGCAGTCCGGCGAAGCGGTCCGGGCGCGAAGTCGCGGCGGACATCTCGGTGATCGTGAGAGAGGACGTGTTGGAGCAGAAGATCGTCTCCGGCTTGCAGAGCCTGTCGAGCTCCCGGTACGTCTCCTTCTTCAAATCCAGGTTCTCGATGATGGCTTCGACGAGGATGTCGCAGTCGGCGAGATCGGACAGGTTCGTCGTCGTCGAAAGACGCCCGCGCGCGGCGTCCCGTTCTTCCGGAGCCAGCTTCTTCTTTTCGACCGCCTTGGAAAGGGAGCCCTCGATCCGGGAGAGACCCTTCTTCCCCAGATCGTCCGAGATCTCGCGCACGACGGTCTCGTACCCGCTCTTCGCCGCCACTTCCGCGATCCCCGAGCCCATGAGCCCCGCGCCGAGCACTCCGACCTTACGAATCGTCATCGCCGTTCAGTCCTCTCTCTTCCTCGTCCGGGCGCAAACCGGCCTCACCGGATCCGCCCGGAGACGCACTCTCTCCGCAGAACTGCCTCAACGTCAGGTCCCGACTGAATCGCGCCCCCGGGAGCGCCGTCAAAGGCGAGTGCGGCGCGATCACGATCCATTCTTTCAAAAGCCAGTGGCGCAGGACCTCACGGCAGAGGCTGCCGTCGTTTAACGTGACGAGGACGCCGTTCAGGTCGGCGGCGCGGTGCGCTTTCAGCTCCTCGAGAAAGGAGGCGACGGCCGCCGTGCGGACCGGAAATTTGAGAACGCGTTCCGTCCAGTCCAGCGCCGCTCCTCACGAGCCCGCTTCGAGCACCACCGCGATTCCCTGGCCGCCGCCGATGCACGCGCCCGCCAGCCCGTAGCGGACACCTCGGCGGCGCATCTCCTTCAAGAGCGTCAGCGTGCAGCGGGTTCCCGTCGCGGCGAGCGGATGGCCCAGCGCAATCGCGCCGCCGTTGACGTTCAATTTCTCCCGGTCGAGCCCGAGCTCGCGGATGACACCGAGGATCTGACCGGCGAAGGCCTCGTTGATCTCCCACAGGTCGATCTGCTCCTGGGCAAGCCCCGCCTTCCGGAGCGCGGCGCGGGCGGCGGGCGCGGGTCCGAGACCCATCAGCTCCGGCTCGACGCCCGTCACGGCCCAACCGATCAGGCGGCCGAGCGGTTTCTTCCCCCGGGCGCGCGCCTCGTCGGCCGAGGTGACGACGACGGCCGCGGCCCCGTCGACGATCCCGGACGCGTTGCCCGCCGTGACCTGGCCGCCCTTGCCGAAGGAAGGAGCCAGCGCGGCGAGGCCTTCGAGCGTCGTGTCCGGCCTCAGGTGATCGTCCTTCTCGACGCGCACGGTTTTCCGCCCGACCTTGACGTCGATCGGCGCCACTTCCTCCGACAGGCGGCACGCGCCCCACGCGGCCGCGGCGCGCTGCTGAGAGGAGATCGCGTACTCGTCCTGCTCTTCCCGGGTGATCCCGTATTTCTCCGCGACGCGGTCCGACGTCTGCGCCATGTAGAGGCCGCAGTACGTATCGAGCAGGGCCACCATCAGCGAGTCCTCGAGCGCTCCCTGTCCGAGGCGCAGGCCCTTGCGGGCTCCCCGAATCACGTGCGGGGCCGCGGACATGTTCTCCATCCCGCCCGCGAGCACCGTCTTCGCCTCTCCGAGGAGGATCCGGTGCGCGGCCTGCACGATCGACTCGAAGCCCGAGCCGCACAGGCGGTTGACGGTCAGCGCGGGGACTTCCTTGGGAACCCCCGCCTTCAGGCCGACGTGACGGGCGCCGTAGATCGCGTCCCCGGACGTCTGCAGCGCGTTGCCGAAGATGACGTGGTCGATCTGCCCCGGGTCGGTCCCTGTGCGAGCCAGCGCTTCCCGCGCGGCATGGGCCCCGAGGTCGATCGCCGAGACGTCGGAAAAGCCGCCGTTGTACTCCAGCATCGGAGTGCGCGCGCCGTCGAGAATGACGATGTCGGACATGAGAAAAAAACCCCCAACTGCCGAATTTACCAGAGCCGGGAGTCAGGCGACCAACGGGAGCGAGACGGCCGCCGTACTCCGCGGTCAACTAGAACGGGAATCGAAAAGAGATGGCCAAATCGGAGCCCTCCGCCTTTCGCCTTTCGCCTTTCGCACTTCGCCTTTCGCCTCCCCGCCTGCCGCCTGCCGCCTGCCGCCTACCGCCTCCCGATCTCTTCCTCGAGCACCCGCTGGTGGAAACGCCGTCGCACCTCGTTGAAATCCCCCTCCACCCTCGGATGCACGCGGTTGGTCAGCAGGACGACGATTTCGCCGCGGGCCGGGTCGATCCAGACCGATGTGCCGGTGAAGCCCGTGTGGCCGAACGACCCGGCGGAAAAACCCTCCGCGGGAATCGACCTCGCGCCGCGGGCGCCCTGCCACGCCAGTCCCCGGGCCTCGGAGAGCTCCGGCGTCCGGTCGCCGGTGAACTCGCGGCGGCCGGGGTCGAGCCAGGGGCGCGCCAGCCGCCAGACGTCTTCGGCGGTGCCGAAGAGACCGGCGTGCGCCGCGACTCCTCCGCGGCGAAACGCGTTTCCGTCGTGGACCTCGCCGCGCACGACCCCCGTCCGGAAATGCGCGTACGCCAGACCGAGGGCCGCCGTCATGTTCCTCTCGGTCGCGTCGTCCTCCTCCGTCGCGGCGCACCGCCACGGCTCCGCCGGAAGGTACCGGGCTTCGGAGCCCGCCGGAACCGCCACCAGATCCGTGAAGAGCCCGTCCCACCTCCCGCCGAAAAAGGTCTCGAGGACGTCCCCCATCACGAGGATCCCGAGATCGCTGTACACGACGGCGGCGCCGGCGAGCGTCTCGGGCTCGATCCCGCCGAGGGTCCGGCCATACGCGACGGCGCCTTCCCCTCGCGCGTAGAGCGGGAACCACGCCGGCAGCCCGGACGTGTGCAGCAGGAGCATCTCGAGCGTGATGCCGTCGTAGCGGGTCTTCTTGAACTGCGAAAGGAAGCGGCCGGGCGAGGACCGCAGGTCGAGGCCCTCCGCTTGGGCCGCAAAGGCGAGCGCGCCGGTCGCGAGCGGCTTGGTGAGGCTGGCGAGGTCGAAGAGCGTCGCCCCGTCCAGCGCGGCTTCCTCGGGCAGCACGGCGGCACGCCCCGCGTGGGCCCGGGCGAGCATCCTCTCCGCGTTCCCGACGAGCGCGGCGCCTCCCGGAAAAGAGCCCGCCGCGATCTCCTCTTCGAGGATGTCCGTCAGCGTCAAGGAGGGCCGTCGATCTCGGCCCGCCGCGTCGCCACGAGCCGGGCGTTCGCGGCGAGCGCGGGGGGGACCGCTTCCGGCCGCCGGAGCGCCAGCCTCTCCCGCTCGAGACCCGCGATCTGCTCGTCCACGGTCCGCGCGGTGGCGGGGTCGCGGACCGCACGGCGGGTCTCCCGAAGCGAGGCGATGGTCTTTCCGTACACCGCCTCGGACGCGGCGCGGACCCTCCGCCGGTCCGCCTCGAGCAGTCCCTCGACGATGCGGGACCGCACCCACGCGAACTCGTCGGGATCGACCCCGACCGCGCGGGAGGCCTCCGCATCAGTGCGCCCCTTGGCAGCGCGCCGGACCTTGACGTACTTGTCAATCTGGGCGCCGGTCAAAGTTCCGTCTGCCGGCGGGCGGAAGGACGCCGGAAGAGCAAGGTGGGCCGTGGACTCGGCCGCCGCGCGCGCCAGCCGGTCGCCCGGGGCGTCCTTGCCGCAGTCTGCAGCGCCGCAGGCCGTTAGGACCGCGAGGACGAGAACGAATTTCCGCATTCATCCCAGATTATCGCGGCCGCCGCGGTTCGCGCCCGAAGCGGCCGGCTTCGTTTAGACTATTGCGACCCATATCACTGGACCAGATGACCCAGAAAACGATCGGAAAATACGAGATCTCCGAGCAGATCGGAGTGGGCGGCTTCGGCGCCGTCTACCGCGGCCGCGATCCCTTCATCAAGCGGACCGTCGCGGTGAAGACCTGCCAGTTGAACGACGAGGAGATCCGCAACCGTTTCTTCCGGGAGGCGGAGCTCGCCGGCAACCTCCATCACCGCAACATCACGACGATCTACGACTTCGGCGTCGAGGAAGGTGTCCCGTACATCGTCCAGGAGTTCCTGACTGGCGAGGACCTCGACAAGGTCGTCAAGCGGGGGGACCCCCTCTCGATCCCCCGCAAGATCGAGATCCTGATGTCGATCGCCGACGGGCTCGGTTACGCCCACCGGCAGTCGATCATCCACCGGGATATCAAGCCGTCGAACATCCGCATCCTCGAAGACGGCTCGGTCAAGATCATGGACTTCGGAATCGCGAAATCGCTGCTCTCCGAGTCGAGCCTGACGCAGACGGGAATCACCCTGGGCACGTCCGCCTACCTTGCCCCGGAGCAGATCCGGGGGGAGGCTCTCGACGGACGAACGGACGTGTTCGCGCTCGGAATCCTCGCCTACGAGCTGCTCACCCATCGCAAGCCGTTTCGCGGCGAGCACCTTTCGACGGTGCTGTACAAGATCCTGAACGATACGCCCGAACCGATCACGGCGATCGCCCCGGAGGTCCCGGAGTCGCTCGCCGCCGCCGTCGCTCACGCGATGGACAAGACGATCGACGGCCGGTACCCCTCGATGGAAGCGTTCCGGCAGGACCTCCAGGCCGTCTACCGCGAGCTCGTCGGCCAGTCCGGCCAGTTCCTGACGACCCCGAGCTCCGCTTCGCCGCGGACTCCCTCGGGCGGTGTCGACGTCTCGAACGCGACGCCTTCGCCCGGCACGCCGGCGCGGGGAGTTGTCGCGGTGCCGCGCCCTCCCGCCCGTATCTCACCGCCCTCCGGGGCGCTCGCCCGCGTGCGGGCGGAAACCGACGACCACACGCCGACCGAGGTCGCGATCCGCGTTCCCCCATCCAACCTCGAGCTCGTCCACTTTCAGGATCCGGCGGACCGGACGTCCACGGGTCGCGCGGCCGCCGGGGCGGCGCGCGGGCGCGGGCCCGGCTGGCCTCTCTGGGCGGGGACCGCGGCCGTGGCGGCTCTCGGGATCGCGTTCGCGGTGTGGAAGCTGTCGCCCCACTCGGGACCCGTTCGAGCCGCCAGCGTTGCGGCCCCTTCCGCCCGCGCCTCCTCCAAACCGTCGGCCGACGCCGTCCCGACGGCGCCGCTCGCGTTTCCGAACCCGCAGCTCGGACGCGACGCTCCTTCGCCCCCCGCGACGGCCGCTCCCATCCCGGCGGCGGCCGCCCGGCCCGCGGCGCCCGAGGCCGCGCCGGCGCCGGCCCCCTCACGGCGATTTCCCGTCCAGTTCAGCTCGATTCCTCCCGCCACGCTCTACGTAGACGGAAAGAAGATCGGGCTTTCGATCCCCGCGAAGACCATCGAGCTCGCGCAGGGCACGCACCAGGTTCGCTTCGAGGGGGCCGGGCTTCCCAGGCACCAGCGGGAATTCCAGGTCGGCGGCGCGGGCGCGCCGCCGATCGCGTACCGCTTCCCGATCGGCGCGCTCGTGATCGAGGCGCCCGCCTGGTCGGGGGCGACCGTGTTGATCGACTCGAAGTTCCTCGGCATCCTGTCGGGGACGCTGACCGTCTCGCTGCCGTCCGGATCCCACAAGATCACCCTCTCGCGAGCCGGTTGGAATCCCCACACGGAAGAGGTCTCGATCCCCGAAGGAGAAAAGAAGACATGGACTCCCCCCGCGCCGACCGAGCACTCGGAGAAACCGTCGTGAGCGGCCGCCGTGTCCGGAGGGCCCTCCTCTCCGTCGCGTTGGGGCTGGCCGCCGCGCTCGCGCCGTCGCCTCTGGCGGCCGCGCCCGATTCCGCGCCCGACGCCCAGAAGTCGGAAGCCGAAGCGAAGCGGGCTTTCGACGCCGGCCGCTTTCAGGAGGCGGGAGAAAAATACGCCCGCGCGGCCGATGCCGCGCCGGCCGCGGAACGCAAGGCCGAGCTCGCCTTTCAAAGCGGCTGGGCCTATTTCATCGCGGGGAACTCCCGCGCCGCGCGCGAGAGTCTCAAGGTCGCTTTCGTCGCGCGCCCGACGCTCGACATGGTGGCGGATTTTTACAGCCCCGACTTCGTCAAGCTCGCCCGGTCCGTTCGCACGGAGGTCGGCGGGTCAACCGCTCCCCCGGCCGACCTCGCGGAGTTGAAACGCACCGCGAGAGAGAAGCTCGCGGACGGCAAGGCGGAGGATGCCCTCTACGACCTGAAGCGCGCGGAGAGCTCGCAGGACCCGCAGATTCACCGCCTGCTCGGCGACGTCTACGACCGCCTCGGGCGCGTGCCGGAAGCCGACGCGGCCCGCAAGCGCGCCTCGGAGCTCGACCGCAACCTGGTCACGAGCGGTCCGATCCCGCCGGGCGGCGTGGCGCCCCCGGCTTCCGGCCCGGGTGCGCCGAACGCGGCCTCGGCCGCGGCTCCCGTGCTCGAGACGGGCGAGACGGCGCTGAAGAACGGCGATTTTCGCGCGGCGCAGACGGCGGGCAGCCGCGCCCTCGAGCTCGATCCGAGGAGCTCGGAAGCCCACCGCCTGCTCGCGGACGCCGCCCTCGCGCTCGGCCAGGAAGGCGACGCGGAGCGTGAGGCCACGGCCGCTCTCGTCCTCGACTCGGGCAATTCCCGGGCCGAGTACGCCCTCGGCCGCCTCGCGGAACGGCAGGCGAAGTGGAACACCGCCGCGAGCCATTACCGGCGCGCGCTCGAGCTCTCGGGGAAGAACGTGGGCGCGGCGCTCGGCCTGGGCCGCGCCATGGAGGAGCTGAAGGACAGGACCGCCGCCCGCATCGCGTACGGCCGCGCGATCGAGATCGACCCGGCCTCCGCGGAAGCGCACAACGACTTCGGAGTCTTCCTCTTCCGATCCGACCAGGCCGACCGGGCGACCGAAGAGCTGATGGAAGGCGTGCGTCTCGCGCCGGGCCGCTCCGCCGTCCACGAGAACCTCGGCCGCGCTTTTCGCCGCCGCGGCAAGCTGCGGGAGGCGGAGCGCGAGCTCGCCGAAGCGTCGCGCCTCGCGCCCAACGAGACCGCGGTCTGGACCACTCTGGGCCACGTCCGCGCGGAGATGAAGAAGCCCGAGGAGGCAGCGGGAGCCTTCCGGTCGGCGCTCGACCTCGACCCCTCGAGCGAGGAGGCGGCCGCCGGTCTCGCCGGGAGCCTGGCCGACGCCGGCAAGCTCGCCGAGGCGGAAGCCGCGCTCGTGCGCGCCGTTGAGGCGAACCCGAGGTCGGCGACGCTCTGGAACAACCTGGGAGTGCTGCGGACGCGCAAGGGGGCCTTTCCCGGAGCCGTGGACGCGTTTCGAAACGCGCTCGCGCAGGACGCCGGCTTCCAGCCCGCGAAGACGAACCTCGCCCGAGCCGAGCAGCTCTACGCCCTCGAGCGCGCCGGAAGCTGAGGAGGACGGGGACGGGAAACGGGAGCCGAGCGACCAACGGGAGCGGGACGGCCGCGGTACTCCGCGGTCAACTGGATCGGAATCGAAAGGGTAGCTCCCCCGGTCTTCCTACCTTCGCCTTCTCGCCCGCCCAGGGCCAGTGCTCAGCACCGCGCGTCATAAACTGTCTCTGTGCGCCTTAAAACGTTCTCTGCCCTTCTTCTCTCGCTGATGGTCGTCGGCGCCGGTCCTTCTTCTCCCGACCCGGCCGCGCATCGGAAAGACATCGAAGCGTGGCGCGAGCGCCGCCTTCAGAGCCTCCGACGCGAGGACGGATGGCTGACCCTGGTCGGGCTCTCCTGGCTCGAACGCGGGGAGAACACGGTCGGAAGCGACCCGAAGTCGCGCGTCGTCCTTCCGGGCGGGAAGGCGCCGGCGCGGCTGGCGACGATCACGATCGACGGGAGCGCAGCGAGGATCGCGGCCTCACCGGGCGAGACCGTCGAGATCGGCGGCAAGCCCGTGGATCGCGGAGACCTTGCCACGGACGCCTCCGGCGAGCCGACGATCGTCCGGCGCGGGCCCCTTCTCTTCTACCTGATCGAGCGCAACGGGCGTGTGGGCGTGCGCGTGAAGGACACGGAGAGCGCCGCTCTGAAAAGATTCCGGGGAATGCCTTCCTTTCCCATCGACCCGCGCTGGCGGATCGAAGCGCGCTTCGAGGCCTACCAGCCCGTCAAGGAAATCCCCGTTCCGAACGTGCTGGGATCCACCTCGGGCGAGAAGTCACCGGGGGCGCTCGTCTTCCAGGTCGGAGGAAAGACCTTCCGCCTCGACACGGTCACGGAATCCGGAACCGACGACTGGTTCGTCATCTTCGGCGACCAGACGAACGGAAACGAGACCTACGGCGGCGGCCGCTTTCTCTACGTGACACCGCCCGCTCCGGGCGCGCCCGCCGTCGTTGACTTCAACAAGGCCTACAACCCGCCATGCGTCTTCACGCCCTACGCGACGTGCCCCCTTCCGCCGCCGCAGAATCGCCTGGCGGTACGGATCGAAGCCGGCGAAAAGAGCTACGAGGGGCATTAGCTGTCGGCTGTCAGCTCTCAGCGCTCAGCCGAACACTCAACGCTGGACGCTGGACGCTCAACCATCTGTTGCCAGCGCGTCGAGCAGCTCGCGCAGGATCCTCGCCGTCGCTCCCCAGATGACGTGCTCGCCGTAGTGGTAGAAAAGCACCGGCCCTTCGCGGCCGGCGAACGCGCGCTCTTCCAGGACCCCCGGCTCGAGCAGGGCGGCGACCGGCACCTCGACCACCTCGGCGATCTCGGTCTCCTGCGGCTCGAACGCGTACGGCTGCGGAATCGCGACGACGAAGGGCTCCACGTAGAAATTGGTGACGGTCACGATCGCCGAGAGTCTGCCGAGCGGTACCGCGTCCTGCGGGCGAATGCCGAGCTCCTCTTCGCTCTCTCGCAGCGCCGTGTGAAAAAGGGTGAGGTCTTCCGGCTCTTCGGCGCCGCCGGGAAACGAAATCTGCCCGCGATGGTGCTCGACGGACTCGGTGCGCAGGGTGAAGACCGTCCAGAGGCGCCCGTCGCGGACGAAGAGAGGCACGAGGACGGCGGCTCGGCGGTTTCCCGATTCGGGCGCTCTCGAGCGTCGATCCCACCGCGCGAGCCGGCCCCGCACTTGCGCCATCCAGCCTTCCAGGGCCGGGTTCGCGGGAGCGGGGAGAGACCCTTCTCCGGTCACGACGCCGTCGAGGCTCGCGATCCTTCCGCCGCGGACTTCAGGTACGCGTCGATGAACGGCGTGATCCCTCCGTCCAGCACCTTGTCCGTGTCCCCCGTCTCGTAGCCGGTCCGGTGGTCCTTGACCATCCGATAGGGATGGAGAACGTACGAGCGGATCTGGCTTCCCCACTCGATCGCCTTCTTCTCGCCCACCTTCTTCTCCTCGTCGGAGCGCCGCTCA
>JBBRDK010000028.1:0-39956 GCA_038203955.1 Thermoanaerobaculia bacterium | reverse complement strand
CCTACACGTTCTCGGGAGTCCTCCTGAAGCAGGGCGATCGATACGTCCTCGACCACAACTTCGCGCTGCCCGCCGCGAAGCAGCCGATCGAAACCTTCTCGGTGGATCTCGATCTCGATCCCGCCTGGATTCCGCCGCCGGTCTTCGCGCGCCGCCGGACGGCCCGTTCCCTGACATCGGGCGAGGACTTCGTCGTGCACGCGGATCTCGCGCGCGCGGCGGCCGGAGCCCCGGCCTCGGTCCGGGTCGGGACGACGAAGGGGGTCCGCGCGGCGATCTTCGCCACGCTCCTCCTCGCCACGCTCCTGATCGGAGTTGCCTTCTACCGCCGTGAGGCGTCGCTCGGCCGATTCCGCGAGCCGGCGCCGCCGGACGCCATCGACGAAGCGTGGCTCGATCAGCGCCTCTTCTCGCTCCTGCCGGAGGAGGCCGGGGCGCTCTGGGACGAGTCCATCGGAGCTCCCGAGGTCACCGCGGTTCTCGCGCGTCTGACCGCGGAGAAAAAGCTCGAGACGCACGCGTCCGAGAAGGAAATGACGATGCGTTTGAAGGCGCCGATCGAGTCCTTCCACGGATACGAGAAGGAGCTGGTCGAGGCTCTGTTCTTCGGCCGGCGCATCGAGACCTCCACCTCTGCGATCAAGGCGCACTACAAGAGCAGGGGCTTGGACCCCGCGAAGAAGATCGAGCCCGGTCTGCGCGAGCAGCTCTCCCGGCACGCCGACTTTCAGGATCGTTCCGGGCGCCCTCCGCGGGGACCCACATTCGCCCTGTTTGTCGCGGGCGCCGCCCTGCTGATCGCCGACCCCCTGCGCGGAGCGACCGGCTGGGGGTTCGCCATCGGAGCGGCGATCACGACCGGGTTCTTCTGGGGGATCGGGGCGATCGCCGCCTTCCGCTACCAGAAGCGGATGGAGCGGCTTGCGCCCTGGGCCCTGTCATTTCTCTTCGTGCCGCTCTTCTTCCTGTGGAGCTGGTGGCGCGGCCTGTCGGGCGTGGGCGTCACTCCGCTCCCGTCGCTCATCGGTCTGCTGCTCCTTCAGCTGGCCGCGATTCAGGGCCTCTTCAACGCCGCCAGGACCCGCAGCGGTCCGCGTAAAGTCGAGCGGCGCAAGGAGCTCGCCGCGGCGCGCCGGTTCTTCGAGCGGGAGCTCGCGAAGCGGGTGCCGCGGATGAAGGACGCCTGGTTCCCCTGGGTCGCGGCATTCGGCCTGGGACCCTCGGTGGATCGCTGGTTCCGATCGTTCGGGGGCGCCGCGGCGGCCACCGTGGGGTCGTCCGGATCCCGAAGCGGATCCTCATCGTCGTCTTCGTCGTCCGGGTTTTCGGGAGACTCGGGCGGGTTCACCGGCGGAGGCGGCTTCTCCGGAGGCGGCGGCTCGTCGGGCTCCTGGGCGGTGGCGGCCGGCGCCCTCGCGGCGGGTGTCTCGGCGCCGAGCTCGTCCGGCGGCGGCGGGGGAGGCGGGGGAGGCGGCGGCAGCTCGGGCGGCGGCGGCGGCGGCGGCTGGTGAGCCAGCGGAAATCGCAAAAGGCGGTCGCGCTCCCGATCCGCTCCCCGCACCCGCCCGGGACGACGAGGGGTTCACTCGGCCGGCTCTGGGCCGAATTCACGGACCCCGGCCCCGCGGGCGACGCGCCCGTTTTCCTGAAGAAGTACGCCGGGGGCTTCGTGCCGGGATGCATGGGGCTTCCCTTCCTCGGGGTCGGGATCGCGGTCCTCGTTCTGTTTTCGCACCGCATCGACGCGGGAGACAAGAAAACGTTTTTCCCGCTCGTCTTCGGCGCGGTTTTCGCGCTCGCAGGTCTGGGCGTGACGACCCTCGGCGTCAAGACCATCCTCCACAAGAGCGGAGCGCCGGCGCCGCGAAACGACGCGCCGTGGACGAGCGACAACGACTGGGATGCCGGCGGCGCGGTCCCCGACGGCTCGGCGAGCGGCTTCCGGGCGGTCGTCGGCCGCCTCGTCTTCTTTTTCTTCGTCGGATTCCTGAACATCCTCTGGACGGTCCACATGGCCGGGGGCGCCCGCGTGATCGTGTCCCTCGTCCTCGGCCTCTTCGATCTCGTCGCGGTCCTGGTCCTCTACGACACGCTGCGGAAAATGGTGCAGGCGGTCCGCGTCGGCACCCCGAGGCTCGCCTGGCGGTCGTTCCCCTCCTTCACGGGCGGCCGTTTCGAAGCGGTCTTTCAGACGACACGCGCCATGCGGCCGACCGGCCCGCCGGAGGTGACGCTGCGGCGGATCGAGCAGCGGCTGAATGATGCGTCGGCCGATCCGGAGGATGCGGGCGATACGGAAGGCGCGGACGACGTTCCGCGTGGCCCCGCCGCCGCGGCCGCCATGCGCGCCTACGAGGCCTGGTCGGCGGTGCAGACACTGCCCGCTTTCGCTCAGGGGACGATGACGTCCTTTCCGATCGCGATGGAGGTGCCGGCCGATCAGCCGGGGACCGACCTCTCGAAGGACGAGTGCACGTACTGGCAGCTCGCCGTCTCCGTGCCGGTCCGGGGGCCCGACCTCGAGGCGGTCTTTCTCGTTCCGATCTACGAACGACCGAGATGACGAGCCCGCCATGGGCGAAGTTCAATCTTCCGGGGGATGCCCCTGCGTTCGCTGTCGGCGTTTCTCCCGAGTTCAATCGGACGGTCCGCGAGATCTTCGGGCCGCTCGTCGAGCGGGTTCGTGAAGTCCCCGCCGGTCCGATCGCCTGGATTGTCGCGGAAGTTCCGGCGGAGGGCTCCTTGACCGGGTTCTTCCGGACACTCGAGAAGCGTCTGGCCCGCTCGGGGTCGCTGTGGACGGTGTTGCCGAAGAAGCCGTTCGCCGCGGAGCTGAAATTTCCCTACATGTGGCTGGACGTGCAGAAGGCGGGCCTCTCCGCGGGTCTCGTCGACAACAAGATTGCGGCGTTCTCGCCGCGGCTCACTTCGATCCGTTTCGTCGTGCCGATCGCCCGGAGGAAGTTGAAGCCCGGCGGGTAGAATCGCCGGCGTGAATTCCGAGCTCGTCACGATCGTGGGTGCCGGCCTCGCCGGCTCCGAATGCGCCTGGCAGCTCGCCCGGCGCGGCCACCGCGTGCGACTCTTCGAGATGCGGCCTCGGGTCTCGACCGCAGCGCACCGCACCCACCTGTTCGCCGAGCTCGTGTGCTCGAACTCCTTCCGGTCGGATAATCCGTTGAACGCCGTCGGCTTGTTGAAGCGGGAGATGGCGGAACTCGACTCGCTGGTCATCGGGTCGGCGCGCCGGGCCGCGCTTCCCGCGGGCGATGCTCTGGCCATGGACCGGGACGTGTTCGCCCGCGGCGTGACGGACGCGATCGCGTCGTGTCCCGAAATCGAGGTGGTCCGCGAAGAGGTCCGGGAGATCCCCGAAAAAGGATTCGTGGTCCTCGCGACCGGGCCGCTGACCTCCGAAGCGCTCGACGCGGCGATCGGGCGCCTGCTCGGGACCGAGGATCTCTACTTCTACGACTCGATCGCTCCCGTCGTCACGGCCGACTCGCTCGACTTCACGAAGATGTACGCCATGTCCCGCTACGGGAAGGGAGAGGGCGCCGACTACTGGAACTGCCCGCTGACGCGCGACCAGTACGAAGGGCTGATGACAGACCTCCTCGCCGGCGAGACGGCTCCGGTCCACGACTTCGAGAAGGGGATCTACTTCGAAGGCTGTTTGCCGATCGAGGTGATGGCGGAGCGGGGACGCGAGACGCTCCGGCACGGCCCGATGAAACCGATGGGTCTGCCGGATCCGGCGACGGGACGGATTCCGTGGGCCGTCGTGCAGCTGCGGCAGGACGACCTCGCGAAGGAGCACTACAACCTGGTCGGCTTCCAGACGAAGCTGAAGATCCCCGAGCAGCAGCGGATCTTCCGGAAGATTCCAGGACTCGAAAACGCGTCGTTCGCCCGGTACGGGATGCTTCACCGCAACACCTACATCCACGCGCCGGCGCACCTGGACCGCCTCTGGCGGATGCGGCGCGAGCCCCGCATCTCCTTTGCCGGACAGATCACCGGCGTCGAGGGATACGTCGAAAGCGCCGCCACGGGGCTCGCCGTCGGCCGCACCATCGCGCAGAGCCTCGAAGGGCGCGAGCCGCGGGAGATTCCGGCGACCACGGCGATCGGCTCGCTCGCGCGGCACTGCTCCGACCGCCCTCCGTCCGAAAAATTCGAGCCGATGAACGTGACGTTCGGGTTGATCGAAGACTCCTCGCACTCCCCGATCCGCGACAGGGCGGAGCGTCGCCGCCGCATGGTGGACCGCGCGCTGACCGCCATCCGCGACTGGCGGGACACGACATCCGTTCCGGCGGCGGTCGCCCGATGAGCCAGCCCGCCTGCCGTCGATTCCCGATCGAGTTGACCGCGGAGTACCGCGGCCGTCTCGCTCCCGTTGGTCGCTCGGCTCCCGATCGAGTTGACCGCGGAGTACCGCGGCCGTCTCGCTCCCGTTGGTCGCTCGGCTCCCGTTGGTCGCTCGGCTCCCGTTTCCCGCCCCCCGGTTCCCCCGCATGCTGACCTTCTCGGGCATCGAAGAGGCCCGCCGGCGGCTCGCGGGCGTCGCGATCCGCACGCCGGTCCTGCGGTCGCGGCAGTTCGACGAGGCGGCCAACGCTTCGGTCTTCTTCAAGGCCGAGAACCTCCAGCGCGCCGGCGCCTTCAAGTTCCGGGGCGCCTATAACAAGTTGAAGGCCGAGACGGAGACCGCGCGGGTGACGGAGGTCGTCGCCTATTCGTCGGGCAACCACGCGCAGGCCGTGGCCTTGGTCTCGAAGATTCTCGGTCTGAAGGCGACGATCGTGATGCCGAGCGACGCTCCCGCCTCGAAGCTGGCGGCGACGCGCGGTTACGGGGCCGAAGTCGTGCTCTACGACCGGTACTCGGAAAGCCGGGACGACATCGGGCAGCGGCTGGTCCGCGAGCGCGGCGCCCTCCTCGTGCCGCCGTTCGACGACTACAGGATCATGGCAGGCGCCGCGACCGCCGCGGTCGAGTTGCTCGAGGACGTTCCGGACCTGGACGCGCTGGTCGTCCCCGTGTCGGGCGGAGGCCTCATCGCCGGCTGCGCCTTCGCGGCGCGCCACCTGCGGCCGCAGATCGCCGTGTACGGGACGGAGCCCTTGACGGCCGCCGATACGGCCGATTCCTTGGCGAAAGGGGAGAGGGTCGTCATCGACGTCCCGCGCACGATCGCCGACGGGCTGCAGGTGTCTTCTCCCGGAAAGCTGACGTTTCCGATCGTGCAGCAAACCGTGGAGGCGGTCCTGCTCGTATCGGATGACGAGATGATCGAGACGCTGTGCTGGATGCTCGAGCGGATGAAGGTCTTAGTCGAGCCGTCCGGCGTGGCCGGCGCGGCGGCCGTGCGGCACCGGAAGGCGGATTTTTCGGGCCGAAAGGTCGGCGTGATCCTCTCGGGCGGGAACGTCGACCGCGACAAGCTCGCGGCCTACCTGGCAAGTCCGGCGGCGAATTGATCCGGCGCCTGCTTGCTCTTGTCGTGGCTCTCTCGCCCGCGGCGCTTTCCGCGCACGATTTCTGGATCGAGCCTTCGACCTTTCGCCCCGGGGTCCGCGAGGACTTCACGGTGGCGCTCCGGGTCGGAGAGCATTTCCGCGGCGAGCCCGTCCCGAGGGACGACCGCCGCATCCGCCGGTTCTTCCTCGTCACCAATCTCGGCGAGGCGCCCGTGCCGGGACTTCCGGGAACCGATCCCGCCGGGTTCGCCCGGGTCGAATCGCCCGGCGTCGCGGTGATCGGATATCGGAGCGACCGTTCCCCGGTGACGCTCGAAGCGGAGAAGTTCGAGAAGTACCTGGCGGACGAGGGCCTCGACCCGGTGCTGAAGGAGCGCGAGAAGCGCGGCGAGCGGCAGAAACCGGGGCGCGAAGTCTTCTCCCGCAGCGTGAAGTCGATCGTGTTCGCCGGGCCGCGAGGACGCGACTACGACCGCCGCCTGGGCCTCACCCTCGAGCTCGTGCTGATCAGCGATCCCGGGGCGTGGCGGGAGGAGGCGGGCGCCGGATCGCCCGTGAAGCTTCGCCTGCTCTACGAGGACAAGCCGCTGGCCGGCGCGCTCGTGAAGGCGATCTGCCGGGATGATCCCGACAAGACCGTGACCGCGCGATCGGGGAAAGACGGCGCCGTCTCGATCCGTCTGCCCCGGCGCGGCGTCTGGCTCGTCGAGACGGTGCACATGGTCGCCGCGCCGAAGGGCCTCGACGCGGACTGGGAGAGCGTCTGGACATCCGTCACGTTCGAGATCCCGTGACCGCCCTTGCCTGAACGGACCGTTAACGTCGGAAGTTCGACCCGCCCCTTCGCGTTGAATGAATCCGTGCGAGCAGAGCTTCCCGCCACGAAGGCGGCACGGCCCGAGACCCGACCCTCGCCCCCGGCCGGGGGGGCGGGAAGGGTGAGGGGCCGGGCCCTTTTGCGATTCCCCCGAGGGCCTTTCGCCGCCTCTCTCGCGGCCGCCGCCCTCCTCCTGGCGGGCGCCGCCGGATGCCGGCGCGGCGACTCCGCCGCCGGCGACGAAACGGCCGCCGTCAAGCGATACCCGTTTCACGGCATCGTGCGCGAGGTCAAGAACGGCGGCGCGGACGTCCTCGTCGAGCACGATGCGGTGCCCGGGTTCATGGGCGCGATGACGATGGTGTTCCCGACCCGGGGAGCGCCGGAAGTCGCGCGCGCGCTCGCCGCCGGCGACGCGATCGACGCGACGCTCGTCGTCGAGGAGAGCCGGTACTGGCTCGAGGGAATCCGGCGCCGGCCCGGGTCGGGGCCGCCTCGACCTCCCGTTGCCGCCGCCGCTCCGAAGCCGTCGTCCGCCGACGCCGTGACGCCGGTCCCCAACCGCGCCGTCCAGTTGGGCCAGAAGATCCCCGACTTCGAGCTGATCGATCAGGCTTCGAAGCCCGTGAAGCTGTCATCGCTGCGAGGCGAACCGGTCGCGGTCACGTTTCTCTATACGCGGTGCCCGATCGCGACTGCCTGCCCGATGACCACCGCGAAATTCTCGCGGCTCGACGCGCTCCTGAAGCAGAAGGGGTACGGCCGGCTCCTCGTCGTCACCGTCGACCCCGAGCACGACACGCCCGCCGTCCTCGCCGACTACGCCAGAAAGGCGGGCGCCGACGGGAAGCGCTGGAGGTTCCTGACGGGCTCTCCCGCGGCGGTCGCCGACGTCGCGTCGTCGTTCGGCGTCCTCTACTACCCCGAGCGCGGACAGGTCATCCACGGCCAGGCCGTGGCGGTGGTGGATCCCGACGGACGCCTTTCCTCGATCTACTACGGCGAAAGCTGGGAACCGGAGCACCTGCTCCGCGACATCGAGAAAGCGAGGAAGGGTTGAAGATATGAGGAGCACCCGCGTCGCGGCGAGCCTGGTCTTCGCGGTGGTCGGCGGCACCGCCGTCTTCCTGATGGCGGCGGGCCCGCACCCCTCGCCCACGTTCGTCGAGTACTGCGCCAAGTGCCACGGCGAGGATGGAAAAGGGAACACGCCCAAGGGAAAGCAGCTGATGGCGAGAGACTTCACGGACGCCGAATGGCAGTCGGCAAGGAACGACGCCGAGCTGATCAAGATCGTCACCAAAGGCGGAGAAGACATGCCCGCCTTCGGGAAGAAGTTCTCGAAGGAGCAGATCGAGAGCCTGGTGAAGGACGACGTCCGAGGCTTCGGGCGGGCCGGGAATCGGGAATCGGGAGCCGAGCGACCAAAGGGAGCGAGACGGCCGCGGTACTCCGCGGTCAACTAGATCGGGAGTCGAAGAGAAGCGGAGAGCTGACAGCGGAGAGCTTTACTTCCTCGCCCGGCCTCCAGCGCCTTCTTCCCTTACACTTCCTCCAGTGATCACGCTCTCGCGGGCGATCGAAGACTTCATCGCCTATCTGGCGGATGAGCGCCGATTCTCGCCGGCCACTGTTCTGGCCTACCGGTCCGACCTCGAGCGGTTCGCGGATTTCTGGGAGACGGACTTCGGAGAGACCCCGGCGTCGAAGACTCCGCTTTCGAAGATCGACACCCTGGCCGTGCGTTCTCACGTCGCGTCGCTCCATCGCGCGAAGCTTTCCAACCGATCGCTCGGGCGGCATCTTTCGACCGTCCGTTCCTTCCTGCGCTGGGCGTGCCGCGAAAATCACCTGGAGAAAAATCCCGCACGAGGCCTTCCGTCGCCGCGCGCGCCGAGGGCCCTGCCGCGGGCGCTGACGGTGCCCGACACGGAGACCCTGCTGGACACCGAGGACGAAACGCCCTTTCCGGAGCGCGAACGCGCCCTGTTCGAGCTCTTGTACGCCACCGGGTTGCGCGTCTCGGAGGCCGCGGGGCTCGATCTCGAAGACGTCGACCTTTCGGCGCGCATGCTCCGCGCGCAAGGCAAGGGGAAGAAGGAGCGCATCGTGCCCTTCGGAGAGGAAGCGGAGGAGGCGCTGCGCTGCTGGCTGCCGCTGCGGCGCGCCCTGAGGGCGAGGGCGGCGGGTCGGGAGGGAGGGCGCTCCGTACAGCGAGAGCCCCTCTTCGTGAACTCCCGCGGGGGGCGGCTCACGACTCGCTCCATGTCGCGCGTGTTGAAGCGCCGGCTGCGGGCCGCCGGCCTGCCGGCCGCCATCTCGCCCCATGCTCTGCGCCATACGTTCGCCACGCATCTGCTTCAGGCGGGCGCGGACCTGCGCGCGATCCAGGAGCTGCTCGGCCACGCGTCGCTCTCAACCACGCAGAAGTACACCCACCTGGATGCCGCGCGTCTGCGGGACGTCTACCGGCGGGCGCACCCGCGCGCATGAGCCCTTCTCTCGCGATTCTCTTTTTCGCGCTCGCATCGTCCCTCCTTCCGTCGTCCGCTTCCCCCGATCCGCCCTCGGCGCCCGCGCCGCGTCCGCCTGCGCTCGCGGAGATCGACCGCCGGATCCGCGAGGGCTTCTGGGATCCCAACCTCAAGGGCGTCGACTGGAACGGGGCTGTGGAGCGGGCGGCCGCGGAGCTTGCCGCGGCGCCGGGAGATCCGGAGCGCGACGCCGCCTACGACCGGCTACTCGCCCGGCTCGACGATTCGCACACCTTCCGCATCCCGACGGGAAAGCTTCCCGAGGCGCGCTGGGCGACGGCCGGTCTACGCATCGGCCGCGACGGCGCGGGGTATGCCGTCAAGGCGGTGCTGCCCGGCGGGGCGGCGGAGCGGGCGGGGCTGCGGCTCGGAGATCGGATCGTGTCGATCGGAGGGAAAGAATACGGCGCCTCGCGGATCGACTTCCGCGCGCTCTTTCTCGTGCTCGAGGGACCGTTGCGGTCGACGGTGGAGGTCGCCTGGGAGACGACGGCCGGCGAGCGTAAGACCGCGGCTCTGGCGCTCGAGCCGGAGACGCCGGGCGACGCGCTCTTCTGGCGCAGCGCCCGCGTGGTGCGCCGTGGCGGGCACGCCTGGGGGTATGCGCGCCTGTGGGGGATCTCGCCGGAGGTCGCCCTCGCGCTGGTCGATCTTCTCTCCGACCGCACCGAGTCGGCCGCGGCCAAGCCGGAGCTCGCGGGTCTCGCGGACATCGACGGGTTTCTCTTAGACGTGCGGGGAAACAGCGGCGGTTACGACCCCGGCATTCTCTCGACATTCCTGCGCGGGCGCTGGAGTGCCGGCGACTACCGCGTGCGCAGCCGCGGGCGAGTCCGGGTCGTACCTCCGGAGTACCGTCCGCTCTCCATCGCGCTACTGGTCAATTCGGGCACGGCGAGCTCCGGCGAGGCTCTCGCGCTGAAGTTCCGGCGGCACGGGATCGGCCCGATCGTCGGCGAGGAAACCGCCGGGATGCTCTCGGGCGGTGCCGCCGTCGCGAAGCTCCCCGACGGCTCCTCGCTGTGGTTCTCCGCGCGCGCGATCGAAGACGCCGACGGCCGCTCCTTCGAAGGCCGTGGCCTCCGTCCGGACGTCGTCGTGCCCGACCGTCCCGCAAAAGCCGCCGGCCAGGAGGACGCGATCGTCGAGGCCGCGATCCAGGCGCTCGCGGCGCGAGCGAGGAAATAGAGCTTTCAGCTATCAGCTCTCATGATCCTTCGATTCCTGATCTAGTTGACCGCGGAGTACCGCCGCCGTCTCGTTCCCGTTGGTCGCTCGGCTCCCGTCTCCCGATACCGGCTCCTTGTCGCGCTATCCTGCTCTCATGACAAAGCCCGTCTGGCATTCCACAACCGTGGTCTGTGTGCGCCACAACGGCCGGGTCGCGATGGCGTCCGATGGCCAGGTCACCCTCGGGACGACGGTCATGAAGCAGACCGCCGCGAAGATCCGACGGCTGAAGGGCGGCGACGTGATCGCCGGCTTTGCCGGGTCTTCGGCCGACGCGTTCGCTCTCTTCTCCCGGTTCGAGGCGCGCCTCGAGGAACACCGGGGCAACCTCGAGCGCGCCGCCATCGAGCTGGCGAAGGACTGGCGCACCGACAAGATGCTGCGGCAGCTCGAAGCGCTGCTCATCGTGGCGGACAAGACGACGTCGCTCCTGCTCTCGGGAACCGGCGACTTGATCTCTCCGGAAGAAGGCCTTCTCGCGGTCGGCTCCGGAGGTCCCTACGCGCTCGCGGCGGCGCGCGCCCTTCTAAAGCACCGGCCGGACCTGACCGCCGCCGACATCGCACGGGAGTCGCTGCTGATCGCCTCGACCATCGACATCTACACGAACGACCGGATCACGCTGGAAGAGGTGTGAAAGAGAGTTATCAGTTGTCAGTTATCCAGTTTTGAGTTTGGCCCGACCGCAGCAAGACTGAGAACTGAAAAACTGAAAACTGAAAACTCACAAGAACTGAATACTATGGGCCCATGGTTTTCCTGATGCCCGGTGAAAAGCCGGTCGCCGAACCCGTCATCCTGCCGGGCGCGCGGACGCCGCGGGAGATCGTCGCGGAGCTCGACAAGTACGTGATCGGCCAGCGCAAGGCGAAGAAGGCCGTGGCGGTCGCGCTGCGCAACCGGTGGCGGCGACAGCAGCTCGAGCCCGAGATGTCGCGCGAGATCCTTCCGAAGAACATCCTGATGATCGGACCGACCGGCGTGGGAAAGACCGAGATCGCGCGCCGCCTGGCGCGCCTGGCCGACGCGCCGTTCCTGAAGGTCGAGGCCTCGAAGTTCACGGAGGTCGGCTACGTCGGCCGCGACGTCGAGTCGATCGTCCGCGATCTGACCGAGGTGGCGGTCCACATGGTGCGCGAGGAGAAAACGGCGGAGATCCGCGAGCGAGCCAAGGCCCGCACCGAGCAGCGGCTTCTGGAGCTCCTGATGCCGCCTCTGCCCGAACGCGACGCGGAGGAGACACGCGCGCGGCTGCGGATGCTCCTCCAGGAGGGCCAGGTGGAGGACCGGCTCGTCGAGGTCGAGGTCGCCGACAAGACGTTTCCGTCCTTCGAGATCGTGACGAATCAGGGCGTCGAAGAGATGGATATCAACGTCAAGGAGATGCTGCCGGGCCTGTTCGGAAGCAAGAAGAAGCGGCGCAAGGCCACGGTCGCGGAGGCGCGGGAGATCCTGCAGGCGGAGGAGGAAGGGCGGCTCGTCGATCCGGGCGTCGTGGCCCGCGAGGCCGTGGAGCGAGCGCAATCCTCCGGCATCGTGTTCTTGGACGAGATCGACAAGGTCGCCGGCCGCGAGTCCGGTCGCGGTCCCGACGTCTCGCGCGAGGGCGTCCAGCGCGACCTGCTCCCGATCGTCGAAGGCACCTCCGTCAACACGAAGTACGGGTTCGTGAAGACCGACCACGTGCTGTTCATCGCGGCCGGCGCGTTCCACGTCTCCAAACCGTCCGATCTGATCCCCGAGCTTCAGGGGCGCTTCCCGATCCGCGTGGAGCTCGACTCGCTCACGGAGGAGGATTTCGTCCGCATCCTCTCGGAGCCGGAAAACGCGCTCTTGAAGCAGTATCGAGCGCTGATGTCGGCGGAAAAGGTCGACCTGCAGTTCTCCGACGACGCCGTGCGTGAGATCGCGCGGGATGCCGAGCGCGTCAACCGGCTCCTGGAGAACATCGGCGCCCGACGGCTTCACACGATCCTGGAGCGGCTCCTGGAAGACATCTCGTTTGCCGGCCCCGAGAACGCGGGCCAGACCATCCGCATCGAAGCCTCGGACGTCAACGCCGCGCTCGCCGACCTCGTGAAGAACGAGGACCTGTCGCGCTACGTGCTTTAGGAGGGCGCGCCGGGCCGAGGCGCGTCCCGTTGGCGAAAGGCGAAGGGCTAACGGCGAAGGGCGAAGGATGACCGAACCGAGACGCGGGGAAACGATCGCTCGGCTTTCGCGTCGCCGGGCGACAGTCGCCGCGGTCTTCTGCGCGGCGGCGGCCCTGCTCGCCTCCTCCTGCGGCAAGAAGGGGGATCCTTCGCCGCCCTTTCCGCGGGGGCCGCGCGCGATCACGGACCTCGCCATCGAACAGGAGGGCGCCGACGCGGTTCTGACGTTTACCTACCCCGACCGCCTGATGAGCGGTCTTCCCCTGACGGACCTCGCGTCGATCGAGGTCTACCGGCTGATCAACCCTTCGCCGTCGCTGACCGCGCCCCGGCGGGCCGGCCCGACGGCATCCGGGTCCGCTCGGGGCGACCTCGCGCCCGCCGCGGGGACGCGCCAGACGGCGGTCAACGCCCGGATCGCGGAGCAGAACTTCTATCGCGATGCCGAACGGATCGCGACGCTTCCCGTCGCCGAAATCGCGCGGCGCACGCGCGGAGCCAGCATCGTTTTCGACGATCCGCTTCCTCCGCTGTTTGCCCGAAAGCCCGCGCCGTCCGCCGTCGCGTACGCCGTCGTCTCCGTCCGGCGCGACGGCGACAGGAGCCCGCTCTCCAATCTTGTCACGATGGCCCCGGAGGTGCCGCCCGGACCTCCGGTCATCCTGGCCGTGACGCCGGAAGACGGCCGCGTCTGTCTCGAATGGCTCGCGCCGAATCGCGACCTGCTCGGGCGGGAGCCCGTCGCGGTGGGCGGTTACTTCGTCTACCGGCGCACTCTACCCGAGGAGGAGTTCGGCGCGCCGCTGAACGCCGCCCCGGTCAGCGGCACCGGGTTCGTCGACACGTCGCCGCCGTACGGCGCGCTCGTCTACACCCTTCGCGCGACCGTCCCGGACAAGCCGAAGATCGAGGGCGCCGCCGCCGTCGAGGCCGCGCTCGACTATCACGACGTGTTCCCGCCGCCGCCGCCGCCGCGGCTGGACGCCCTGCCGGAGACCGGACTGGTGCGCCTCGTCTGGGACCCCGTCGGCGCTCCGGATCTGGCGGGTTACGCCGTCTTCCGCTCCGAAGGCGGCGCGCCGCCGGTGCGGCTGAACGCGGAGCTGACCGTCGACAGCTTTTTCAACGACACGAAGGTCGCAGCCGGCCACCGCTACGTCTACGCGGTGAAGTCGATCGACCGGACCGGCAACGCGAGCGCGCCGTCCCCGGCCGCCGTCGCGGAGCCTCTTTGAAGCTGCCAGCTGTGAGCCGGGATCCTACACTCGGGTCGTTGGCAACGTCACGACGGATTCGCACCTTCGTCACGACTCCGAAAAAGTGACCATTCTCGGAACGAGTCGCACATAGCGGAGACCTGAGCTGATAGCTGAGAGCTGACAGCTGATAGCTTTTCCCCGTGGCGGTCCCGCGGCGGTTCGTGAAGATGGCGGGCGGGGGCAACGACTTCCTCGTGTTCGAAGCCGACGGCAGGGCGCTCTCGCAGGAAGACCGGAGCGTGGTCTCCCGTCTCTGCCGGCGCGGGGTTTCGGTGGGCGCCGACGGCGCGCTCTTCCTCTCCGGGGGCTCCGAAGGGCGGATCCACCTCGATTACTTCAACGCGGACGGGGGGCTCGCCGCCTTTTGCGCCAACGGAACGCGATGCGCCGCCCGTTACGCGGTCACCCGGCGACTCGTGTCGGGGAACCCCGTGCTCGAGACGGGCTGGGCGACGATCGCCGCTCTCGTCGACGGAGAAACCGTGTCTCTGGCCCTGCCGCCGCTTCCGAGGCCCGGCGATCCGCTGCCGCTTTCCGCCGCGGGCGCTCCGGCGGCTTTCCCGCGGCGCCCCGCCGCTGCGGGGATCCCGATGCACGTCGGCGTCCCGCATCTCGTCGTCCTCCTGGAGAACGGAGAGGATCTCGAGGCGCTCGACCTGGCGCGCCTGGGACCACCGCTGCGCCGACATCCCGCGATGCCGGACGGCGCCAACGTCAACTTCGTCCGTGTCGCCGGCCCGAGCCGTATCGCGGTGCGGACCTTCGAGCGCGGAGTCGAGGGGGAGACGCTGGCCTGCGGCTCCGGCGTCGTCGCGGCCGCGGTCGTCGCCGCGCGGGAGCGAAGGGTGACGGCCCCCGTGGTGTGCGAGACGCGAAGCGGCGCCGCATTCACAGTCCTCTTCTCCGAAACCGGCGCGGGGATCGCGGACGCGGTGCTGACGGGGGACGCGCGGGAGATCTTCACCGCCGAGATGACGGAGGAAGCATGGCAGGAGTGACACGCATCCCGTTCGGGTCGCCGCAGGCGCCGCCCCCTCCCAGCAAGATCGTTGCGGTCGGTCGGAACTACCGGGAGCACGCGAAGGAACTGGGCAACACGGCTCCCGATCAGGAACCGCTGCTCTTTCTGAAGGCGCCGTCGAGCCTCGTGTGGGGGAGCGGCGGCGAGATCGTGCTGCCTCCCGAGTCGGCTCGCGTCGATTTCGAGGGGGAGCTCGCGCTCGTGATCGGGCGCCGGGTGAAGAACTGGCCGGAAGCGGACTGGCTCGATGCGCTCGCGGGCGTGTGCTGCGCCAACGACGTGACGGCCCGCGACCTCCAGAAGAAGGATGGGCAGTGGGCGCGCGCCAAGTCATTCGACACGTTCTGCCCGATCGGTCCCGAGGTCGTCTTCGGGCTCGATCCGTCCGACCTCGCGATCTCGACGCGCGTCAACGGAACCACGAAACAGTCGTCGCGCACGTCCGAGATGGTGTTCTCGCCGCGCTTTCTCGTCGGCTACATCTCCCGGATGATGACGCTGCTCCCGGGCGACCTCATCCTGACCGGTACGCCGGCCGGGATCGCGCCGCTGTCCCCGGGAGAGACCGTGGAAGTCGAGATCGAGGGGATCGGCGTGCTGACGAGCCGGGTTCGCGCCCCGCAGGGATCCTGACCCGATGCGTCGGTTCCGGCGCGTGCTGCCCGGCGCGCTGCTCCTGATTCTCGGCGCGAGCGAGGCGGCTTCGATTCGCGCGCGCGACGTGGTCCCGCGGGCGAGGCTGCTCGCGAGAGAGCTCGCCGGGGGAACCGTGTCTCGCGCGGAGCTCGCCGAATTCGCGCTCGATCCCGTATTCGGAGACTTCCTCGACGAGGTGGCGCGGAGGACCCCGAAGAGCGCCGCCGTCGCCGTCATCGTGCCGCCGCGTCCGGACGTCTATCGCTACCAGGCGGTCTATTTCCTGGCCCCGCGCCGCGTGCTCGATTCCGAAAGGATCGCCGAGGCGGAGTTCGTCGCCGTCTACGCCCGCGCGATGGAGAGCCCGCCGGGGGCGGAGCCTCTGCCCAACGGGTTTCTGTCACGCCGTTGATCGCCGCGGGCGGCGCCTGGCGCGTCCTCGTCGCGCTCGGTGTGACGTGGCTCGCCGGCTGGGCTCTCGCCCGGCGGCTGGCGCCCGGCCTGACCCGGGCGGAAACCGCGGCGTGGGCGGCGGCCGCGGGCTTGCTGTTTCAGGCGGGACTCTTCGCCTTCCTGGCCGCCGCCGGGATCGATCCGAGCAAGGGGCCCCTGCTCGCCGGCGACGCGGCCGTGATCGCCGCGTCCTTCCTGATCCCCGGGCGGCCGTTCCGGAGGCCCCCGCCGCCGCCGCGACGTCCGCTCGACCCGGTGGCGCTTCTCGCCGGCGGCGTTGCGGCGCTCGCCTGGCTGACCTTTCTCGTTCCCGCCCTCGCCGAGCCGATGTGGTCGACGGACTTTCTCGCGATCTGGGGAATGAAGGGAAAGGCGTTCTACCTCGCCGGCTCTCTTCCCGGACGGATCTTCCACGATCCGGCGCTCTACTGGTCTCACCGGGAATATCCCGTCCTGGTCCCGCTGTGCCTCGCCGCGCTCGCACGCCTCGCGGGAGGCTGGAACGATCAGGCGCTCGCGATTCTCTTTCCCGCCATCGAGCTTTCCACCCTGCTCCTGCTGTGCGGCTTCCTCCGGCGCCGCGCCGGTTCCCCGCGCGCCGGCGCGGTGGCCGCGGCGCTCGCCGCCCTCTGCTTCCCGCTGTACCACCCCGTCAACGCCGGAACGGCGGAAATCCCGTTCGCGTTCGGAGCCGTCCTTGCCGCGTGCGCGACGCTCGATGCTCTCTCGCGGGAATCGCGAGCGGGGGCGGGCCGTCTCTTTCTTGCCGCCCTCTTCTGCGCGGGGACGAAACAGGAAGGGACCCTGTTCGCATTTCTGCTGGCCGGGACGCTCCTGCTCGCCTGCCGGATGCGGGCGAAGGCGCTTGCGCTTGCCTGGCGCTCGGCGGGCATCCTCGTTCTCGTGCCGGCGGTGCACTGGATCGCGCTCTTCGCGTTGCGAGGGTCGCAGACGCGGCGCGATTTCGATTTTCACCTCTTCCTGCCCGCGCGCTGGCCGGACTTCGCCGAGCGACTGGCGTCCGTGGTGTCTCGGATGATCCTTCGGGAGGGGAGAGAGGCGCTCGTGGCCCTTCTCGCGATCGCGCTCTTCCTGATCGTCACCCGGAGGGGATTCGCGGACCCGCTTCTTCCCGTCCTCGCCGCGCAGATCGGCTTCTACGCGGTGGCCTTCTCCGTCTCCTCGTTCGACCCGATGTACGCCGTCGACGGCGCGTTCCGGCGGATCACGACGACCCTGGTTCCGGCGATGTCGCTCGTCCTCGCGGCGAGGCTCGCCCCGGCGAAGGATCTCCAGTCAGGCGATGATTCAGGCGCCTAGCCGCCTCCGCCGCCACGCGCGATGGCGCACGGTGGGACTCCTCGCGCTCGCGACGGCCGTTCTGCGGCTGCCCTCGCTGCGCGCGCTCCCGGTATTCGGGGACGAGGCCATACATCTCCACTGGTCGCAGCTGATCGTCGACAACCCGGCCGTGCACGCCTTCCTCCCCGCGGACCCCAAGCCGCCCCTCCATTTCTGGCTCATGGCCCTTTTTCTGCCATTGTTTCGCGACCCGGTCGAGGCAGGGAGAACGGTTTCGCTGCTCTTCGGCGCGCTTTCCACGGCGCTGGTTTTCGGGGCGGCCCGGGCCATCGCGCTCCGGTTTCCTGACGCGGAGGAGGCCGGCGAGGGGGGCGCCGACCGGACCGGGAAAGCCGCGGCGGTCTTTGCGATTCTTTGCCCGTTTGCCGCCTTCTATCAGCGCATCGCGCTGGCCGAGTCTCTCTTTCTCTGCGAGTCGCTGCTCGCCGCGGCTCTTGCGCTCCGACTCGCGGAGAGAAGCGGGGGCGAGGACCGCTCGATCGGTGTCGTCTTCGGTGTCGTCCTCGGCATCGCGATGCTGACCCGCCAGAATTTCAGTTACGCGCTCTGGGCCCTCCCGTTCTGCGCCTTCGCGTGCTTGCCCGCGACCCGGAGATCGCCGCCGACGGTTTTCGCCCGCCGGCTCCTGACGGCCGCCGCGGTCGCGCTCCTTCTCTGGGTGCCCGTGCTGGCGCAGAAGCCCGGTTTCGACTGGAAGACGCGCGTGTTCCACTTCTCGCAGTTTCGAGAGCCTCTGCCCTTCGGGGAACGATTGCGCCAGGCGGCGCGTGTCGCGGAGTGGTTCTGGACCAGTCTCACCCCCTCCGTCGCGCTCTTCTCCCTGGCGGCGCTGGCCTGGCTCCTGATCGCAAGGCGCCGGCGGGTCCTCGCCTTTCTCCTGCTCTGGATGGCCATCGTGATCCTGCCTCTCCTGTTCTTCGCAGGCCTGCTCTTTCCTCGATACACGTTCACCGCGGCCGCGCCGCTCTGGATCGCGTCGGGCATTTTTCTGGCGGATCTCGGCAGGAGATGGCAGAGGCTGCCGCCCTCCCTCGCCGCCCGCCGGCTTCTCTCGGCCGCGGCTCTCGCCTGTCTCTTTGCCTGGCCCGTGCGCGATCTCGCTCTCCAGATCTTTCGCTGGCAGGCGCAGATACTGGTTGCGGAGGACCGCTGGCAATACGTCACCGGGTGGCCGGCGGGCTTCGCAACCGAACAGGCGCTTGCGTGGATGCGCGCCCGCGCGGCGGCAGGACCGCTCGTCCTCATCACGCCGGATGTCGCCGGCAACCCCGGCGATACGGTCCCGGTGCTGCTCCGCGCGGATCCGGATCCGCACATCGCGCGCTACTCCGCCTCCCACGCGGTCTCAGGGCCGATCCTCGTTTCTCCTCCGGGAGCCGCAGGCGTGTTCCTTCTTTCAAACGACCTGTGGGAAATGAAACCGCCCGCGCCCGTACCGCTGCCGCAGGGAGCGCCGGTCTATTTCCTCGCGCCCGATCCCTTTCTGACGCGGCACGGCTGGCGGGCGGCCGGGGTCTTCTTCGCGACAGCCAACCCCGGACTCTCCGAGGCGGCCCGATTCGAGAATCCGCCGGGCCCGTCTGGATCGCCGACGGATTCGATCGTGGTCTTCCGCGTCCGCTGATCGGCCGTCGTCTGGCAATGGAGCCGGCACGCCGCGCGGCGTCAGAGGCTGTCGAGGAGAGTCGCCGGCAGCTTTCCGAAGGCGCCCGAGGACATCAGGAGAAGAACGTCCCCCGAGCGCGCCTCCGCCCGGAGGAGCCCGGGAATCTCCTCGAGGGATTCCGGAGCGAACCCCGGCCGGCCCGCGTCGGTGAACCTGCGGACCAGGGCCGCGCGATCGAGCACGCCGACCGGCTCGAGACGCCGCGCGTGGAAGACCGGCGCGACGATGAGGGCGTCGGCGGCGGAAAACGCGTCGGCGTACTCCTGCTCGAACATCTTGCGGCCCGCCGTGTTGGACCGCGGCTCGAAAACCGCCCAGACCCGCCGGCCGGGCCACCGAGAGCGAGCCGCCTGGAGGGTGCCTCGCACGGCCGTCGGATGATGCGCGAAATCGTCGACGATGAGGATGCCGTTTCGCTCGCCTTTGACCTCGAGCCGCCGGCGAACGCCGGAAAAGCGGGGGAGAGCGCGCCCGACCTCTTCCGTCGAGAGGCCGAGACCCCGGACCAGGGCGACAGCGCCGAGGGTGTTGCGGAGGTTGTGCGTCCCGACAAGGGGAGACCCGAGGCGAGCGGCGGGCCGCCCGGCTTCGAGAAGCGTGAATCGCGTTCCGGAAGGTCGCTCTTCGACGTCGGCCGCCGAAAAATCGCTGCGCCGGGCGTCGAGCGACACCCGGACGAGGCGCGCCTTGCCGACTTCTCCGGCGCCGCCGAGGCGCGCTGCCGCCAACGCGCGGGCGTCGTCCGCGTTGACGGCGACGATCCCGCCGGAGGGCACGAGGGCGGCAACCTGCCGGAACGCCTCCTCGATCGACGCGATGTCGGGATAGAGGTCGGCGTGGTCGTACTCGATGTTTCCGATGAAGAGGTGTTGAGGCTCGTAATGGAGGAACTTCGGGCCGCGGTCGAAGAACGCCGCGTTGTACTCGTCCCCCTCGAGGACGAAATGAGGCCCCGCGCCCAGGCGGTATCCGTGCCCGAGATTGCGCATCTCCCCGCCGACGATGAACCCGGGATCGCGGCCCGAGTCGAGAAGCATCCAGGCGACGAGCGCCGTCGTCGTCGTCTTCCCGTGCGTTCCCGTCACGACCACCGGGGTCTTGCCGGGCAGGAGGAACTCGCGGATGGCGATCGGCATCGACAACACGGGAAGGCAGCGGCGCGCCGCCTCCGCCGCCTCGACGTTGTCCCGGAGAGCCGCGTTCCCGACGATCACGCGGTCGGCGTCCGCCGGGACGTTGGAAGCCGCGAACCCCCGGTGGACGCGGATCGCCAGGGATTCCAGGAGCGTGGACATCGGGGGGTAGAGCTCCAGGTCCGAGCCGGTGATCGTGTGCCCCTTCTCGGCGAGCAGGGCGGCCAGCGGAACCATGGCCGTCCCCCCGATCGGCGCCATGTGAATCTTCACGAGGACTCCTCCGGGGCCCGACCCTCTCGAAAAGTCCGCGTTTTACGCCGTTTTGTGGAAATATTCCGTTGTTCCACCGAGTTTCGACCTTCCGGCATAGTAAGACAGGAGGACCTCGGAATGCGTCAGATCCAACGCCTCACGTGTGTCGCGCTCACCGCCCTGCTCACCGCGGGCGTCGTCAGCGCTCAGCAGAAGCCGGCCGACAAGGCCAAGGCCGCGGATCCGAAGGCCAAGGCGGCCGTCGTCGCCGGGCCCAAGATCGAGGTCATCCCCGAGACGAAGGACGCCGGAATCGTGGCCAAGGGCCAGGTGATCGACACGACCTTCGTGATCAAGAACAACGGCGGGTCCGATCTCATGATCAACGACGCGCGCCCCGGGTGCGGCTGCACCGTGGCGAACTTCGACAAGGTGATCAAGCCCGGCGGCGAAGGCAAGGTCGTCACCTCGGTCGACACCAAGGCCTTCTCGGGCCCGATCTCGAAGTCGGTCCTTCTCGTCTCGAACGACCCTGAGCGGGGACAGATCAACCTTTTCATCAAGGCCACGGTCAAGCCGTTCGTGGACATCCTGCCGCAGCCGTACGTGCGCGTCGCCGTCGTCAAGGGCGACACCGATTCGCGCGACGTGATCCTCCTCTCCGAAGAGAAGACCTTCAAGCCGACCGTCGCCGAGGCCTCCCAGCCCTACGTCAAGGCGGAGATCGCGCCGGCCGGGGACAAGGACAAGATCCCCGGGCATCCGGGCGAGCAGTATCGCGTCCGGATCACCGTCACAGCGGACGCCCCGGAGGGCCTTTTGAACGCTCCCGTCCGCATCTCGACCGGCGTCGCGCAGCAGCCGACCGTCGAGATCCCGATCTCCGGCGTCGTGCGCGCGCGCGTCTCCGTGACTCCGGTCCTGGTCAACTTCGGAAACTTCACCGCCGGGAAGGACCCGATCACGCGCAACATCGTCGTGACGAACAACAAGCCGGGAACTCCGGTGAAGGTGACCCGCGCAGAAGTTTCGATCCCGGGTTTCATTACCGACGTCGTTCCGACCCAGGAGGGCGTCTCCTACACGGTCGTCGTCAAGGCGGGAGAGAAGATCCGCAAGGGCGCCCTCGACGGCACGGTGAAGCTCTTCACGACGGACAAGGACAGGCCCATGATCGAGCTGCCGCTGAGGGGTGAGGTTCTTTAAGCGAGGGGATTTTGAAGCCAAAAACGCGCCCTGCAGGGCGCGTTTTTTGTTTTGGTCGAGAGTTTAGAGTCAAGAGTCAAGAGTTCAGAGGAGTTCGGCGGCATTCGTCACCTTTCCTCTCAACTCTCGACTCTCAACTCTCAACTCTCAACTTCCACAATAAGATCCTCCCGTGACCGCGGACTACACGCTCGACTTCGACCGCCTGAGGCGCGTCGGCTTTCCGGAGGTCGTGCTCGCCGAGGGAAAATCCGTGGTCCAGATCGCGGAGATCTGCCGTCAGCTCGCCCGCGCGCACGATGTTCTCGTGACGCGCCTTTCTCCGGAGGCGTGGGAGGAGGTCGCAGGCTCGTCGCCCCTTCCCGGCCGGGCCGATTACGACGCCCGTTCGCGGACCCTCCATCTCTCCGTCGGCAAACCGATGCCGCGTGTCGAGGGGACCGTCTGCATCGTCACCGCCGGGACGATGGACACGGACGCGGCGGAGGAGGCGCGAAAGACGCTCGAGTACCTCGGCGTCACGTCCGGCATCGTCCCGGATGTCGGAGTTGCCGGGCTCCTGCGCCTGCTCTCCAGGCTGGAGGAGATCGAGCGCGCCGACGTCGTCATCGCGGTCGCCGGCATGGAAGCCTCGCTCTTCTCGGTGATCGCGGGCCTCGTGGGCCGGCCCGTGATCGCGGTCCCCACCGCGCGCGGGTACGGCGCGGCCTTCGGAGGCCTCGCAGCGCTTCTTTCGGCCGTGAACTCGTGCGCGAACGGAGTCACGGCGGTGAACATTGACTCCGGCTACGGGGCCGCCCTGGCCGCGTACCGAATTCTTTCCGGAGGTCCGCGTCGATGGGATCGAAAAAAAGAGCCGCGGCGAGCGCCCGCGAGTACACGCACGAAGCCGCGGTCGGCGTCGACCGGAAGCGCAAGAAAGCGCTCCTCGGCCGTCCGACGACGCCGATCCGGCTGACCGAAAAGACCACCGTCTCGGAGCTGCTCGACTCCTACCGCAACGCGTCGTTCCAGGCGCGGGCTCTCGGAAAGTGCGCGGTGGTCTTCGAGGGGATGCTTCGCGACCGGCAGCGGCCGACCATCTTCCTCGGGCTCGCCGGGTCCCTGATCGCCGCTGGGATGCGGCAGGTGATCGTCGACCTGATCGAGAACAACATGGTCGACGTGCTCGTCTCGACCGGCGCGATCATTTCGCAGGACTACTACCAGGTGCGCGGCGGACGCCACTACCACGGCAGCCCCGATGCGGACGACAAGGAGCTGCGGGACCTCTACATCGACCGGCTCTACGACACCTTCATCGACGAGGAGAAGTACTGGGAGACCGATCTCGCGGTCTCGAAATTCGCAGATTCGCTGGCGCCGCGCTCTCTTTCCTCGCGCGCCTTCCTCGCGCTGCTCGCCGAGAAGGCGCGAGGGGACGCCGGTTCGATCCTCGGCGCGTGCGCGCGGAACGGGGTTCCGCTCTTCGTGCCCGCCTTGAACGACTCTTCGATCGGGATCGGATTGACAGAGCACTACCACCGCGCGCGGAAAGCGGGAAAGGAGCCTTTCACGATCTCGTCGATCCGCGACAACTACGAGCTCACGCAGATCGTCGTAAAAAGCTCCGCGACGGCCGCGATCTACGTGTCCGGGGGCGTGCCGAAGAACTACATCAACGACTCGATCGTCATGTCTTACATCTTCGGGATCGACACCGGCGGTCACAAGTACGCGCTTCAGATCACCACCGACGCGCCGCACTGGGGAGGCCTCGGGGGGTCGACTCTGTCCGAGGCGACTTCGTGGGGCAAGGTCTCCAAGCAGGCGACCCACGAGATGGCGTTCATCGAGACGTCCGTCGCGCTGCCGATGCTGTACGGATACGCGCTTCAGAAGGGCGCGGCGAAGGGACGGTCACGCCTGGCGCACGAATGGGATGGCGACATCCTCCGCAAGGTGAAGCGGGTCAAGTAGTCGTTTTCAGTCGAGCGGACGCCGCTCAGCATCATTTCGACCGACGACTGAAAACTGATAACTGACAACTCCGGGTTGCATTACCGCCACCCGGGGCGTATGGTCCCGCCCTCGAGATCTTTGAATCCGTCTGGCGTTGACCCGGGCCTCGAACAGAGCCGGGTCATAAGGGAAGCGGGTGAAACTCCCGCGCGGCCCCCGCCACTGTTACCGGGGACGCCTCGGGCACGAACCACTGGGCGCGAGTGATCGAACAATCGGTCGCGCGTTCGGGAAGGAGCCCGAAGGCGGAGGATCCGGGAGTCAGGAGACCTGCCGGACGGACTGCCCTTCTCGGTCGGGGAACCGGAGAGGCGCTGCCTTCGAATTCGCGCAGGCCGCGGACCTCTCCCCCTCGATGGAGATTTCGTCTCGTCGAACGGGAGGTTCGAATGACGACCGCGGTCCTGCTCACCTTGCTCGGCGCCCTTTCCAGGCTTCTCCCGCATCCACCGAACGCCGTCGCTCTCGGAGCGATCGCCCTCTACGCGGGGGCCCGCCTTCCGCGCCGCCTCTCCTTCGTGGTGCCCGTTCTCGCGCTGGCGCTCTCGGACCTCGTCCTCGATTTCGGGACCGGACGGGCGGCCCTCACTCCGATCCGCGCGGCGGTGTACGGCTCCTTTCTTCTCACCGTTCTCGCCGGGCGCCTGGCGGCTTCCGCGGCCGGGCCGCTGCGCCTGGGGACGCTGGCGGGAGGGTCCGCGGTCTTCTTCTTCCTGACCACGAATTTCGCCAACTGGCTGCAGTTCGACACGTATCCGACAACGGCCGCCGGACTCGCGCTGTGCTACGCGGCGGCGATCCCCTGGTTCTGGAACATGCTTCTCGCGGATCTCGCGGGGACGGCCGTGCTCTTCACTCTCGACGCGCTGTCGCGGCGCGGCGCGCCGGGGGCCGTCAGAACCGCCGCCGTGCTGGCGCTCGCGTTCGGGTTCGGGGGCGCAGAGGCCATCGGGCAGCCCGCGGGACCGACGCCCTCACCGGTTTCCGAAGCGGTCGTGGTGACCGCGACCGCGGTGCCGGAGGAGCGCGTGGAACTGGGCACGGCGGCGACGGTCGTCCTCCGGGAGGACATCGAGCGCAACGGCTGGAGGACGGTGGCAGACGCTCTTCGATCCGTCCCGGGGGTGGACGTCCTGGGCTCCGGCGGCCCGGGCTCGCAGACGTCGGTGTTTCTGCGGGGGTCCAATTCGACGCACGCCCTCGTGCTGGTCGACGGCGTGCGAGTCAACTCTCCGTTTTTCCCGGGGTACGACTTCTCGCTTCAGAGCACGGAGAACGTCGACCGGATCGAAATCGTGCGCGGCCCGTTTTCCGCGCTTTATGGTTCCGAAGCGCTCGGCGGCGTGATCCAGATCTTCACACGGCCGGCCTCCGGCAAGCTCTCCGGGCGCTTCTCCGCGGAAGCCGGCAATGCGCGGCAGCGGGAGGAGACGGCGTTTGCCACGGGAGGAGCGGGTCCCTGGGGCGTCGCGGCGAGCTTTCGGGACCATCGCTCCGACGGCGACCGGGCCAACGACGACTGGCGCGAACGGTCCGGCTCGGTGCGCGTCGAGGGGCGCTTCGCGGACGACCTACGCCTCGCGCTCGAGGGCGCCATCTCGGATGGAGAGCTGGGCCTTCCCGGGGCGGTGGGAGCGGAATCGCCCCGGGACCGCTATCATCCGCGGGAGGAGCGCCTCTCGCTTCCCGCGACGTTCCACCCGGCGGAGGGGCACACCGCCGCGGTCCTGCTCGGGTTTTCTTCATCCCGCCCCTCGTACGACACTCCGGGATTTCATTCCGACACGGATGCCCGGACGGTTCAGGGTCGCGTCTCCGACAGCTTCGTCACGGGCGCCCATACGGTGACGGGATTCGGGGGCTGGGAGCGCTGGACGGTGGACGACGCGTCGAACTTCGGGTCGAACCTGGACAGCGCGCGCGCGACGTTGTGGCACGTCGGCGCGGAAGACTCCGTCCGCCTGGGCGCGTCGATCGTGACCGCCGGGCTGCGCTACGACCGGCACTCGCAGTACGGCGATGCCTGGAGCCCGCGCGCGACCATCGCGTGGCGAGCCGGCGACTGGAAGCTGCGCGCGTCGGCCGGCACCGGCTTCCGGGCGCCCTCGGTCGGCGAGCTGTACTACCCCTTCTCGGGAAATCCGGCGCTAGATCCGGAGCGCTCGACGTCCTTCGACGCCGGAGTCGAAAGGCCAGCCGGGTCGGGCCGCATCGAGCTTTCTCTCTTCTGGAACGACTTCCGCCACCTGATCGTCTACGATTTCTCCCGATTTCAGAACTTCAACGTCGGGCGCGCGCGGACACGGGGCGTCGAGGTCGCGTGGCGGCAGCCTCTCACGGCGAGTCTCGCGGCGGACGTGAGCTACCGGTACCTCGACGCTCGCGATCGCGAGACCGGGCTCCTGTTGATCCGGAGGGCGCGCAACTCCGCGTCGATCGGCCTGACGGTCGAGCCCCTCCCCGGCCTCGATCTGTCGCCGCGCGCGGCGCTCGTTGGTCCTCGCGCCGACTTCGACGCGCTGACCCGGGATCGGGTCCGCGATCCGGGATACGTGCGGATCGACTTCTTCGCGCGGTACCGCGTCGGACTGGTCGCGCCCTACGTGCGGATGGAGAATCTCGCCGACAGGGCGTACGCGGAGGTCGACGGATACCCCGCGCCCGGACGGCGCTGGGCCGGAGGTCTCGAGGTGCGGTTCTAGCGTTCGGGCGGCCGCTTCCGCGGCAGACAGGACGGAAAGATGCCGAGGATCACACGCGTCTACACACGCACGGGGGACGACGGGATGACGTCGCTCGGAGACGGCGGGCGCGTCCCGAAGGACTCGCCCCGCATCGAGGCCTATGGAACGGTCGACGAGCTGAACAGCGCGATCGGCGTGGCGCTCGCGGCGAGTCTCGACCCCGAGGTGTCGGCTCCGCTGCGATCGATCCAGAACGAGCTGTTCCATCTCGGAGCCGACCTGTGCGTCCGGGAAGAACAAAAGGAACGGCGGCCCGTGCCGCGGATCGAGGAGCGCCACGTCACCGCGCTCGAGACGTTGATGGACCGGCTGTCCGAGTCGATTCCCGCGCTCGACAACTTCGTGCTGCCGGGTGGATCGCCGGGAGCGGCCCACCTCCATCTGGCGCGCACCATCTGCCGTCGCGTCGAGAGGCTCGTCCTGGCCCTCTCTCGAAGCGAGCCCGTCGGGCCCGACACGGTGCGGTACCTGAACCGGCTTTCCGATGCGCTGTTCGTTCTCGCGCGCGCCGAGAACGCGCGCAAGGGAAAGCCCGACGTCCTCTGGGACAGCCGCGCGTGACGCGCGGAGGATTCGGCTTCGCGGGCCTCCCGGAAGTCCCGGCGCGCGCACCGTGACCTCGCCGCGCATCGTCTCGCTTCTCCCTTCCGCGACCGAGATCGTCTCCGCGCTCGGGTTCGCGGACGCGCTGGTCGGGCGGTCTCACGAGTGCGATTTCCCGCCGGAGGTCGAGGATCTGCCGGTCCTGACGGCGCCTCTCATCGACCCGGCGGGCTCGAGCCGCGAGATTCATTCCCGCGTCGAGGCGCGCCTCGCCGAGGGCGTTTCGGTTTACAGAGTCGACACCGAGCTGCTGCGGTCGCTGTCGCCTACGCACGTCGTCACGCAGGTCCACTGCGAGGTCTGCGCGGTGAGCCTCGCAGACGTGGGCGACGCGCTCGGCCCGGATCCCGACCTCCGGCTGGTCGTGCTCGGAGCGAGCACCGTGACCGAGGTCCTCGCCGACATCGAGCGGGTTGCGGGGTCCCTCGAGTCGCCGCGACGGGGGATCTCGCTGACGCGCCGGCTTTCCGCGCGGATGAGCGCGATCGCGTCCGAGGCGGCTTCCGCGCCGCGGCGCCCGCGTGTCGCCACGATCGAATGGCTCGCGCCGCCCATGGCCGCCGGCAACTGGATCCCCGAGCTCGTCGAGATGGCCGGCGGGGAGAATCTCTTCGGGCAGGCGGGGCGGCACTCGCCGTGGCTCGAGCCGGGCGCGCTGGCTCGGGCGAACCCCGACGTGCTCGTCGTCTTCCCCTGCGGGTTTTCGCTCGCGCGGACGGAAGCCGAGGCCGACCTTCTCCGCGAAATTTTGGGGTTCGATAACCTCATCGCGGCCGACACCGGTTCGGTCTTCCTCTGCGACGGCGACCAGTTCTTCAACCGGCCCGGGCCCCGCCTGGTCGAGACCCTCGAGATCCTGGCCGAGATCCTCCACCCGGACCGCTTCTCGTTCGGCTGGGAAGGCGTCGCGTGGAAGAGGCGGGCGAGGTAGCTGTCAGCTCTCAGTCAGCCCGGGGGAAGTCAGGTGTCAGCTCCCGAAAAGAGTCAGACCGCTGGTCCGGACTCTCAACTCTCAACTCAGAACTCTCAACTCTTGTCGATCGTGATGTTCTCTTTCCGCCCGCTGTTTCCGACGGCGATCATGATCCCGATCCCGATCGCCACCAGGAGACCGACGCCCACCCAGAACGTGCCGATCGAGGCGAGAACTCCGGTCTTCCAGAGCGCCAAGAGCGCGCCGACGACGAGAAGGGCATATCCGAGGAGATAGAGTCCCATCCACTTCATGTGGTCCTCCATGGCCGGGTGGCCGAGGTTGCGAGGAGCAAGTTCCAGGCCCGGGAGCCTCCGGCGAGCATTGTAACGACCCCGTCGCCCGGAAACGTCTGATTCGATAGCATCGAGGCACGCGGTACACGGATAAGGAGACTTCTCATGCGAATGCGCTTCTGGGTCCTCTGGATCGCCGGCGCCGTCGCGGCGGCCGGCTGCAGCACCACGGGGGCGGCGCCGGCGCCTCCCGGCCCGTCGAATCCCGGGACCGGAGTTTCGAGCCCCAATCCCAACATCGTCCCGCCGACGACGCCGCCCCCGGCGCCCGCACCGACGGTGCCTCCTGTCGCCTCTGTTCCCGCGGCCGCGCCGCTCGCTCCGGCGGCGCCCGTTCCTGCGGCGCCGGCCGCCCCGCCGCCGGCCGCCGCCGTGCCCGCGCAGCCGCCCGCTCCCGTCGTCGCCGCCGCGTCCCGCCCGTACCAGGACGTGCTGAAGCTGAAGCAGGCCGGGCTCTCCGACGAGTTCATCCTGAACAAAGTGAGGACGGAGAACGTCAACTATCAGCTGAACACCGCGGAGATCGTGGAGCTGCGGTCCGCGGGCGTTTCAGAAACGGTTCTCGAGGTGATGCTCCGGTCCGGGCAGCCGCCCGCCGCGGTCGCGGGCGCCGCCGTCGCGCGCCGCGCCGAATTTTCCGGGCTGGCCCGCGTGGGCAAGGGCTTCATCGTCTTCGGCACGTCGACGAAGAACGTGGGGCGGCTGGTCGTCGACGGCGAGACCATCTCCTGGACGGGTAGCGCGGACGCCGACAAGAACTTCTCGGTGTACGCCAAGAACATCAAGGAGATCTTCAACACGTGCGTGCTGCGCCCGAACCAGAACCTCTGCCTCGAAGTCGGGTTCGTCACCTACACGGGCGAGGAGTACAAGTTCCGGGATCCGGGCTGGAAGAACGGGGATAACCGCCTGGTGACCGAAGTGACGAACTACTTCAAACAGGCCTTCCCGAATCTGTTCTTCTCGGCCCGCCCGGTGAACGAGCTGTAAGAGCACGGAAGGCGGGAGGCGGTAGGCGGGAGCGCTGGGCGTCGCCGCGTCGGATACTGATTGGGCTCCGACCGTCTCTTCCTTCGATTCCCGATCCCGATTCCCGATTCTAGTTGACCGCGAAGTCCCGCGGCCGTCTCGCTCCCGTCGCTCGGCTCCCGTTTCCCGTTTCCCGATCTCTCCGCCTGCCCCCTCCCGCCACCGCCTCCCGTCCCTACGCTGCTTTCCCGGCATCCGCTACGTGGCCTGCCGCGCGGCGGCGCAGCCAGAGACTGGCGAGCCAGACCGTCGGGACGATGGCCAGTGCGTACGCGAGGATGTGGCCGATGATCCCGTCCGGGCCCAGGATCTCGGTGGCGTCGTGCACGGCCTGGGAGGCGGGGAGAATCCGGGCTTCGGAGAGCTCGTGGACCCCGTACAGGACGAGCTGAACCAGGAAGATCAGCAGGAAAACCGACGAGACGTTCAACAGGCCGCGAATGTCGACTCCCTTGCCGAGGCGGGTCCAGGCGAAGGCGATCGCCACGGCGGCGACGATGCCGAGACCGAGGCCGAGGAGGACCGCCGAGGACTTCAGCTGGAAGAGCGCGGTCGAGATGAGGAGAGCCGTCTCCATGCCCTCCCGCGTGATCATCATCAGCGTGAAGGCGAAGACACCCCAGAACGCCCCCGTGCCCGTCGCCCCGGAAGTCCGGGCCGCGACGCGGGACTCGATGTCGCTTTTCAAGCGCGATGAGACACGTTTCATGTACACGAGAAGACTCCCGACGAGCGCGGCGGCGACGAGCGCCAGGATGCCCTCCCAGAGCGACTGGTTTGCCGCCTTCGAGAAGAGAAGGCCGGCCCCGAAGCAGGTGACGACGGACACGGCGGTCGCGGCATAGACGGCGCGGGCCAGGCCGATCCGGCCGGTGCGCTTCAGATAGGACAGGATGAGCGCGACGATGAGAAAAGCCTCGATACCCTCTCTCAGCGCGATCGTGAATCCCTGCCACATGGCTCTCTGCTCCTTGCCGGCTTGACAGCGACGATCCGGGAGCGGAAGAATACGCCAGTTGAGACTGAGTCGCAATCGCATATTCCCGCGGAGAGACCATGAAACCCCACCGCGAGCTGAGCATCTTCCGGAAATACCTCGAAAAGCGGGGGCTGAAGCTCACGTCGGAGCGGCAGGCCCTCTTCGACGAGCTTTTCGCCCGCCACGAGCATTTCGAGGCGGACGAGCTGCTCGTGCGGCTCCGGACCAAGCACAAGAAGATCTCGCGGGCCACGATCTACCGCACACTCGATCTCCTCGTCGATTCGGGAATCGTCGGCCGCGTCCGGATCGGGGAATCGGGCTATCGCTACGAGCGGCTACGGGCGGGGGAGCACCACGATCACCTGATCTGCAACGAGTGCGGCCGCGTGATCGAGTTCTTCGAGCCGGCCATCGAGAGCCTTCAGGATCAGGTTTGCGAGCGGTACGGTTTCCTGGCGCTCTCCCACAGCCACCAGTTGCGGGGAATCTGCAGGCAGTGCCGTCCGCGCGTCAGCTCGCGCGAGGCCGGGCGGGCGGCGTCGGCGGCCATCCCGGGCGGCAAGCTCCGCATACTGCCGACGGCCTGACGTTGAGCTGGTCCCCCGTTTCCCCGGCGTCGCGGCGCCCGGTCGCGTTGAGACTGAGTCTCTGTCTTGGCGGCGCGGTCCTGGTCTCGGCGCCGATTCTCTGCCCGCCGGCCGTTTCCGCCGGGCGGGTCCGGGACGGTGTGCGCCGCGCCCAGTACCGGATGGGCACCGTTCTCGAGATCGACGCGGCCGGTCCTCTTCCCCCATCCTCGCTCGAGGCGGCGGTCGACCGCGCGTTCGCGGCGGTGGGCCGGGTCGAGAACCGCCTCTCGAACTGGTCGCCGGAGTCCGAGCTCTCGCGCGCGAATCGCGCGGCGGGACGAGCTCCGTTCGCCCTTTCGCCCGCAACCCTGGAGAGCCTGGCCGGGGCCCTGGCCCTCGCCGAGGAAACCGGCGGAACGTTCGATCCCACCGTCGGGGCCGTCACGATCTCGAGGGTCGTCTCGCCTCCCGCGACGGGGAACGGCGAGGGCGCCGCGCCGGCTCCCACTTCCATCGGTTACCGTCACGCTCATCTCGACCTCGCCAGAGGCACGCTCGCGTTCGAGTCGGCCGGGATGGCGGTCGACTCGGGCGCGTTTGGAAAAGGGGAGGGGCTCGACGCGGCCGCCGCCGCCCTGCGAGCGGGCGGCGTCGAAAGCGCCCGCCTCAATTTCGGCGGACAGATCCTCGTCTTCGGCTCCGCGACGCGGGCGGGCCGGACGAAGCGTTACGGCCGAGTCGCCGTCGCGGCGCCGGACACGCCGGGACGCGTCGTCTCCCGCGTCGTGATTCCCGACGGGTCGCTGTCGACGTCGGGAGACGCGGAGCAACCGGGCCACCTGATCGACCCGCGCACGGGCCGCGCGGCCGCCTTCCACGGCGCCGCCAGCGTCTTTGCCGCGGCAGGACTGCGGGCCGATGGCCTTTCGACCGCGCTCTTCGTGATGGGCCCGGAGGCCGGGCTCGCGTTTGCCGATGCCCGGAACATCCCGGTATTTTTCGTGGATGCGTCGGGCGCCCGCCGCGCCAGCCGGGCCTGGCGGCAGCTCCCCTCCTGGACGCCGCGCGCTGCGGCGAAAAGGTGGATTTCGTGACGAGGATCGGGGGCGTGGCCGTCGGCCTGCTGTTCCTGATCCTGCCCTCCAGGCTCCCGGCGCAGACCGCTTCCGAGCAGAAAACGCGAGAGCTCGAAGCGAAGATCGAGGAACTTCAGAAGCGGCTCGATGCGCTGTCCCGGGCCGCCAGCGAAGAGACCCGCCGGGCTCTCGAGGAGCTTCGCGTGCAGATCGACGCCTTGACGCGCGAGATCGAGACGCTGAGGACGGGCGTTCCCGAAAAGGCCGCGGACAGCGCCGTCGCCTCCCATTCCGTGCCGGGTCTGGGGCCGGCAGCCTCCCGCGTCTACCGCTCGGAGCACGGCGTGTCCATCGGCGGATACGGCGAGGCGCTCTATCAGAATTTCTCGCGGAAGAAAGATGACGGCACTCGCTCGGATCTCTCCGACCGCGTCGATCTCCTGCGCGCCGTTTTCTATTTCGGATACAAGTTCAACGAGCATTTTCTGTTCAACTCGGAAGTCGAGTACGAGCACGCGTCGACGGGCGGGGGGAGCGAGGAAAAGGGTGAGGTCGCCGTCGAGTTCGCGTACCTCGACTACCTGTTTGGAAAGAACCGCGCCACGGGGGTCCGCGCCGGGCTCGTCCTGGTGCCCGTGGGATTCGTCAACGAGCTGCATGAACCGCCGGTCTTCCTCGGAGCGAGCCGGCCGGAGGTCGAACAGCGGATTCTCCCCTCGACCTGGAGCGAGCTCGGTGTCGGGGTGTTCGGGCAGGCGGGGCCTCTCGTCTACCGGGGATACGTCGTCAACGGTCTCGACGCCGCCGGCTTCTCCGCCGGCGAGGCGATCCGGGGCGGACGGCAGGAGGGCTCGAACGCGCTCGCGGAGAGCGTCGCCGTGACGGGGCGCGTCGACTACGTGGCAATGCCAGGCGTCGTGGCCGGAGCCTCCGGATACGTGGGGGGGTCGGGCCAGGGCCGGGAGATCGAGGGACGCCGCCTGCGGGGCCGGGTCTCCCTCTTCGATCTTCACGCCGAGTGGCGCTGGCGCGGGCTCCAGACGCGGGCGCTCTATGCGCGCGGCACGATCGGCAACGCCGCGCAGATCAACGTGCTCTCGGGCCTCACGGGAGAGGGCTCGGTGCCCGAGGTCTTTTCGGGAGCCTACGCCGAAGCCGGCTACGACGTGCTGTTCCGGCGGGCCGGCGACGCGTCGCTGGTGCCCTTTCTCCGCTACGAGCGTCTTCGGACGCAGGAGCGCGTGCCCGCCGGGTTCGAGAGCGACCGCGCCAACGACGTGCGGCTCTGGACCCTCGGGATCCAGTTCAAGCCGATCCCGCAAATCGTGGTGAAAGCCGACTACCAGGACTTCGACGACCGCGCCCGCTCGTCGACCGATCGCTGGAATGTGGCGCTCGGGTGGCTGTTTTGACGGACGAAATCCGGCGAGGCGGGAGGCGGCGGGATGACTGCCGTGCGGTCGGGCGATCCCTGTTCGCCTTCCTTTTTGCGGCGCCCCTGGCGGCCGCGCCCGTCTATGAAACGCGCGATCAGGCTCTCGCCCGCGCGTTTCCGCCTCCGGCCACGATCGAGCGGCGCACTCTTTATCTGACGCCCGAGCAGCGGGCCCGGGCGAGCCGCGAGGCCCGCGCCAGCGTCGAGTCCGCGCTCGTCGTGGCGTACGCGGGCCGAAGCGCTTCCGGTCCTCTGGGGACGGCGTACTTCGACACCCATCCGGTTCGCACCGCTTCGGAGACTCTTCTCGTCACGGTTCTGCCCGACGGGTCGGCGGGCGCCGTCGAGGTGGTCGCGTTTGGAGAGCCCGAGGACTATCTTCCGCGCCCGGCGTGGCTGCGTCTCTTCTCAAGGAAACCACTCGACGAGGAGCTCTCGGTCGGGCGCGGTCTCGCGCACGTGTCGGGCGCGACGCTGACGACCCGGGCGATCGCCGCCGCGGTCCGGCGCGTCCTCGCCGTTCACCACGTCCTCGCCGCGGCGCCATGAAGTACATGGAGCGCGGCGGATTCCAGTCGCAGGAGCTCATGCGCTGGACTCTCGGACTGACCTGTCTCCTCCTGGCGGGATTCTGGTGCACCAACGCTGTTCTGTTCGTTTCCCGGCTCGGCGTGACTCCGGCGTCGATCGCGGGGTACTACCGAGGCTCCGAGGCGGACTTTTCCGCTCCGCGCACCGCGGGCGCGATGCTCGAAGTCACGCATGGCCATCTGCCGATGATGGCTCTCGTCCTTCTCCTCCTGACGCACCTGATGATCTTCGCTCCGTGGTCCCGGCGCGCCAAGATCGTCATGATCGCGGCGTCGTTTCTTTCGGCGCTCGTCGAAGAGGGAAGCTCCTGGCTCGTGCGATTCGTCGATCCTCGATTCGCCTGGTTGAAGCTCCTGTCGTTCCTGACGCTTCAGGCAATGCTCGCCTTCCTTCTCGTCGGCCTTCTGCTGTTCCTGAAGGCGGGAAAGAGCGCTGCGCCGACGGAGACGCGCGTCCGCACGCGCGCGCGCGGGACCCACGGGCGTCCGGGCGCGCGTCGCGGGCCGGAGGGGATGGAAGACCGTTGAGCGTTGAGCGTCGAGCGTTGAGCGTCGAGCCGACTTCTTGGCGAGACGAGAAGCCTTTCCCTTACGTCTCGAGCCGCACCTCGAGAAATCTCCGGCCGAGTCGCAGAACGCGGCTCTCGCCGGTCAGGTCCGAAAGGATCTTCGCGTTCGGATCTCGAACGACCTCGCTTCCGCCGGCGCCGCCGCCGCGGCCGTAGAGCGAGAGCGCGCCCTCCGCGATCTTGCGACGCGCCTCCCTCATCGACTCCGCGAGGCGAACCTCGACGAGTACCTTCGCCGCTCCCCACTCCCGGGCTTCGGCGGAAACAGCCGCCTGCTCGATCGTCTCGGGAAGCTCGCCCTTCGAGAACGCGCGGCGAAAGTCGGCCTCGGCCCCGGCTGCCGCCTCGGCTCCGTGGAACTGCGCGGTGATGTGGCGCGCGAGAGCGCCCTTCACGTCGCGTGGGTTCAAGCCGCCGGACTGCACCCCCGCGCGCATCGAGGCGATCTCCGCGGACGGCACGTCCGTCAAGAGCTCCCAGTAGCTCCACATCAAGTCGTCCGCGATCGACATGAGCTTCCCGAAGATCTCGGCGGGCGGCTCCTGCACCCCGATCGCGTTGCCGAGAGACTTGGACATCTTCTCCGTCCCGTCGAGGCCGACGAGCAGAGGCAGCGTCAACACGACCTGGGGCTCGAGCTTCTCCTCGCGCATCAGGTCGCGGCCGACCAGCAGGTTGAACAGCTGATCGGTGCCTCCGAGCTCCACGTCCGCGTTCAGCGCGACGGAGTCGTAGCCCTGGGCGAGAGGGTAGAGGAGCTCGTGCAGCGCGATCGGCTGCTGGCTTTTCCACCGCTTCTGGAAATCATCGCGCTCGAGGATCCTCGCCACGGTGATCCGGGAGCAGAGACGGACGAGCCCCTCCGCGCCGAGCGCCGAAAGCCAGCGGCTGTTGAACTCCACGGACGTCGCGGCGGCGTCCAGGATCTTGAACGCCTGGCTCGTGTAGGTCGCGGCGTTTTCCTCGACCTCGTCCCGGGTGAGCTGCGGGCGCGTCGTCTTCTTTCCGGAGGGATCGCCGATCATGGCCGTGAAGTCGCCGATGACGAAGACGACTTTGTGCCCGAGCTGCTGAAAATGACGCATCTTCCGCAGAACGACCGTGTGGCCGAGGTGGATGTCGGGAGCGGACGGATCGAACCCGACCTTGACCGTCAGGGGACCGCGGGAAAGCTTCCGCGCGAGGTCCTTTTCGTCGATCAGGTCGACGGCCCCTCGCCGGATCAGCTCCAGGCCCGAATCGAGGGTAGTCACGGTGGGGCGGGATTATACGGAGGGGTGAGAGTTGAGAGTTGAGGGTTAAGAGTTGGTTAAGCGTTGAGCGTCCGGCGTCGAGGGTCGATTTAAGGGCCTCCTAAATTCACGGCTTGCAGCGCATCTCGCCTCTATCCTGCCGGTCTATGAATTTCACGGCCAGTCTCTTCGCCGCCATCACGATTTCGGTCCTCGCCTCCGTCGGCGGGATCTTCGCGACGTCCGCCCCGGGCGCGTCGTTCTCCGCCTCGACGGGGAACCCCGCCGCCGGGTCGCCCGTCCAGTTCACCGAAACGTCCACCGGCGGACCCACCTCGTGGGCCTGGGATTTCGGCGATGGCGGAACCTCCATCGAGCGCAACCCCTCGCACGTCTACGCCGCATCCGGCTCCTTCACCGCGCGGCTGACCGCGTCCAACGCCTCGGGGCCCGCCAGCGCGACGCTCGCGGTCACCGTCACCGATTCGGGCGTCCTCCGCCTGAACGGCGCGCACTCGTTCGATCTGACGCTCACCGCGCGGGACCCCCGGACGGGAAGCACGGGATCGGGCAAGGTGATCGGCCAGAACGACGTCTACGGCTACTTCAGCCTCCCGTCTCTGTCGGGAAACGCCGGAAACCCCGAGATCATCGTGAAGATGGTCGACGCGACCGGCATCGGCCAGAACTACTGGGTCTTTTACGGTTCGATGACGGATCTCGACTTCACGCTGCTGGTCAAGGAGAACGCGACGGGCGTCGTCAAGCCCTACAGGAAAGATGACGCGAAACCATCCGGCCAGTTCGATACTACCGGCTTCGTGCCGACGCCGACTCCGGGCGCGGCGCTGCCCACCCCGACGCCCACGCCTCCGCCCGGCAGCTCGGCAGCGCAGACGATCGAAATCGACGTGTCGAAGTACCAATTCCAGCCGGGGACCGCGTCGCCCATCCAGGTGACCGCGGGAGCGCCCACGACCCTCGTCTTCAACGCGCTGGACGTGACGCACGGCTTCTCCGGCGTCCCGGCTCTCGGGATCGCCGGCAATGCGAAGATCAGTCCCGGAGGAGACGGCGATCCCTACGGCGGCGGAAGTTCGCCGCGGCCTTACCGGGTGACTTTCACGGCGCCGCTGAGCGAGCGCGGAAAAACGTATTCCTTCTCGTGCACCGCGAATCCCGAGTGCGGCACGGGCCACTCGGGCATGGTCGGCGTTCTCCACGTGAACTAACCGGGCGGCCATGGTTCCCAATTCTTCAATTTCCGGATCCGGCGCGAACCCTGGCGCCGTCCCGGTCGTCCAACTCGAGGCGTTATGACCCCCTTTGCAGGCCTTCTCAAGATGTTCGCCGTCTTCGGTCTCTCGATCCTCGCCGGCGTCGTCGCGGTAACGGCGCCCTCGGCGTCCTTCCAGGTCTCGACGGTCAACCCGGCGGCCAATTCCGTGGTGCAGTTCACCGACACGTCGACGGGAGGCGCGACGTCGTGGGCATGGGACTTCGGCGACGGGACCACGTCGGCGGCGCAGAGCCCGACCCACGCGTACGCGACGCCCGGGGCGTTCACGGTGCGCTTGACCGCGAGCAACGCGTCTGGCCCCGCGAGCTCCATACTCGCCGTCACCGTCACTCCCGAAACCGTTCTGCGTCTGAACGCCGCTCACCCGTTCGACCTAACCTTGACGGCGAGCGACCCGAGGACCGGCAACACCGGCTCTGGAAAAGTGATCGGGCAGAACGACGTGTACGGCTACTTCAGCATTCCCGCCGTCTCCGGCAACGCGGGCAATCCAGAAGTCATCGTCAAGATGGTCGACGCGACCGGCATCGGCCAGAACTACTGGGTCTTCTACGGGTGCATGACGGACCTCGAGTACACGCTCTCGGTCAAGGAAAACGCGACGGGGTTCGTGAAGAAGTACGCGAAAGACCTGGGAAAGCCGTGCGGCCAGTTCGACACCACCGGGTTCCTCCCCGTGCCGGCTACGGGGGACCCGCAGCCGACTCCCACGCCGACACCGGGGCCCACTCCCGGTCCCACCGGCACGACCGTCGTGAATCTCACCGCGCGGCAGTTCGAGTGGAACTTCGACAACGGCGGCAGCACGTTCGTCGCGAAGGTGGGAACGAAGTACGAGCTGCACATCAAGGACATCGACGCCCGCGGGAACGACGACCACGCGTTCAGCGGGATCCCGACCCTCGGACTGAGCGGAACGAACCTTCCGCCTCAGGCCGCCGCCGTCGTCCGGACCTTCACCCCGACCGCCGCTCAGGTGGGATTCCACCCCTTCGGCTGCAGCAACACGGGCTGCGGAATCGGACACGACGGCATGACGGGGGTCATTCAGGTGGTGAGATGAGAGAGAGGGTTTTCAGTTCTCAGTTCTCAGTTCTCGGTTCTCGAATCTGAGTTTCAGGCGCTGGGCGCTGGGCCGGGAGGCGCTGGGCGACGCGGGGGAGGCTAAGGCTCAACGCCGAACGCTGCGTCAACTGAGGGGCCTGCCCGGTCGTCCAACTCGCATGCGACGCGTGCGGCTTGATCTGGGGGGGGCCGCCGTCGCGCTGGGTCTGCTGGCGCTCGGCGCGGTTCTCGGGCTGTCCGCGGCCGCGCCGGGGGCGGCCTTCACGGCGTCCACGTCGAGCCCCGCCGCCGGTTCGCTCGTTCTGTTCACGGACGCCTCCTCCGGGAATCCGACTGCCTGGAGCTGGGACTTCGGCGACGGCGCCACGTCCGTCGAGCGCAACCCGGCGCACGCCTTCGCGACCGCGGGGGCGTTCAACGTCCGGCTGACCGCCTCGAGCGCCTCGGGCTCGGCGAGCGCGACGCTGCCTATCACGGTGACTCCCGCCGGGGTCCTCCGATTGAACGCGGCGCACAGCTTCGACATCACGCTGACGGCGCGCGACCAGCGAACGGGCGCGACCGGGTCCGGCGTCGTCATCGGGCAGAACGACGTCTACGGGTATTTCAGCCTGCCGGCACTCTCGGGCAACTCCGGAAACCCCGAGCTGATCGTCAAGATAGTCGACGCCTCCGGGATGGGCCAGGGCTACTGGGTTTTCTACGGCACGATGACGGATCTCGACTTTTCGTTGACGGTGAAGGAAAACGCGACCGGAATCGTCAAGACCTACGTCCAGGATCCCGCGCATCCGTCCGGGCAGTTCGACACGTCCGGTTTCACGCCGACGCCCGGTCCGACGGCGACGCCGACCCCGCCCGCGGGCGTGCAGATCATCACGATCAACACGAAGGCCTGGGAGTTCTCGCCGGGAGGTCCTTTCGCGGCGCCGCTGGTCCTCAACGTCGGCACCGCCTACCGCCTGCGGTTTCACAACGTGGACCCGGCCGGCACGACGCTGCCGAACCACGGATTCTCGGGGATCTCGGACATCGGCATTTCCGCCAGCCCCGGCAACACCATCTCGCCCGGCCGCGACTACACGACCGAGGTTTTCACGCCGCAATCGTTTCATCGCGGAGGGCACCCCTTCTCCTGCACCAACAACGATTGCGGAGGAGACCCGCAGCAGCACACGTTCATGCTGGGGACGCTGATCGTGCAGTGAGGGGGAGTTGAGAGTTTAGAGTTGAGAGTTGAGGGCTGAGAGTTGAGGGTTAAGGGTCGAGGGTCGAGGGTGAGTCGGATAGCGGCGAGGGAGACCCTCTTTGTCTTGAACGCTCAACGCTGAACCCTGTCCATCGCCCCTTCCCTTAAAATGCGCGCCATGGCCGATCCCGAGACCCCACCGGCAGCGCCGGCCGACACGGACACGAGCGAGGACGATCGCCGCGCCGCGGCCGCCGCCGTCAATCGCAAGCGGGCGCTCGAGGAGTGGGAGGCGAACAAGAAACGCTGGCGGGAGATGGGCGTTCCCGAGGGGTTGCCCGCGAAGAAGTGACGGGGCGGCCTTTCGGCGCGCCAGTGACGGGTCGCGGCCCTTGGGCGCGCCGCGATTCTCTCGCCGCCATTGAGTCGGAAGTCGTCCGCTGCGTCCGGTGCCCGCGGCTCGTGGCCTGGCGCGAGGAGGCAGCCCGAAACCCGCCTCGTCGTTTTCGCGGCGAGCCGTACTGGGCGCGGCCGCTGCCCGCCTTCGGCGACCCCTCGCCGCGCATCCTGCTCGTCGGGCTGGCGCCCGCGGCGCACGGGGGAAACCGAACCGGGCGCATGTTCACCGGGGACGCGTCCGGAGACTTCCTCTTCCGGGCGCTCCACGCCGTCGGGCTCGCCAACCAGCCCGAATCCCGACGGGCGGGAGACGGGCTCGCGCTGTCGGGAGTGCTCATCACCGCGGCGGTCCGCTGCGCTCCCCCCGACAATCGCCCGCTGCCGGAAGAATTCGCGTTCTGCCGTGAATACCTCGACCGGGAACGGGACGCGTCGCCCGGCGCGCGGGTCCTGCTGGCGCTCGGCAGTCTCGCCTTCGAAGCGTGCCTCGGGACCCTCGCCCGCTCCGGCCGCCCGCTGCCCCGGCCGAAGCCGCGGTTCGCGCACGGGGCGGAAGTCGAGATCGGCGGCTACCGGCTCTTCGCGAGTTATCACCCGAGCCAGCAGAACACCTTCACGGGCAAGCTCACCCAGGACATGCTTCAGGCCGTCCTCGCGCGGGCGAAGCGGAGCGCGGCGCCGGAGGATTCCGGC
>JBBRDK010000027.1:0-40229 GCA_038203955.1 Thermoanaerobaculia bacterium | reverse complement strand
GGGTCTGGGTCTTCTGATTTAGACGGCTTAAACCTGCGGCTGATTTTCAGCCAAGGTCGCAGGTTCAAATCCATCCAGCCGGTTTGGAAATAACAACGCCCGGAGGATTCTCCGGGCGTTTAAGGGACTTGGTTGCGGGGGCAGGATTTGAACCTGCGACCTTTGGGTTATGAGCCCAACGAGCTACCAGGCTGCTCCACCCCGCGTCAGGGAGGCGAACCTTATCGAAGCCCGGCGAAGAGGTCAAGGGAACCTCTCCGCTCGCTGAAAGCCCGGCGCCAATGCCCAACGCCCCAGCGCCTAACACCCAGCGCCTCTCCCCCCATGAGAAGATCCCGCTCGCGAAGGACCGCATCCAGTCATGAAAAAGGCTCTTTTGACCGGGATCACCGGACAGGACGGTTCGTATCTCGCCGAGCTGCTCCTGTCCAAAGGGTACGAAGTCCACGGGATCATCCGCCGTTCCTCCTCGTTCAACACGGCGCGGATCAACCACCTCTATCGGGATCCCCACGAGCCCGATCGCCGGCTGATCCTCCACTACGGCGACCTGAACGACGGGTCCTCTCTCCATCGGGTGCTGCGCGACGTCGCGCCCGACGAAATCTACAATCTCGGCGCGCAGAGCCATGTCAAGGTGTCGTTCGATACGCCCGAGTACACGGGTGACGTGACGGGGTTGGGCGCGACCCGGATGCTCGAGGCCGTCCGCGCGCTCGAAATCAATCCGAAGTTCTACCAGGCCTCCTCGTCCGAGATGTTCGGCAAGGCGACCGAAGTTCCGCAGAACGAGCGCACGCCGTTCTATCCCGCCAACCCCTACGCGGTCGCGAAGGCCTATGCCTTCTGGATCACGGTCAACTACCGGGAGGCCTACGGTCTCTTCGCCTTGAACGGGATCCTCTTCAACCATGAATCGCCCCGGCGCGGGGAGACGTTCGTCTCGCGCAAGATCACCCGCGCGGCGGGAAAGATCGCCCACGGCTCACAGGACCGCCTCTACCTCGGGAATCTCGAGGCGCGTCGCGACTGGGGCTACGCCCGGGACTACGTCGAAGCCATGTGGCGGATGCTTCAGCGCGAGAGGCCCGACGATTACGTGATCGCGACCGGCAAGAGCCACTCGGTGCGCGAGTTCTGTCAGATCGCTTTCCGGCGCGGCGGAATGGATCTCGAATGGAAGGGAAGCGGTCTGTCGGAAAAAGGGATCGACCGCCGGTCGGGCAGGGTTCTGGTAGAGCTCGACCCGCGGCATCTGCGCCCCACGGAGGTCCAGAATCTCGAGGGGGACGCGTCGAAGGCGCGGCGGGAGCTCGGGTGGGAACCGCGCACGAGCTTCGAATCGCTGGTGGAGCTCATGGTGGACGCGGACATGACCCTGGCGGAGTCCGAGAGCCGCGGCGAACGGGAGAGTCTCGAACTCGGCTCGCAACGGGAGCCAGGAGTCTCTCCCCGCTGAATCCGGGCGCCGTCCCGATGGAGCCCGGCTCCCGGATAGTCTCCTGGTCTACGATTTCGCTCCCGAATCACTCTCAAAGTTCATCGACGGTGGAGGACTCGCCAGGCATGAGCCGATTCGCGTTTCGCCGCAGCGGACTTGCGCGATGACCCGCGTCGTCGTGATCGGCGCGGGGCCGTCCGGGCTCACCGCGGCGTACGAACTGACGAAGGCCGGTGTGCCGGTCACCGTCCTCGAGCGAGATCCCGAGCGCGTCGGCGGTCTCGCCCGGACGGAGCGCTACAAGAACTTCCTGTTCGACATCGGCGGGCACCGTTTCTTCTCCAAGAGCCGTGAGATCGAGGACCTGTGGACCGAGATCCTCGGGGAGGACATGCTCGTGCGAGACCGGCTCTCCCGCATCTTCTACAAGGGGAAGTTTTTCGACTACCCGCTGCGCGCCTGGAACGTCTTCGTCAACCTGGGGCCGATCAATGTCGCGCTCGCTCTCGCGAGCTACGTCCAGGCGCAGCTCCATCCGATTCCCGACGCCCGCTCGTTCGAGGACTGGACGATCAACGCGTTCGGACGGCGCCTCTACGAGACTTTTTTCAAGAGCTACACCGAAAAGGTGTGGGGCATCCCCTGCTCCGAGATCTCGGCGGACTGGGCGGCTCAGCGGATCAAGGGCCTTTCGATGGTGTCCCTTCTGAAGGCGACGCTCCTGCCGAAGAGGAAAGGCCCTCGCGAAAAGGTCATCAAGACTCTCCTCGATCAGTTCCGTTATCCCGTGCGCGGCCCGGGTCAGATGTGGGAGGCGGTCACCGCGCGGGTGCGGGAGCGGGGCGGCGAGATCGTGCTCGATGCCGCGGTCGAGCGGGCCGAGCGGGGACCGGCGGGTCTCGAGCGCATCGTGGCGAAAACCGCCTCCGGCGCGCGCTCGGAGGCGGGCACGCACTTTCTCTCCTCCATGCCGATTCGCGACCTGATCGCGGCCCTCGTGCCTCCCGCGCCCCCCGACGTCCTGCGCGCTGCGAACGGGTTGAAGTACCGGGATTTCCTGACCGTCGCGCTGATCGTCGAACAGGAAAACGTCTTTCCGGACAACTGGATCTACATCCACGACCCTTCGGTCTCGTTCGGCCGCATCCAGAACTTCAAGAACTGGAGCCTCGGCATGGTCCCGGATCCGTCTCTGACGTGCCTGGGCCTCGAGTACTTCTGCTCCGAGGGGGACGAGCTGTGGCAGCGAAGCGACACGGAGCTCCGCGAGCTCGCGCGAACCGAGCTCGGCCAGATCGGCCTCGTCGACCCGTCGAAGGTCCGCGACGGATGCGTCGTCCGCATGCGCAAGGCCTATCCCGTCTACGACGATTCCTATCGGGAGAACGTCGAGACGGTGCGCCGATTTCTCGAAGCCGAGCTGCCGAACCTGCAGCTCATCGGACGCAACGGGATGCACAAATACAACAACCAGGACCACGCGATGATGACGGGCCTCCTGGCGAGCCGAAACATCCTCGGTGGGACTTTCGACGTGTGGAAAGTGAACTCGGACGCCGAGTACCAGGAAAACGGCGACGTCCAGGATTCCGCCCGCGCGCTCCCCAGGCTGTTGACCCTCCGGCCGGGCGGGCCCGTCATCCCGGAGAAGGCGCGCCGGCGGCGGATGCGGCGATCGCGGCCGGATCAGGGCGACGGCGGAACGGACGCCGGGGACCCGCGCGGCCTCAGTCGATAGAGGGCGGCGGGGCCGCGGCGCGCCACGAGATCGAATTCCGACTCGGGCAGAGGCAGCGATCCCGCAAGATCGCTCCGCACGACGCAATGGGTCACTCCGAGCTGCCGCAGCCGCACTTCGAAACCCGGTGAGCCGGGACGCATTTCGCTGATGGGCCACCACCCGGTCCGCCACGCTCGCTCCGCCGGGCAGTGATACCGGTCGAACTCGCCCGCCAGCAGCACGCGATCGGCCGGCTTCACGAGGCTCCACAGGGGGTACGCGGGCAGATACGCCGCGAGCGCCGTTTCCCGCGAAACTCTTCCGGCCGCGACCCGCGCGTCGAACGGGAGGGAGAGGAATTGGGCGGGGAAAGCGAGCGTGACGGCCGCCATCGAGAAGCCCGCGAGTCCTCCTGCCGCGCCTTCGAAGCGGCCCGTCAGCCGATCGAGCCCCTCCGCCGCGAAGACCGCGTAGAGAGGGTAGACGGGAAAGAGATATCGAAGCGCCGGAGCGCGCAGGAGATACCAGGGGAGAACGGCTGCGAGGGCGACTGCGAGGAAAAGCCCCAGCCGCCGCGGACCCCAACCGATCGCGCCAATTAGGAGAAGAACGGGAAGCATGCCGTTGTATCCGTCGGGAATCCGTTCCCAGAAGACGCCGTGGAAGGTCAGGTCGTACGGGAGCCGGAGAAACGCCGCGGGCGACGGGGAATCCTGCCGCTCGGGCGCCGCCGCCGACGTCAGGACGAGTCCATGCCGGATGTGCCCGCCGGGCGCGGATCTCGAGACGAGAGCCGAGAAGGACGGCGCGTAGGGCGCGAGCCAGAACCCGGCGCGGGACTGGCTCCACGCCAGCCAGGGCAGCAGCGCGATCAGCGCGCACGTGGCGGTGAGAAGAAGGCGCCGCATCCGAGCGCGGGAGACTCGGAACAGAAAAAGGACCAGCAACGCGGGGAGCGCGAGCGCCGCGAAGATCTTCGTCGCCACCGCCGCGCCGACCAGGAATCCCGCGAGATGCGTCCGGGAAGGGGCGTCTCCCGCGGCGGAGATCTCGGAAGCGGCGGCGGTCACGAGAAACGCCGTCGCCCAGTCCGCCGATACGGAGTGGAACTGCATGCAGATCACGGGCACGGCGACGAGCGCCAGGGTCACGAGCGGCCCGGCGCTTCTTCCGCCGAGGCGCCGGAGGAGCGACAGCGCGGCGCCGAATGTCCCCAGGGCGACGCCGAAATGGAGGAAGCGCGCCACGCGCTCGCCCTCGAACAGAAATCCTGCCGACAAAAACGTCTGGTGGTTCCGCCAGAACAGCGACTGGGGAAGAACGTCGGGCAGAGGCTGGACGGCTCCCATCCGCGCCGTGTCGCGGGCCTCGGGCAGGTGGTACGCGAGCGCGTCGAACGAGACCTCGGGTCCGAGCGCACTGACGAACGAGGCGAAGAGCACGGCCCCCGCGATGGAGACCCAGAGCGCCTCGTGAGGGCGCAGCGGTCTCCGAGACCACGCCGCGCCGGCGCCCCGCAGAATCCGGGCGAGGGGCACCGCCCGGCGCCTTCTCGCCGCGGCCAGAACGGCGAACGCACCGGCGACGAAACCGGGACGCAGGATCCCCGCCTCGCCCATGCCGAGCAGCAGGATCCCCGACGCCGCCACGCCGGTCGCGAAGACCGACCACGCGTCGTCGTCCGCCGCCTCGACACCCGTGAACAGGCGAAAAACGAGATCTCCCAGGAGGAGCACTCCGGCCGCGATCAGGGCCGCGGCCGCCGCCGCGCCCGCATTCCCCGACGTGATCAGGAGGAGCGCGGCGAAGCCGAGCGCGACCGCGAGCAGCGTCTTCGGACGCCCGCGCAGGAGAATCGCGCCCGCCGCGAGAGCGAGGACTCCGGCGCCCGCGGCCGCCGCCAGCAGGCTCCCACCATGGGACGCCGCGAAGCGGGCCGCGTATTCGCGGGTCAGCGGGAGGCAGCGCAGGATCACGAACGCCGACCCCAGGACGAGAAAGACCGAGACCGCCGCGGGACGGATCGGCGAGGCGTGCCCCGGTCTGTCGTTGATCGGCCGCAAATTGCCGGAAAGATACAGCGTTCCCGCCTTGCGCCCGTTTCAGGGTGGGGTTACGATCGATGCGACTACGATTGAAACGAGGGGCCCCGTCATTTCCTCGCGCTTCGCCCGCCACGCCCGCCTCTCCCGCATGGCGCTCCACCACCGGAAGCGTCTGGCCCCGCCGTTCCTGATCGTGTTCATGAACTCGATCTGCAATCTGACGTGCGAGCACTGTTTCTACTGGCGGAGCCTGAACAAACGCGACGACCTGAGCTACGAAGAGTTCGAACGGCTCTCTCTCGAGCTCGGCCCCTTCGAAAACCTGAACCTGTCCGGCGGCGAGCCCTTCATCCGGCCGGACTTCGCGCGAGTCTGCAGCCTGTTCATCGAGAACAACGGCGTGAAGCAGATCTACGTCCCGACGAGCGGCTTCTTCACCGAGAGGACGGAGCGCCAGATCCGGGAAGTTCTGGAACGCAAGAGCCTCGACCTCTTCGTTTGCGAGCTCTCCCTCGACGGGATGCCCGAGTACCACAACCGTTTTCGGGGCAACGCGGAGTCCTTCGATCGCGCGATGGCGACCTACGAGCGGCTCGCCCTCCTTCAGAAAGAGGACCGGCGCCTCCGGATCCATTCGATCGGCACGGCCACCCACGAGAACATCGACGAGCTGCGGCAGCTCACCAAGTTCCTCCACGACCGGTGCCCGGCGATGGACCACCACAACCTCGCGGTGATCCGGGGCGATCGCAAGAATCCCGGCCTGCGCGGGCCGGCGCTCGAGCGGTACCAGGAGCTCTACCGGTATTCGACCTCGGTGTGGAAGGACCGCGAGGAGGGACGGTTCGGAGGGATCGTCGAGCCGATGCTGCAGTGGGCCAAGGTGAAGACGATCGAGGCGGACCGCCAGTTCGTGCCGTGCACCGCGGGAAACCTGACGGGAGTCGTCTACGCCAACGGCGATGTGAGCGTCTGCGAGAACCACCCGCCTCTCGGCAACCTGAGGCAGAAATCCTTTTTCGAGATATGGGACTCGCCGGAGGCCGACGCTCTCCGCGCCAGCATCCGCGCGCGGATGTGCCACTGCACGAACGAGGTCTTTCTCTGGCCGAGCGTCGTGTTTCAGCCGCTCGAGCTCGCCCGGGCGGCCGCCGGCGCGCGCATCTGGGAAAAGGCGGATTCGGAAGACGAATACAATCGGAAGCGGCAGGCGCCGACCACCCTTTCGTCGTGACCCGGGAGGCGCCCGCCTCCCCGCTCCCCTCTCTCGAGACCGTCGACTTCGTCTGCCCCCGATGCCGCGGCGAGCTCGCGACCGACGGCGACGCCTTTCGCTGTCCCCCCTGCGGTCGCTCCTATCCCCTCGCCGGCGGGATTCCGGATTTCCGGGTGCTTCCCGATCCCTACCTCTCTGTCGAAGAGGACCTGGCGCGCACCGGGAAGATCCTCAACGTCTTCGACCGCCTCACCTTTCGCGGCCTTCTCGAGCACTACTGGAGCCTGAGCCCGGAGACCCCGCCCCCGCTCAAAGAAAGATTCGTTCAGACGGCGATGCGCGGAGAGGAGAGGGCCCGCCGAACGCTCGCCGTCCTGTCTCCGGCGGAACGCGGGCGCCTTCGAAGCGTCCTCGAGGTCGGGACGGGCACGGGCAACCTCCTGGCGGCGGCCTCCGGCGTTTTCCCCCGAATCATCGGGACCGACGTCGCGATGCGCTGGCTGCACGTGGCCCGGCGCCGGCTGCGGGACGCGGCGCGGCCGGAGCCGGCCCTCGCCTGCTGCGGCGGAGAATTCCTTCCGTTTCGCGACGGGTCCTTCGACGCCGTCGTGTCGATCGCAACGCTCGAGTTCGTGCGGGACGCGCGGGCGTTCCTGTTCGAATGCGCCCGCGTCCTCGCGCCGGGGGGGCTTCTCCTTCTGACCGCCGTGAACCGGTTTTCGCTCGCGCGCGAGCCTCACGTCGCCCTCTGGGGCGTCGGGTTTCTCCCGCGCGCCTGGCAGGCGTCCTACGTGCGGAGGCGGAGGGGCGCGAGCTTCGAGAACGTCCACCTCCGTTCGCAGAGAGAGCTCCGGCGTCTCGCGGCCGCCTGCTTCCTCGAAACGGAGGTCTTCCTGCCGGACGTCGGCGACGACGAGGCGCGCGCGCCTGCGCCCGGCGCGCGGCTGGCGTTGCGGGTCTACCGGTTCGCGAAGCGTTTCGCGCCGGGGCGAGCCCTTTTGCGGCAGTTCGGTCCCGAGTGGGTGCTCGTCCTCAGGAAAGAGGCCCCGCGGCGCCGCGATCGGTGATGCCGGTTGCGCGGATCCGGTCGATGCCGACCGGCTCCGCCCTGATCCGATCCGCGAGCCGGGCCGCGGCGAGGATTTCTTCCGCCGCGACCGGCGCGGCGGCGCGGCCCGCGACGGCCAGGTAGAAGAGCCGGATCAACTCGGGAAGGCCCGGATAGGCGGGCTCGCGCGCCACGGCTCGCCGCGAAAGGTTCGCGGCCGCGCTGCGCACTAGCTCCATCCCGAATCGGAAGGGCGCTCCGGCCTTCGAGACCCGTGACGGGCGCCGCCGCTCGATCACCGTGAAACCGTGAAACAGGTCGAGGTGCGCGGTCGCCTCCGTGCCGGTGACCTCGAGGCGGCAACGCGTCGGACGGCCGCGGAGGGAGAGGAAGATCCCGAGCGTCACCCTTTCTCCGCCGCTCGCGAGAGAGATTTCTTCCCGGCCGGCGTCGGCGATCCTCCAGGCGGAAGCCGGCGGCGTCTCGCCCGCCAGGAGCCGGAACAACGAGACGGGATGCGGGAGCATCGCGAGAAGCGTCTCGCGGGATTCCGCTGGCGAGAGACCCAGGCCGCCCGCCGAACAGAGAAGAAAGTCGAGACGGACGACGTCTCCGAGCCGCGCCCTCTGTTCCGCAAGGAGTCTCGCCCCGCGCTGGAAGGGAAACTGGTGGACCGCCGAGAGCACCAGGCCGGTCTGCGAGGCGAAATCCAGAAGGCGTTTCGCCGCCTCGGCCGATGCCGCAAGAGGCTTCTCCGACAGGACATGGCGGCCGGCCGCGAGCGCGGCCCGGACGGATATCTCGTGAACCAGCGAGGGCGTGCAGACGTGAACGGCGCCAGAGGGACAGCCTCGCAACGCCTCCTCGAGATCGGCGAACACGGCGGCGCCGGGAAACCGCGCCGCGAGCGCGCGAGCGGCAGCGCGGTCGGGATCGACGATCGCGGCGATTCGCGCTCCCATCCGGGCGGCGTATCGCGCGTGCCAGCGGCCCATGAGCCCCGCTCCGGCGATCGTCACGGCGAGCGGCTCTCCGCAACTCATGCGTCCGGGATCGTAACTTGACAGAGCCCATGCGCGCTCTCTAGTCTCCCGCCATAGTGCCTAACGCTCCGCGCGGACTCCCCCTCTCCGCCGGACGTCCGCAGATCGGCATCGGCGGCTGTCAGATCAGCGATCGCGCCAGGGAGCTCGTTCTCCAGGTCCTCGACAGCAACCGCCTCTCGGCCGGCCCGATGATGGACCGCTTCGAGAAGATGATCGCCGCGGCCCATGACAGGCGGTACGGCCTGATGTGCAACAGCGGGACGAGCGCCCTCCAGATCGCCCTGCAGGCGCTGAAGGAGTTGGGCGGGTGGGCCGACGGCGACGAGGTGCTCGTCCCGGCCATCACGTTCGTCGCGACCGCCAACGTCGTTCTCTACAACGGGCTGACGCCGGTGTTCGTCGACGTCGACCCGGATTTCTACGAGATCGACCCAGTGCAGATCGAGCGGCACATCACGCCGCGCACCCGGGCCATCATTCCCGTCCACGTCGCGGGCCTCCCCTGCGACATGGACCCGATCCTGGAAATCGCGGGGCGGCGCCGGCTTCGCGTCATCGAGGATTCCGCGGAGGCGATGTTCGTGCGCTACAAGGGGCGGCCCGTCGGTTCCTTCGGCGACGTGGCGTGCTTTTCGACGTACATCGCACACCTGATCACGACGGGCGTCGGCGGCCTGTGCGTGACCGACGACCCCGAGATCGAGGTCCTTTTGAAAAGCATCATGAATCACGGGCGCGACTCCCTCTACACGCGAATCGACGACGACGAAGGGATGCACGGCGACTCGCTGCTGGAAGTCGCGCGCAGCCGCTTTTCCTTCGTTCGGCTCGGCCACAGCTTCCGGGCCACGGAGATGGAAGCGGCGCTCGGCATCGCGGAGCTCGAGAGAAGAGAAGAAACGACGCGCCGCCGTCAGGAGGTCGTCGCGCGAATGACCCGCGGGCTCGAGCGCTGGAAGAATTTCATCCAGCTGCCCCGGTCGCGGCCGGAGACCGAAGACCTCCGCATGTTCTTTCCGCTCCGGATCCTCGATTCCCGGATCGTCCGCGACGACCTCATCCGCCACCTCGAGGACCGGTCCATCGAGACGCGCTATCTGCTGCCGCTCATCAACCAGCCGGTCTACCGAAGGCTCTTCGGAGACCTCGAGCCCCGCTATCCGGTCGCCGCGATGCTCAATCGAACGGCCTTCTACGTCGGATCGCATCCCGCGATGTCGGACGAAGACGTGGACTACGTGGCGGACTGTTTCGCGGACTTCTTCCGGGCTCTGTGACGGCCACCAACCTCGAAAGGGGTCTTCCCGCCGCCAGCCGCGGCCTTCCGTCCCGCCGGCGCGCGGGCGCCCGAGCCGCTCCGGTGCGCTGCCAGATCTGTGGCGCGAAGACGACCCCCGGCCTCGACCTCGGACACCAGCCGGTGGGGGACCTCCTCCTGTCCCCGGCCGACCTGAACCGGCCGGAGACGCTCTATCCGATGCGTCTCCACCACTGCCCCGACTGCGGGCTGACGCAACTCGGCTTCACCGTGAGCCCCCGGATCGTCTACAAGAATTTTCCCTTCCTGAGCGGGACCACGCAAACGGCCACGCGGCATCTGCAGGCGCTCGCGGGAGACCTCGTCGCCCGCCTCGGGCTCGGGCCAAAATCCTTCGCGGTGGACATCGGCTCCAATGACGGCACGCTCCTGAAGGGCTACCTCCCGCATCGCGTGCGGTTCCTGGGCGTCGATCCCGCCGGCGATCCGGTGCGGATCGCCAACGCCGCCGGGATCCCCACGCTGCACGCGTTCTTCGACGCGGAGACGGCGGAAAGGATTCGCGAGGAGCATGGAGTGGCGGACGCGATCTCGGCCGCCGGCTGCTTCGCGCACATCGCCGACCTGCCCGGCGTGATGACCGGGGTGCGCCGCCTGCTCGCTCCCCGGGGAATCTTCGCGACAGACTCGCAGTACTGGCTGGACACGGCGCAGCGGATCCACTACGACAACGTGTTTCATCAGCACCTGCGCTACTACTCGTTGAAGCCTCTCGAGCGGCTCTTCTCGCAATACGAGATGGAGATCTTCGACGCCCAGCGCTCCGAGGTCTACGGCGGGTCGATCGCGGTCTTCGCGGGGCACCGGGGGGCCCATCCCGTCTCCGCGCGCGTCCTGGAGCTCCAGGCCGTCGAGCGCGCCGCCGGGCTCTACGAGGACGAGTTCCACGAGCGATTCCGGACCGCGGTCGAGAAGAAGAAGCGCACCCTGTTCGACGCCGTGTACCGGCACGTCTCGGCCGGGCGGCGCGTCGTCGGGGTCGGCGCGCCCGCGAAGGCTTCGACGGTCTGCAACGCGTGTCGCCTCGGACCGGAGATGATCTCCTACATCACCGAGGTGAACCCGTTGCGGATCGGAAAGCATCTTCCGGGCGTCCACATCCCGATCGTCGGCGAGGACCGCATGTTCGAGGACTCGCCGCCTCCCGAGGCGGCCGTTCTCTTTTCCTGGAACTATGCGGACGAGATCGTCCCGAAGCTCCGGGAAAGAGGTTTTGCCGGCGAGGTGATCCTGCCTTGAGCGAGCGTTTCCTGGGCGAGAACACGATTCTGTTCGGAGGAAGCGGATTTCTCGGACCGTACATCCTGAATCGCTGCCCGCAAATGGTCTCGGTCGGGCGGACGCGACCGGCCGCGCCCAACGCCCACGTGCCGATCACGAGCCTCGCGAATCTCGACGTCCTGGATCGCGTCGCGTTCGACAGGGTCGTCTACATCATCGGCCACACCGACCACCACGCGCTCGAGCAGGAAGAAGTTCCCCGCGGGGAGCCGAACGCCTTCGACTACCACTTAACGCCGCTGCTCCAGACGCTCGAACAGCTCAAGCGGCGCCCGATCCGGAAATTCATCCACTTCTCGACGATCCTCCTCTACGACGAGAAGAAGCTGACGATCCCGGTGTCGGAAGCCTCGCCGATCGACCCGTACAAGAACCGATACGTCCTCTCCAAATACCTCGCGGAAGAGGCAAGCAAGTTCTACGCGAAGTGGATGCCGATCCTGACGGTCCGCTTCTCGAATCTCTACGGCCCGACGGCGCTCGAACGTTACGACTTGATCCACGTGCTCTCCCGCCGGCTCCTGGCCGAAGGCCGGGCCGAAGTCTGGAGCCGGCGGCCCGAGCGGGACTTCATCTACGTGGAGGACGCCGCGGAGGCGATCGTCGGTCTTCTCGGAACCGACGCGACGGGACTTTTGAACCTGGGCTCCGGTTCGATGACCTCCGTCGCGCGCATCGTCGATCTTCTGTCGGAGCTTTCTCGCTGCCCGATCGCGGACCGGGACATCTCGGTCCCGGGCCCCATGCGGTTCCAATGCGACCTGACGAAGCTGCGAAGCTTCCTCGACTGGGCGCCCCGCCACTCGATCGAGGAGGGTGTGCGGCGGACCTTCGAAGCGATGAAGGCGCAACGGGCGTGAAGATCGGCATCAACGGCTGGCGCATCCATGGCCAACGGACCGGCGTTGGGCGGTACCTCTGGAACGTCGTTCGCTACTGGGATCGGGAGCTCGTCGGCGCGCGGTTTTCCGAGATCAACTTCTACACGCCGAAGCCGATTGACCGGCGCACGATCGACCTGCCCGAAAACGTGCGCGAGCGCGTGTTGAAGCCTGAAGCGCGGATGCTCGTCTGGGAAAACCTGCGCCTGGGCCCGGCGTCCGACGACGACGTCCTCTTCTGCCCTTCGTATTCGAGGCCGCTAATCGCCCGCCGGAGGACCGTCGTCACGATCTTCGAGGCGACGCTGAAGCTCTACCCGGAGCAGTTCCCGCGCGCCCACTGGCACACGGTCCCCGCGGCGTATCTCGCGCTCTATCAGTGGAGCGGCCGCCATGCGACGCTGGTGCTGACGACGACCGAAGCGGGGAAACGAGACCTCGTCGCGGCGTACGGAATCGCGCCCGAAAAGATCCGTATCGTGCCGCTCGCGCCGCCGGAGGAGTTTCGACCTCTCCCGGGTGACCCCCGCCTCCCCGGGATACGGGCCGAGCACGTCGGCGCCGACGTTCCGTTCTTCCTCTTCGTGGGAAAGATGACGCCGCGCCGGAACGTGCCGCTCCTGCTCCGGGCCTTCGCCGACTTCAAGCGGGAAAACCCCTCGCTGCCGCACCGGCTCCTCGTCGTCGGACTGAACACCGTGCATCTCGACCTCGGAGCTCTCTCGCGCGAGCTTTCCCTCGGAAAGAATTTCGCGCATCGGGAGTACGTCCCGGAGGAAGAGCTCCACCTGCTCTACAACGCCGCGGAGGCGTTCGTACTGCCTTACAGCTACGAGGCCCTGTCGCTGACGACGATGGAGGCCCAGGCGATCGGACTTCCGGTGATCACGGTCGACGCCCCCGGCCTCCGGGAGGTCACCGGCGGCAAGGCCATCCTGCTCCCGTCGCCGCTCACGGCCGCGGCCGTTTGCGACGCGATGGCGCGGATCGCGACGGACCACGTTCTCCGGAGACGGCTCTCGGAAGAGGGCCTCGAGTTCATCCGGCAGTTCAGCTGGAGGCGGACCTCGCGCGAGACTCTCGCGGTTCTCGAGGAGGCGGCGCAGGCCGCGAGCGCATGAGCGCCGATCCGCCGGCGATGGGACCGGTTCTCGTCACGGGTGGAGCGGGATTCATCGGGTCGCATCTCGTCGAAGAGCTGGTGGCGCGGAACGTCGGCGTCATTGTGGCGGACGATCTCTCGTGGGGGCGGCGGGAGGACCTGGGCGCGCTTTCCGAGCGCATCGAGATCGTCCCGATCGATCTCTGCCGCGGCGACCTGGATTCGCTGCTCGCCGGGCGCGGATTCACGCACATCTTCCATCTCGCGGGACACGCCAACATCTCCGAGTCCGTCCGGGCGCCCCGGATGGACTTCGAGAGAAACGGCGTCGCGACCTTTTACCTGCTCGAAGCGGTTCGACGGGCGTCGCCGCGCCCGGCCTTCCTCCAGGCCTCCTCCGCCGCCGTCTACGGGCACGGCTCGGGCGAGCCGATGCGGGAAGGGGACCTCACCGAGCCGGTCTCCCCCTACGGGGCGAGCAAGCTCGCCGCGGAACGGTACGTCGCCGTCTACGCGAAGCTCTACGGCCTGAAAACGGCCATCCTGCGGCTGTTTCCCGCCTACGGCCCCAGGCAGCGGCAACAGGTGATCTACGATTTCTTAGTCAAGCTGCGGGCGGACGGCAGCGCGCTCGCCGTCCAGGGCGACGGCTCGCCGCAGCGGGACTTCGTCTACGTCGCCGACGTCGTCGACGCCTTCCTGACCGTCGCCGAGCGCGGTCCGATGTCGGGCGAGGCGTACAACGTCTCCGGCGGCGAGCCGCTCTCGATCCGCGAGCTCGCCCGGAAGGTCGCCTCCGCGATGGCGCTGTCGCCGCGGTTCACGTTCGACTCCGAGCCGCGCCCGGGAGACGCCCGCCACTGGATCGCCGACACGTCGCGGATCCGCGCGCTCGGCTTCCGGCCCCGCGTTTCCTTCGAGGAAGGGCTGGCCCGGACGGTCGCCTGGTTTCGCACCCTGTCGCCGAGCTGACGGTGGAGCTCTCGGTCATCGTCACGTCGTATGAATCGCCGCAGACGCTGCGAAAGTGCCTCGAGTCTCTGACGAGCCAGCCGGAGGCGGGCGAGATCTGGGTCTCCGATTGCTCGGCGGTGAACCCCGAAAGAATCCTCGGCTCGATCTTCCCGGGCGTCCGGTTCCTCCATTTCGAAGGCCTCCGGTCCGTTCCCGAGCTGCGCTGGGCCGCGTATTTCCAGACGCGGGGCGATGTCGTCGCCGCGGTCGAGGCGCGATGCATCCCCTCCACCGTCTGGTGCGCGGAGATCGTCGACGCGCATCGCCGCTTCCCCGAGACGCCCGGCATCGGAGGTCCCGTGGACGTCGCGCGGCCTGCGACGCCGGCCGACCTCGGTCTCTACTTCTGCGAGTACGGGCTCTTCCCGCCTCCCGGCGACGACGCCGAGGTCGAGGCGATCTCCGGCGCGAACCTCTCGTACAAGCGCCCGGCGCTCGAGGAGTCGGCGGACCTTCTCCGCGCCGGCGAATGGGAGACGCTGCTCCACGCGCGATGGGTCCGGAGCCGCCGCCGGCTTCGCTTCGGCCGGGCCACCGTGGTCTTCGAGAACACGATGAGCGCCCGGACGGCTCTCCGCCAGAGATTTCACTACGGCCGAGGCTACGCGGCCGACCGCCTGAGGGGGAGCGGGCTGCCGGTTCGCCTTCTGTATGCCGCGGGAACGGCCGCGCTGCCGGCGCTGATGGTGTCGCGAGTGGCCGCCGCGGCGGCGCGCTCGGGTCGAGGGCGGGACTTCGTGCGCGGTCTCCCGTGGGCTCTCGTGCTCTGCGCCGCCTGGTCGCTCGGAGAATTCACGGGGTATCTCGCGTGTCCCCCGCGCCGCGCCCGGATCTTCTGAGGGGTTCCGCCGCCGGGCGTCCGGCTTCCGCCATCAGGGCGAGGAAGGGAACGATCGGAACGCGAAATCTCCCGTAGTACTCGGGTCCGGAGACCGCCAGGAAATAGAGAACGACCGCCGCCGCGCAGAGCAGGAGCGGCCTGCGGACGGGATCCGAGATCTCCCGCCATCCCCGGGCGGCGAGCAGATAGAGGCACACGAGGAAGGCCCCCTCCAGGATTCTCTCCGCCGTCGAGAACCTTCGCGCCTCGGCAGTCTCCTGTCCGGGTACCGACCACCACGGCGCCGGAACGGAGGGAATTCCGAGCAGCAGGGCCGCCGGGCGGTCGTCCGGCCCGAACGTGCGGAGCCACGCGGCGAGAGTCAGCCGGACGTACGAGACGGGGTTGTTGAGGATCACGCGCCACCCCTCGTCCCGCATCCGGCCGACGCGGACGGGATCGTTGGTCCCGGGGATTTCCTTCGGCGCCTCGTGCTCGACGCCTTCCTGCGCGTCGCGCACGGCCCGCCCGCGGTGGTAGAAGAGATTGACGTCCGCCACCGAGCTCACGTTGAAGATTCCGGCCGCCGACTGGTTGCGCAGCACCCACGGAAGGACGATCAGCGCGGCGCCCGCGAGAAGGACGGCCGCGCTGCGGAGGGGTCTCCCGATCGCGAGCGCGATCGGGAGTCCGAGCGCGATGGGACGGCAGAGGGTCGAGGCGCCGAGAAGAAGGCCGGCCAGAAAAACCTCCCTCGTGCGCGACGCCGATCCGGCCGGAGGCGGCGCCAGACACGCGAACGCGACGAGGATCAGGACCACGAAGAGGGATTCGCTCAGCAGAAAGTTGGCGTACGCGGCCGTGCCGAGGTCGAGCGCGACGAGCGCGGCCGCCAGTCTCCCGGCTCGCGCGTCGGCGAGCCAGCGGCGGGCGGTCCACATCGTCAGCCAGACCGCCGCGCACGAGAGCAGGACGCCGGCCGCCACGCCCGCCGATTCGAGCCGGCCGCCGAGCGCGAGAAGCAGCGCCAGAAAGCCGGGATACACGGGTGTCCGGAGGACGTTCGGCCGGAAAGGGGGCTTCGCGTCGGCGGAGAATCCGTGGCCGGCCCGCAGGTTCTCGGCGAGCCGCGCGTAGTCGAACGAGTCCGGCGGGTAGACGCGGCGCGTCGGATCGCTCGAAGAAGCGAGGAAGAGTCCGATCCGAAACGCGAGACCCATTCCGACGAGGACCAGCCACGTCCACCGCCGGAGCGGCGACCTCACGGATGGAATTCCGCGAGCCGTATCGTCTTCCCCGTCTCGGCCGCCTCGTAGGCCGCGAAAACGGTCCGCAGGATCTCGCGCGCATGGATCGCGCTCCGCGGCTCGACGTCCTCCGACCGGATCCTGCCGACGACCTCGTGAAGATGCCGGGCGGTCGCAGAATCGAACTCCGGCCGCCACGACCGGGCGATAACGCGCGAGCGGCCGTCGCGCTCGAGACGCGCCTCGCCTCCTTTCACCAGACTCGCCCGGATCCGCGGGCGCCCGCCCGAGAGATCGACACCGGCGCGGGCGACGCCTCCGAGAGAGAGGCGCAGGGAGGCTTCCCGCGTATCCAGCCGCATCTCGAGGTAACGGAAGGGGGCCCGTGAGACGCGGTGCAGGTTCACGGTTGCCACCCGCCCTCCCGGAAAATCGAGCAGGACGACGGCCAGCACGTCCGATGCGTAGCCATGCGGCACCTTCGGCGTCCGCGCGGTCACCGCCACCGGAAGGTCTCCGAAGAAGAACGCCAGCAGATCGAGCGCGTGCGTCCCGAACTCGAAGAGGGTGTAGCGATCGAGCTGCGCGCGCCAGTTCGATTCCTTTTCGGGGGGATGGAACATCTGCTGCCAGACCTGCGCCTGGTAGAGCTCTCCGAGCTTCCCGGAGGCGATCTGCCGCCGAGCTTCCGAATAGATGCGCATGTACCGATACTGGTTGTTGACCGCGAGAAGTCGCGCCCGGCGGATCGAAAGCGCGATCAGGTCGTCCGCCTCCTCGAGCCGGGACACGAACGGCTTCTCGCAGAGGACATGCGCGCCGTATTCGAGGGACTCCTTGACGTGGGCGGCGTGCAGATCCGGCGGCGTGGCGACGATGACGAGGTCGGGGTGCGTCCGATCGAGCAGCGACCGGAGGTCCGGCGTGATCACCGGGATCCTCCATCGATCCATCCCGCTTCGGACCTCGGGAGACGACTCCGCCGCGCCGACGAGAGTGGCGCCCGCGACGGAGGCGAGCGCCGGCAGATGGATCCGCACGGCCGCGCCTCCCAGTCCCACGAGCGCGACGCGGATCGGCTTCATCGCGCGACTCCCGGAACCGGCTTGCGGGCGAAGAGGAGCTGCGAGTCCCCGACCCCGACGGGGTTCGGAAGGCGCGCGATCGCCGCGTCCTCGATTCGGGAGTATAGATTCATCGCTCCGTTGACGAGGAGGCCGGGAAGACGCATGGCGAGACTTCCCTCTGGCGCGGCGCCGTGCGAATGCGAACGCGCGGCGACGCGGCTTCGGACGCGACCGAGAAGGGCCGCGAACGGGTGAAGAACGACGTGCTTCTCGATCTCGAGTCCCGAATCGCGCACCAGGCGGGCGAGGCTGGCCGGGTCGTATCGACGGTGCAGGGAGGCGGACCCCGTTTCGCCGGCAGGGCCGATGTTGGTACGGAGCGACAGCAGGCCACCGGGTTTCAGGACGCGTCGAGCCTCCGCGAGCGCGCGCGCGTCATCCCCGGAGGGAAGGTGCTGGAGAACGTCATGGAGAACCACCGCGTCGGCCGAGTCCCCCGCGAGGGGAAGGACTGCCGCGGAGGCCTGGACGAGCCGCCTCGCCAGACCCGCCCGGGCGAGCGCGAGCGCTTCTCCGGAAAAGTCCGCGCCGAAGCATCGGGCCGCCGGCCGGGCCCGGCGCATGTGGGCGAGAAAGCCGCCCGCGCCGCATCCGACGTCCAGAATGACGGGTCTCTCGCTCAAAACCCCTTTCAACTGCTCGAGGGCGAACCGGCGCACGGACCGGCACCACCAGTGGCGCCGTTCGACCTCCTGGAGGCGTTCGAAATAGGCCCGGCCGGGCGTCTGCGGCGCGGCGCTCAATGCCGCTCCCGACGGGCGGCGGAAGGCGGGGAGATGCGGCCTGGCGGGCAGAGAGTCTTCAAATCGCTGGTATATGTTCGCCCTGAGGGCATCGATGGGACATCTTCTCAACTTTGTGGCCGGTCCGTCCCTTGCCCTGCTCTTCCAGCTCGGTGCACAGGGCCAGGAGGGCCTCGCCGCGTCGTGCGGCGCCCGCAGCATCGTCGCCAACGGGGGATTCGAAACCGACATCTCCTCCTGGAGCGTTCCGGTTCGCTTCGGAAACGCGCAATGGGCCCCCGGGGGCGCGGCTTCTGAGACGTCCGGATCGTTTCGCCTGGTCAACAATTCCGCCCCGAGCGGGCAGAGCGCTTCCGTCTCGCAATGCTCCGTGATTCAGGGCGGCACGTCTTATGACCTCGGCGCCAAGATCCACCCCATCAATTTCTGCTGTCTCCCGGCCGCGAAACGACCTCTCGCGGCGCGGCATACGGGTGCGCTGTACGTGTTGCTGAACTTTTATCCGAAGCCGGCCTGCGCCGGAGTTCCCCTCAACGAATACGTCCGCCTGGATGCCTAGGGGCGGAATGACTGGCAGTCGCTCGCCCAGACGTTCCGATCGCCGGCCTCCGCCGTCAGCGTTCAGACCGACCCAGCCCGCGGCGCCGATCTCTTCGCGGTGCCCGGAGGTCGCGCGCAGGATTTCCTGGATCCGCCGGGCGACCAGCGCCGGGTCCGCGTTGGGCCGCGCCTTCCAGATCTCGGCCACGAGGTCCGCGAAGCCGGACGAGTCGTACCGCGCCGCGAGGCGGCGCGCCAGCTCTCGATCGTCCTCGTAGGAGATCCAGGTCCGCGCCGGGACCAGGAGGTCCGGGATACCGAGAAGCATCGGGAAGCTCGCGGCGCAGCCGCGGCAGTCGCAGCGCTCCGCCGTCAGGGCGATCTCCCCCGCGCACAGCGGGCACTGAAGGACGAGCGCGGCGGAGGTCGAAGCCCGCTCTTCCTTCACGACGGGGCGTTGCGCAGGGCGAGGGCGACCTCGCGGCGCATCAGCACGAGCATCAGCGTCTCGGAGAAGATCGTCGCGAGCGCCATTCCGAGAAGCCCGAACCGCGGTATCAGCAGGAGGTTTAAGAGAACGCTCGTCCCTGCGGCCCAGAGCGTCGGCGGCAGGTTGCGTCGCGTCTGCCGCAGGACCACGAGGGCGCTGCGGTACTGCGCGCGCACGCCGACGACCGCCGCGGCGAGAAACAGCAATCGGAGCGTCAGCGTCGCTTCTTCATAGGACACGCCGAACGTCCACCGGAGGAGGACCGGGGCCGCGGCGATCAAGACGGCCGCCCCGACGACCCACGCCATCGCGCTCGTCCGAATCGCCCAGTCGAGAGCGGACCGCAGGTTCTCTTTGACCCGCGACTCCCGCGCAAGGCTCGGAAACACGGCCGTCGAGAACGCCGCGCCGAGCATTTGGACGACCCCGGCGATCCGGCCGGCGGCGCGGTAGATGCCGACGTGCCGGTCATCCCCCAGGACACCGAGCAGGATGACGTCGGCGTTGTAGGTGACGATTCCGGCCGCCGTGATGGCCGCGAGCGGCGCCGCCTCGATCAGAAGCGACCGTGTGAGCCCCGGCGCCCTCTCGCCCGGCAACCGGCGAAGGGCCCGCCACGCGACGAGGCCCAATGCTCCGGAAGCGACCGCGGCGCTGAACCCCGAGACGACCGGGACGCGAAGGATGTCTTCGGGCCGGTTCACGAGCGCGAACACTCCCGCCGCGTAGGCGGCCTGGCCCAGGATGCCGACCGCCGCGATCCTCTTCATCCGCTCGAGTCCCTGGAAGAGCCACGCGAGCGACAGCGACTCTGCGAAGATCGGAATCGTCGTCAGGAGCAGCAGCATCCGGATGCCTGCGAAGCGGGGAACGACCCAGGTCAGCGAAAGCAGCGCGGCGGTCATCACGCAGCAAAGCGCCACGCGCAGAGACGTGATCGTCCGCGCGAGGACCCGGGCGCGGTCGGGGTCCACGGCGACCCGCATCGTGCCCACGATGTCGAGCCCGAACGTCGAAAGGACTCCGACGTACAGCGCGAGCGCGGACGCGAGCTCGATGCGGCCGAAGCCCGCGGCGCCGAGAACCCGAGCCACGTGGACCGTCGCGAGAAAGGAAAATCCCCGGGCCGCCACTTCGCCGATCGCGAGCACCGACGTGTTCGTGAAGATGCGGCGCGTTTCCAGAAAGCCGCGGACCGGTATCGGCCCGGCGGCATGTCGAAAGAGGCCCATGGCGAAGCCGAGCCCCGACGCCGCGTAATAGGAGAGGTGGAGCGGCACCGATAGGATCGCGAACACGATGCCGCGCTCGCGGACGAAGAATCGGAAGACGTCTGCCCCCGCCGCCACGGCCACCAGGAGGGCCGCCAGGGCGACGTAGATGAACCGCGCGTTGACCGCCGTTCCGAAGAGCGATGCGATGAGAACGCCGGTCGCCGCGACGCCGACGCGATGCCGGGGAGCGAGATTCAAGTCCGTCGGCATCCGGCCCGCCCGGAGGATCAGCTCCGTCCATGGCAGCGCGCGGTCGAACAGGTCCGTTCGAAAGATGCCGAACGCCGTCCAGAGCTTGAGATGGCTTCCCTGGGCAGACTTGACCAGCCGGATCTCCCGGCCCGCTTCCCTCAGCCGGTGCCCGAGATCGATGTCCTCGATGCTCGGCCGCCGGTAGCGCGCGCTGTCGAATCCGCCGATTCCATCGAAGGCCTCGCGGCGAACGGCTCCCAGGCCCGACCAGAACGTGTTGGCGCGCTCCCGCCCCGCCTGGTGCACGAAGTGGTGCAGCAGGTTCTTGTATTGCGACGCGACGGTCAGCCTCGAAGGCTCGCGATCGTACGAGCCGAACACCGCGGCCACCGGCGGGTCGTCGAAGCTCCGGACGAGAAGAGCGATCGCATCGGGCCGAACCGCGACGTCGGCGTCGACGAACACCAGGATGTCTCCTCCGGACGCGGCGGCCCCGGCATTGCGCGCGCCCGCGGGCCCGAGCCGCTCGGGAAGCTGGATCACGCGCGCGCCGTGCGCCTCGGCGACATCCGCGGTGCCGTCGGCCGATGGGCCGTCCACGACTACGATCAGCTCCAGGGGCGGGCCCTTGGACGCGAGGATCGCGCTCAGGCAGGCGGGAAGAGTGTGCGCCGCCTGCCGGGCAGGCACGATGACGGAAACGACCGGCAGGATCCCCGGGACCGGATCACTCATCGGAAGCCGGCGTGGCCTCTCCCGGGAGAGACCAGTCGGACGAAAAACGGCGGCGCGCGTCGCGCAGAACCTGCCGCGCCGAGAGATACGCCCGGAAGACATCTCGTCTGAGCCAGGCGATGGACGCGGGCGAGACGTAGTGCGCGTCGACCCGCGGGATCTGGAAGAGACCGCTCGAAGGGCCCGCGAGCCCGAGCCGCACGGAGACGGCGCCGTCGAAATGGCGGCGCACGATGGCCTCGGTTCGCGGGCTCCAAGCGCCGTAGGGGTAGGCGAACAGCCGGACGTGCTGCCCCGTCCGGGACTCGATGTCGGCGCGGGAGCCCGCGACTTCCGCCTCCGCCTCGGCTTCCGAAAGAAGGGGCAGCGGGGCGTGCGTCCGACCGTGCGCGCCGAGCTCCACGCCTTCCGAGGCGAGCCGTCCGGCCTGATCCCAATCGAGGAGCGCGCTGCGCGGGACGCCGGGCTTCTGCGTCGGCCAGAGATTGTCGCCGCCGCAGTGATCCGAGACGAGAAAGACCGCCGCCCCGAATCCATGCGCCTGAAGCCTCGGCCACGCTTCCTCGGCGAACGAGCGGTAGCCGTCATCGAAAGTCAGGACGACCGATCTCTCCGGCGCTGCCGTCCCGCTCACCAGCGAGTCGACCAGGGCCGAAAGGGGAACGGTCCGGAGGCCCGCCTTCGCGAACGCCGCGAGGTGGGACTCGAAGACGCGCGCCGGCGTGAAGAGCGGGCGAGGCCCCTCCCCGACCGCGTGGTACGTCAGCACCGGAACGCGCCAGCCGCCGTTCATGCGGGCCGGCGGCGCGCTTCGAACTGCAGCTCCCCGATCAACTGATAGTAGGCCTCGAGGTGCGCGGCCTCCGTGAATCTCTCGCAGTAGCTTCGACGCGCGCTGTCCGCGAGGCGGCGTCGGAGATCCGGCTGAGACTGGAGCGCGGCGAGACTCTCCAGCAGCTCGCCATGCGAGCGGTACACGAGGCCGCCGCCGGAGGACCTGACGACCTCCTCGAGAGCGCCCCCCGCGGTGACGACGGCGGGAGTTCCGGCGGCGAACGCCTCGACCGCGGAGAGTCCGAAGGTCTCGTACGCCAGGGACGGAACGATCGCGGCGACGGCCTCCCGGTAGAGCCGGCGCAGCTCGGTGTCCCCGATCCAGCCGAGCATTCGCACGTGCGGGAGGCTCCGCGTCGCCTCGCGAAGTTCCTCGTCCAGGCTTCCGGTCCCCGCGATCAGGAGGTCCGCGCCATCGTACGACCGGAAGGACTCGACCAGGGCCTCGATGCCCTTGACCTTCTCGAGCCGTCCGGCGTAGAGAAAAAAGGGGCGATTCGAAGCGCCGATCCCGGCCCTGGCCGCCTGAAGCGCGGGCTGTCCGCTTCCGAAGTCGGGAACGAAGTGCGGGAGCAGGCGTATCGGAGCGGGAAACCCGTTTCGCGCGTGCAGATCGCGGCAGGTCTCGCTCGGCGCGACGAAGGCGTCCACCGCGTCGACCGCCCGGCGGAGGGTTCCCGTGTACCGCCACAGCTGCGGCGGGCGCCGCCCGGCGATCGTGCAGGTCAGGCACGTGCGGCGCGCGCACCGCTCGCGGTCGTATCGCCAGAGGACGTGCATCGGACAGACGAACCAGTAGTCGTGCAGCGTGCAGATCTTGACGGCCGCGCCGTACCGGAGGAGACGCGGTGCGCCGAGGAGAGAGACATTGTGGAAGTGGATGACGTCGTATCCGTCCGAAGAGAGCATTTCCCGGATCTCCCCGGCTTTCCCGACGGGGCGGCCCAGCTGATGGCTCGCGAGGAGATCCACTCGCGCCAGTGCCCCGCCGCGCAGGGAGCGCACGGTCAGGTTCGGATTCGGAACGGCCCGCGGCGCCCCGGCCGTTCGCCTCGGAGACAGGGCTTCGAACGCGTCCGAGTCGTGCAGCACGTCGACCCGATGGCCCTCCCGCGCGAGCGCATGAGCGAGCCTTTCGACAAACACGCCGTCGCCTCCGAAGCTCTCCGGCGGGTAGAACGTCGTCACCAGACAGATCCGGAGGCTTTTCACACGAGGCTCTGGCCCGCGACCGGCCGGCCGCGCGTCCTCCGCGCCGCTTCGTTCGACATGGCTCTCTCGAGGGCCCCCTTCCAGCCGACGTTTGCCGTTCCGGTCCGCTCTCGTATTCTCCCCTACGCTGGCTGGAGAATCCGGTCCTCTCGCGCCACGGAAGGAGAACCTCGCGTGACTCGGGTCTCGATCTCGCTGGTCGTCGCGCAGCCCCGGGGAATGGGGCCGCACCCGCGCCATCTCGACGCGTTCCGCTCCGAGCTCGATGCGGGCCGCGGGGACGAGATTCTCGTCGAATCGGCCTCCGGGGGCGCCACGCTGGCGCCGCAGTTGTGGGCGCGAGGAATCGATCGCGCGCGCGGTCAGATCGTGGCGCTGACGCTGGCGTCGATGGCGCCCGTCCCCGGATGGGCGGCGGCGGTCCGCGACGCGATGACGGACGGCGTCGCGGGCGTCGGCGGAGCGATCGAGCCCGGCCCGGGGCTCACGGCTCTGGACTGGGCGGTGCACCTGTGCCGATACTCCGCCTATCTGCTCCCCTTTTCGAACCGTCCCGTCTCGACGCTGCCCGGGGACAACGCCGCGTACCGGCGCGAGGCGATCGAGCGTTGGCGGCCGCTCTGGGCCGGCGGATTCTGGGAGATCGAGATCGACGCGGCGCTGGTCGAAAGCGGAGCCCGATTGATCCTGACGCCCGCGATCGTCGTGCGCCACGGCCGTTCGGCCGGGTTCCTCGACTTCTGCCGCAACCGTTTCGCCCACGGGATCCGCAGCGGGCAGACCCGGAGGGAGACGGCCTCGTCCCTCACGACGGCGGTTCGGGTCCTGGGCGCGCCTCTCGTCCCGTTCGTGCTCCTGACCCGGATCGCCCGGCGGGCCGCTTCCCGCCGCTACTTCCGCCCTCTCCTCGTGTCGCTTCCTTTTCTCCTCCCGTTTCTGGCCGCGTGGGCGCTCGGTGAAGCGGTGGGCGGCTGCTGGTCCCGGCGGTCGGAGACCGGCCCGGCCGCCGGGATCGCGAAACGCGGATGAACGAGAGTCTGCCCGCCGGGCCTCCCGAGCTCTCGGTCGTGATTCCCGCGGTCAACTCGTTTTCGCTCCTGCGCCGGACGCTCGCAGCGCTCGCGAAACAGGCTCGACCCGGCGCGCTCGAGATCGTCGCCGTCGATCGGCTCCCTCCGGCGGACTCGGACGCTCTGCGCCGTCAATTTCCGAGCGTCCGGATCGTCCCCGGGTCGGGGCTCACCATTCCGCGAATGCGGGCCGCGGGTATCCGAGCGGCGTGCGGACCGATCGTCGCCATCCTCGAGGACCACATGGAGGTCGCGCCGACGTGGCAGGACGCGATGCTGCGAGGCCACGCCGGCGGCGCCGCGGCGGTCTGGGGGTCCGTGATCAACGGGTGTTTCTCCCCCGTCGACTGGGCGGCTTTCTTGACCGAATACAGTGAGCACATGACGCCCGTCGCGGAGGAGAGCGCTCCGGGCCCTCCGGGCAACAACGTCTCCTACAAACGCGCCGCGATCGACGCGTGCGGGGACGCCTTCTACAGCGGCGCCTGGGAGACCTTCGTCCCGCCGGAGTTCGCCCGGCGCGGCTTCGTCGCCCGATGCGTCGAAGGGGCCGAGGCGGTCCACGCGAAGCCCTTCTCGGTCTCGCACTTCGTCTCGCAGAGATGGCACATTTCGCGTTCGTACTCGGGAATGCGCGCGAAGGAATTGTCATGGCCCCGGAGGATCGTCTCGGCAGCCGCCGCTCCGCTCCTCGTGCCGCTCCGCGCCTGGCGGATCGCCCGCAGCGTCGCCCGCCGGCGGGAGATGCTTTCCCGGCGCGCCCTGCCGCGAAGCCTTCCCTGGATCGTGGCCTTTCTCGCCGTGCGCGCCGCGGGCGACGCCGCCGGCTACCTTCTCGGCGAAGGCGGGTCGACCCTGAAGGTGGTTTAGCCCGGTGCGATTCGGTATCGAGGCGGGGGCCTGGAGCAATCCTCGGGGCTACGGACGCTTTCTGCGCGGCCTTTCCTCCGCGCTCGCGCGCCGGGGCCGCCACGAATGGATTCTCGCGCTCGACGAAGTGACGGCGGAAAGCGCGGGTGCGGCCGAGGCGCCGCGAATCGTGATCGCGACCGGCCATGCCGCGAGCGCCGGGGCCTCGTCCGAGCATCACCGCTCCTTAACCGAGATGTTCCGGATGAGCCGCGGGTTGTCGCGAGGCCGATTCGATGCGGTCCTGTTTCCGTCGCCCCTCACCTACGTCCCCGTCCCAAGAACTCCGGAGTTTCTCGTCGTTCACGACGTGACCGCCGAACGTCACCCGGAGCTGGTGTTCGAGTCGTCCGCGGCCGCGCGCCGGTGGCGCTGGAAGACGAAGATCGGTCTCCGGAGGGCACGCCGGGTCCTGACCGTCTCCGAGCACTCCCGCCGGGGGATCGCGGAGGTCTATGGCATCGATCCCGGCCGGATCCAGGTCGTTCCCGAGGCCGCCGACAGAATCTTCTTCGAGCCGGCTCGCCCTGGCCCGAGACGTCCGCGCCCCTATCTTCTTTTCGTGGGAGGCCTCTCCCCTCACAAGAACATCTCCGTCGTCGTCGAGGCATTGAGGAGCCTCCCCGAGGTCGATCTCCTGCTCGCCGGCCCGTTCGAGACGGACGTCTTCCATGCGCCGGACGTCGCCGCGCTGATTGCGTCCTCCGGCCTCGCATCCCGGGTCGAGCGCCTGTCCAACCTCGACGATGCGGCGCTGCGCGATCTGTACTCCGGCGCCCTCGCCCTCGTGCTTCCCTCCCTGGACGAGGGTTTCGGGCTTCCGGCCATCGAGGCGGCGGCGGCCGGAACCCCGTCCATCCTTTCGGACAGCACGGGAGCGGCGGAGCGTCTCGGCGGATCCGCCCTGCTCTTCGACCCCCGCGATTCGCGGCGACTCGTCACGCACGTCCGGAGCCTTCTGGAAGATCCGGCCCGGCGGGCGGCGCTCGGCGCGCAGGCGCGAAGAAGCGCGGCTCTCCTGGACTGGGATCAGGCCGCCGCCGTCGTCGAGGAGACGCTCGAAGAGTCGCTGAGAGTCTGAGGGAGGACGGCCGCCGGCTCCCGGCCGCGGATCAGCGAGGGCCGGCGCGTTCGGCGGGCGAGGGCACCGGGCGGACCGGGCGGACCGGGCGGAAGTCCGAAGGCCGCGACTCTTTTTTCGCGGAGAGGGATCCCGCGGGATAGAGGAGAACGAGGTCTTCCGGGTGCACGAGGTGAAGCTCCTCCCGAGCGACTTTCTCGGCGGGAAACTGGTGCCGTGTCGCCGCCTCGATCGCGAGGCGAAGCTCGTCGTTCTCTCTCGCGCGCTCCGCGATCTGAACGTCGAGCCGTTTGACGTCCTCGCGCGCGTTGTGGAGATCCAAGACCTTGTGATCCCACAGCAGCAGCATTCCCAGCACGACGGAGGAGCAGGCGAGCGACACGAAGAACGTCAGGAAAGGACGCGGCGCACGCGGCGGAGCGGGAGTCTCTCTCATCCCTGGAACGCCGTTTTTCCGGCAAAGACGCCGGCGGCGCCGAGCTCCTCTTCGATCACGAGGAGTCGATTGTATTTCGCCAGCCTCTCTCCGCGACACGCCGACCCGGTCTTGATCAGCCCGCTGTTGACCGCGACGGCGAGGTCCGCGATCGTGTCGTCCGAGGTCTCGCCGGAGCGGTGCGAGACGATCGTCCGGTACCCGTTGGTCTGCGCCAAGCGGACCGCCTCGAGCGTTTCGGTGACGGTGCCGACCTGGTTCAATTTGACGAGCAGGGCGTTGGCGATTCCATCCGCGATGCCCTCCGCGAGAATCGTCGGAGTCGTGACGAAGAGGTCGTCCCCGACGAGCAGCATCTTTCCGCCGAGCTGCTTCGTCGCGAGCGCCCAGCCCTTCCGGTCTCCTTCGGCGAGGCCGTCCTCGATCGAGGCGATCGGATAGCTGTCGGCCAGGTCCGCCCAGTAGGCGACCATCTGCTCCGGCGAGAACGTCTTCTTCTCCCCGGCGAGCACGTACTTCCCCTTCTGGTAGAACTCGGAGGCGGCCGGGTCGAGCGCGATCACGATGTCGCGGCCCGCACGATACCCGGCGGCTTCGATGGCGGACACGAGCAGGTCGAGGGCCTCCCGCGACGAGCCGATGTCGGGGGCGAAGCCGCCTTCATCGCCCACGGCGGTCGACAGGCCCTTCCTCTTGAGCTTCGACTTCAGAACGTGGAAGACTTCGACGCCCGCGCGGAGCGCCTCGGAGAAGCGGTCGAAGCCGACGGGACAGACCATGAATTCCTGGGGGTCGAGCCGGTTGTCGGCGTGCACGCCGCCGTTGATCACGTTCATCATTGGAACCGGGAGGATCCGGGCGGAGGCTCCTCCCAGGTATCGGTACAGAGGCAGCCCGGAAGCGTCCGCCGCCGCGCGCGCCACCGCCATCGAGACGCCCAGGATCGCGTTGGCGCCGAGCCGTCCCTTGTTCGGCGTCCCGTCGAGCTCGATCAAGATCCGGTCGATCAGCCCCTGATCGCGCGCGTCGGTCCCCGATATCTCCCCCGCGATCTCTCCGTTGACGTGCGCGACGGCCTTCAAAACCCCCTTGCCGGCGTACCGTTTCGGATCTCCGTCGCGCAGCTCCAGGGCCTCGCGCTCTCCAGTGGACGCGCCCGACGGCACACCGGCGCGGCCCGTGGCGCCGCCCGAGAGCAGGACCTCGACTTCGACCGTCGGGTTTCCTCGCGAGTCCAGGATCTCGCGCCCCAGAACCCCCTCGATCAGAAAGCTCAAGGCCGCAACTCCTTCGTTCAGACCCTCGGGCCTTCGCTAAGACCTTGGGGCCCTCGCTCACACCGTCGAGGCCTTCGCTAGACCTTCAGGAGATCCTGCGCCGCCTGCGCGAGCGCGGAGACATCCTGCGCGGATCTGGCTTCGACATACACCCGCGCCACCGGCTCGGTGCCCGATTCTCGAACCAGAATCCACGAACCGTCCGCGAAAATCAACTTCATTCCGTCGAGCAGGTTGACGGACGCGACTCGGATTCCCGCGAGAGTCTCCGGGGGCGACGCGCGGCGGCCCGCGAGCGCCTGCCTCGCCTCGGCCGAGAGCGGAAGGTCGACGCGGCGCGACACGAACGGTCCGATCTCCGCGGCGAGCTGGCGCGAGAGCTCGCCCAGGGTCCTTCCCGTCGCTCCCGCCATCTCCGCGACCAGGAGGTCCGCCAGGATTCCATCCTTCTCGGGCACGTGGCCTTCGACCGTCAGCCCGGCGCTCTCCTCGCCTCCCAGGAGAATCTCCCCGGCGATCAATTTCTCTCCGATGTACTTGAATCCGACGGGCGTCTCATACAGCGGCACGCCATACCGCGCCGCGATCGCGTCCAAAGCGTGGGTCGTCGCGACGCTCCTCGCGATGCCGCCCCGGAGACCCTTGCGCCCGAGGAAGTCGTTGGCGAGAAGGGCCAGGATGTCGTTCGGCTGGATGTACGCGCCCGCCTCGTCGCAAATCCCGAAACGGTCGGCGTCGCCGTCGCACGACAGTCCGAGCCGCGACCCGTTCGCGACCACCGAGCGGCCGAGCCCGACCAGCTCCCGTTCGCCGCACTGCGGAGATTCTCCGCCGAAGAGCGGGTCCGCCTTCGCGTTCAGGCTCTCGACTTCCGCCCCGCACCCACGCAGGTATCCGTCGAGAAACCCGGCCGATGTCCCGAAGCGGAAGTCGAGGGAAAAACGCGGGCTTCCCCGCGCGACGTCGGCGCCGCGAACCTTCCGGCCCAGATCCTCCAGATACGGCGGCGCCGGATCGAACTCGGCGACGGGATCGGGCGGCGGCGGGGGCATCTCGGGGATTTCCGCCAGGAACGCCTCGATCCGCGAGGTGACCGCCGGAAGGGACGGCGCCCCGTCGGAGGTGGAGAACTTGATGCCCAGGTACTGCGGCGGATTGTGGCTCGCGGTGAAGTTCACGCCTCCCGCGGCGCCGCGGCGGCGGATCTCGAACGCTAGCACCGGCGTCGGAATCGGCCGGCTCGACATCTCCGCATGAAACCCGGCCGCCTGCAGGATGCGTGCGGCTTCGGCGGCGAACCGTCCCGCGAGGAACCGCGTGTCGTAACCCACGAGCACCAGGCCCCCCGAATGGCCCTCCGCCTCGAGCGTTCGGGCGATCGCCGCGATGACACGGCGCGCGTTGCCGAACGTGAATTCCTCGGCGAGGACCGCCCGCCAGCCGGAGGTTCCGAACCGGATCGCCACCATTGATCACCTCCTACAAGCCGGGGGTCGGGAAGGAGCCGGCCAGGGTCTGCGTTGCCCGTGGCGGATGAGCCTCACGACGGATCCCCGTCCCGTGCAGCCGCGCGGCGGCGATGATCTCACGCCGCGGCGGGGCCGGAATCGCGTCCGCGTCCTGATCCCGGTGCTACTCCTCCTCGTCGCGGTCTCCGCGTTGACGGGATCCGCGGGCCGGGCCGCTTCCTCTTCCCGGCGCGGACTGCGCCTTCGCGCCCCTCGACTCGATCGTCCGCTCACCGAGAAAACGCCGGACCCCTTCCGGCCGGGAGACCCCGTCAAGGCCGCCGTGCTGGACCGCATCAACGCCGATCGCGCCCGGTTCGGAATCGCTCCGGTCGGCTGGGACGATGCGGCCGCCCGCGTGGCCGACGCCTTCTGCGCGCGGCAGGTCCAGGAGAGAAGCCGCGGGCATTTCCTGATGGACGGACTCCCGCCGTACGCGCGCACGGCCTTCGCCGGAATCTTCGGCCTGCACTCCCAGAACTCCGTGTCCTGGCTGACGACCGCGCCGAAGTTCGCCGAGACGACGATCGCGCTCGCGCTCTCCGGGCAGGAGCAGATGATGGACGAGAGGCCGCCCGCGGACGGCCATCGCGTCACGATCCTGGATCCCGAGGCGACGCACGTGGGAGTGGGGTACGCGATCTCCGGCGGACGTTTTCAGATGTCTCAGGAGTTTCTGACGCGGCGCCTGGAACGCGTCACCCTCGCCGCGCTCGAATCGTCCCCGGCGGGGGTCCTCGTGTCCGGCAGGCCGGCGGCCGGCTGGCGCCTCCGGTTCGTGACGATCGCCCGGGAAGACCCGCCGGCGCCGCTGACCCGGGAGCAGGCGTCGGGACGGACGAGCTACTCCTACCCCCGGGCGAGCCTCGCCTACATCCCCGAGGGAGCGCGCGGGATGCAGGTGGTCGGCATGACGACCGACGGCAAGGTACGTCTCCTGCCTGGGCACGAGTTCGTCTTCCCGTTCGCTCCGGAGCGTCCCGGGCTCTACACTTTCGAGTTCTACGTGGCGCAGGGGGACGGTTCGCGAGCCCGGCCGGGAGGCGGAGCGACCATCTGGGTCATCGAGGGGGAGGTTGAGCGTTGAGCGTCGAGCGTTCAGCGCTCGATTCAGCGGGGCCTGACATGTTTACGATCCTGGTGATTGCGCCCGACGGCGCCGCAGAAATCGACGATGGGAATCCGTCCGTCGAAATCCTCCGCGCGCGAGACGGGGAGGAGGCGCTCGAGAAGCTCGGCCGCAACCGGCGGGTGGACGCGGTGCTGCTGCTCTGCGGTCCGGCTAACGCGGACGTTGCCCAGGAGATCCGGGAAGACAACCCGGCCCCGCCGCCTCTCTTCACGGTGGAAGGGGACAGCGACGCCGGACCCGGCTCCCGGCGCCTTCCGGCGGCCGCCGCCGGCGCCCGCGTCCTCGATGCCCTGATCGAGCGGTTGAGCGCGCCAGCGGGTTAAGAAGGCTCCTCGCCGGCCCAGCCCGCGGCGCATTTTCAGAGGGCAAACCGCGTCCAGAGGCGTCCGCCGCGGCGGCGGACTCGCTGCCGCCGGCGCGGACAAGCCGTGTTAAGGTAAGAGTTTAGGGGGTCTCCATGTCCGGTTGCGGTGGCTGCACGACGGGCAATTCCTATAATCCCGGAGGCCATTACGTCGGCATCCGGATCAACGAGCACGAGGATGGCCGCGTGGTCTTCTGCGAGACCTCCGGCGCGGCCCTCGAAAAGGGTCAGCGGGTCATCGTCGAGGGAGAGCAGGGGCTCGAATATGGCCAGGTTTCGACGCTTCACCCGCTGATCGTCAAGCAGTGTCAGCTCCGGGAAGCCCGGAGGCTCGTTCGGGTGGCCAACGATAGCGACCTGTCCAACTACCAGGCGAAGGTCGAACGGGAGGCGCGCTTCTTCAGCGACACCCGCGAGCTCGCATCGGAGAAGCGCCTGCCGTTGAAGCTCGTGCGGGCCGAGGAGAGCTTCGACGCCCGCAAGTACACCGTTTTTTACACGTGCGAGACGCGCGTGGATTACCGGAAGCTGGTCGCGGACCTCGCCCTGAAGTATCCGACGCGCATTGAGATGCGGCAGGTGGGCCCCCGCGACGAGACGAAGATGCGGGGCGGCCTCGGCCCCTGCGGGCTGACGCTCTGCTGCTCCACCTTTTTGAAGGGGTTTCACCCCGTCACGATCAAGATGGCCAAGAACCAGAATCTCTCGCTAAACCCCTCGAAAATATCGGGGATGTGCGGGCGGCTCATGTGTTGCCTGGCCTACGAGGACGAGGGAGGACGGCCCTCCGCGGAGGCCCTCAACGGAGCCCGGAAACCGGAGAATAATTTCCCCGAAGCCGCCGTTTAGGGAATCACGCAGACCCGGAATCACGCAGACCCGCCTTTTCAGGAGGCCCGAGAGATTACCGTGCCGAAAGGAATTCATGCGGGGGGTGCCCCGGACGAGGCCCCCGGAAACCGCAAGCTCATTCGCCCGAACTTATCCGAGCTCGCCGAGCGATACCCGACCCGCACGTTCGCCCAGCGCAAGCAGACGCCGGCCGAGCAGACCAACGCCGAGAGCTACTACTACTTAAAGCAGATGGCCGCCAAGACCCCCATGGTGGTGGTCTTGAACGACGGCGAACAGATCCACGGCTGGATCGAGTGGTACGACAAGCACTGCCTCAAGCTGAACCGCGAGCGGGGGCCGAACCTGCTCATCCCGAAGGGTTCGATCAAGTACCTGTTCAAGGAGAGCGAAGCCGAGGGCCCGAGGGGGAGTGGGAACAGATAGCGCGGCGCCGGCCGCGCGTTTTCAGTTCTCAGTTTTCAGTTCTCAGTTTTCGTAGTCGGTTCAACTGACAACTGCTAACTGACAACTCATCTCGCTCCCCTTCCGCTCAAGACCGCCGGGACCGTCTTCAGAAGGATCTTCAGGTCGAGCATCGGCGACCAGGTGTCGATGTATTTGAGATCGAGAGCCATCCACCGGTCGAAGTCGACCTCGTTGCGTCCGGAGACCTGCCAGAGACACGTCAGACCCGGGTTCATGCTCAGGCGGCGGTGCTGCCAGGGCTGGTACTGCGAGACTTCCTCGGGCAGGGGCGGGCGCGGGCCGACGAGGCTCATGTCCCCGCGGATGACGTTCCAGAGCTGAGGCAGCTCGTCGATCGAGAGGCGCCGCAGGATTCGCCCGACGAAAGTCGACCGCGGGTCCCGCGACATCTTGAAGACCGGCCCGGACATTTCGTTTAAGTGCGAGACCTCCGTCAGACGCTGCTCGGCGCCCGCGTCCATCGTGCGGAACTTCAAGAGCGTGAAGTGCCGCCCGTTCAAGCCGCAGCGGACCTGGCGGAAGAACACGGGACCCTGCGAGGTCAGCTTGATCGCGATCACGGCCAGGACCTGGATCGGCAGGGTCAGGACGAAGAGGCAGAGCGAAACGGCGAGGTCGATCGCGCGCTTGACCACGAGCTGGGTGGGGTTCGAAGGCGTCGTCGTGAACGAGAGGAGCGGAATGCCGTCGAGCTCCTCCAGGACCGGGCGCGCGAGGACGTGAGGAAAGATGTCGAGCGAGACGTGGGCGCGGACCCCGTGCCGCTCCGCCACGAGGAGCGCCTCCTCGTAGGCGCCGAGCTTGCCCTTCTCGATCACGAAAACGACCTCGTCGACGACCTCCTGCAGCAGGACGCTCTCGAGGTCGGTGATCCTGCCCGCGCACGGCCACCGGTTGGCGCGCCGGATCTCGCCGCCGTTGTCGTCGTCGAGATAGCCCATCACCCGGAAACCCCAGTGCGGATGCGCTTCCAGAAAATCGGCGAGCTGAGCCGCTTTCTGACCGGTCCCGACCAGGAGCACGGTGCGGAAGTTGAAGCCCCGAGAGCGGACCCATCGGGAGACGAGACGCAGGGCCACCTTCTCCGTCGCGAGAAACGCGAAGTTGACGGCCGCGAAGACGACGAGGAGCCAGCGACTTACGAACTCGAGCCGCAAGCCGTACACGAGCAAGGCGAGCATCGCGGTACCGCCGACCGCGACCTTCGTCGCGGCCCAGATTTCCTCCGCGAGGGGCAGCGTCCGGTGGCTGCGATAGAAGCCCGCGACGGACAGCATCACGGCCCAGAAGGGAAGGATCAGGACCAGGAGGAAAAGGTACCGGTCGAAAGGGTGAAGCGGTTTCGGAAACAGAGACGGCGACAGCGAGGTCAGGACCACGTGACGAATCACGTAGGCCACCGGCAGAGACAGGGCCGTCAGAGCCAGGTCTCCCGCCAACACCCCGAGCGCGATCGCCCGCGCCTTTTGTTTCAGCATCGAGTCGTCCGTCTTCGGCGGCCAAACCGCCCACGGACCCGGATGTTATGAAATGGGGCGCCGTCCTTCAAGAACGGCTTCGTAACGGCTGGCGACATCATCCCAACGATACCGTTCTTCCGTTCGGTTTCTCGCCCGCTCTTTCCATACGGAGAAAGCGGCCGGATCATCCAGGACTCCCGTGAGGAGCTCGGAGAGCGTTTCAGGCCGCCGGACGTCGAACGCAAGAGCCGCGCCGCCCGCGACCTCCTCGTTTTCCGCCGACTGGTGGTAACACACGACGCGTCCATAGCCGAGCGCTTCAACGAGCGCGGGGTGGGTCCCCCCGACTTCCGTCGCCTGGACGTACACCGCAGCGCGCGCGAGCAGCTCCCGATAGCCCTCGCCGTAGATGGCGCCGGCAAAGAGCACCCGGGGATCCGCGGCGGCACGCACCCTCTCGATGTACGCGCGCGCATATGGAGCGTCGCCGACGATCACCAGAGGGACGGCACCGGGAACATTTCGATAGGCCTCGACGACGGCGAGCGCGTTGTTCTCGGGCTCCAGGCGCGAGACGTACAGGACGTACTCTTCGGGCCGCAGCCCGAGCGCCTCGAGCGCGGACGTCCCGGAAGGCGCCGGGAGATCGCCGCCGTACGGGATGAAGACCGTCGAGAACCCGTACCGATCGCGGTAGTAGTCCTGGATCACATGAGCGTCCGACACGACGGTGTCGGGGAGGATCGTCGAGAGCCGCTCGGAGATTCGATACGCGGCCTTCCCCGCCGCGCTCCACTTGCGTCGGTGGCGCTCGAGGCCGTCCACGTTCAGGACGACGCGTGTATTTCCCGAGAGACGCGGGACGAAGGAGGTTGCGGCGTTGATCGCGTTGCAGACGAGCACCGCGTCGTAGCGCTCGAACGCCGCGTCGAGCGCGGAGAGCGCGCCGTGCACCACGGTGTCGAAGTACTTCGTCGGGATCGTGGGAAGCACTCGCACGCGCGCGCCGCGCCACGTCTCGACGCCCGCCACGGCGTAGCGGGTCCGCGTGTACACCGTCACCTCGTGGCCTCGCGCGGCGAGACGCGCCGAGAGCTCCTCGGCCAGCGTCTCGAACCCTCCGTAGCGGGCGGGGATCCCCCGGGTGCCGAGGATCGCCAGGCGCATGCGGAGGAAGCTATCAGCTCTCAGCTGGCAGCTGTCAGCTGTCAGCTGTCAGCAGCTGCCCGGGAGACGCCTGGATTTTTCCGGAGCGCCTGGATCTCCCGGCGCTTCGACCAGAGACGGCGGCGGTTCTGCCAGAGCCAGCGAAAGGCGGGAAGGGAGGTTCGTTCGACGGTCAGGCATGCGCCGATCACAAGGAGGTCCCGCGCCAGCGTGGGCAGCAGAGTGCGAACGGCATCGCCTCCGGACTGGTTGTTGATGCGGAGAAGGAAACGGTTCTTGACCGAGTGGAGGTTGACCGCCGCCGTCATTTGCCTCCGCCGCTCCGGAAGGTTGCGCCGGCGGTGATAGGCCACGGCGGCCGGGACGTACAGACACCGCCATCCCAGGTTTCGCAGACGCCAGGCGAGGTCCGCATCCTCGCGGTAGAGAAAAAAATCGGCGTCGAAAAATCCCGTGGAGATCCGGGCAGCCGAAAGCGCATCGCGCCGGTACAGGCCCGCGGCCCCGCTCGCACCGTCGATCTCCTCCTCCCGCTCGTAGCGGCCGGCGGCCGGCTCGCCCGCGCCGCGGTCGAAATGGCGCCCGGACGCGGTGAACACGATCCCCGCGGAGTCGAGCACCGCGGAGGGGCGAAGGTCCGGTCCGTCGCCCCGGAGCAGCCGGCCGGAGGCGGACCCGGCGTCGGCCCGATCGTCCATGCTCGCGACGATCCGCGCGGCGAAGTCGGGCTCGAGGCGGCAGTCCGGATTGAGCGCGAGCACGTATCGGCTTTCCGTGGCGTCGATGCCCGCGTTCATGGCGGCGGCGAACCCGGTGTTTTCCGGGAGGGCGACGACGCGCACTCCGAGGCTCTCCGCCGCGGCGCGCGAATCGTCCGCCGAGGCGTTGTCGACCAGAAGGACCTCGCGCGAGACGCCCCGCTGGGCGAGCGCGGACGCGAGAGAGATGGGGAGGTCGGAGGCGTCGTTGTAGGAGACGACGATGATCGCGACGTCCTTCACCGGCGGGCCCTGGTGAGCCCGAGCGCGAGCCGCAGGACCGCGGCGTAGGCGCGCGCGGCTTCCCCCCGCCGCCGGGGGACGCTCCGGCGGAACGGGAGCAGGGCGAGCCTCAGCGCCATGCCGCCGGCCAGAAGAGCGCGGTACGCGGCACGGGAGGCCGCCGGGTAGTGCTTGCGCCGGTACCGCAGGGCATTCGTGTACAGGATCGGCAGGAAGCGGTCGTAGCCGAGCCGCGCGGAGGAGACGCCGCCGGCATGGGTGAACCGGGCGGCGGGCCAGTAGACGATGGAGCCTTCGGCCGCCAGGCGCGCGCAGAGATCGACGTCCTCGAACCACGCCGGCACGAACGTCTCGTCGAATCCGCCGATGCGTTCGAACGCGCGGCGGCGGACCGCGAGAGCGGCCGCCGCGGCCTGCTCCACGGGAAAAGGCCGGTCGCGGTCGGCGTCCGCGTACCGGGCGGCGCGCCGCCCCGCTCCGTTGGGACGCAGATGCTCTCCGAGCAGAAGCTCCCGGGCGTCGGATGCGAGCCGCGGCAGGCGCCGGAGCTGAAAGGTGAATTGATCCTCGCCGCCGGGCGGCGCGAGGGCGCGGCGCCCGGGGGTCCGCAATTCGCCGTCCGCCGCGTCCACGAGCCGCGGCGCGAGGGCGGCCGCTTCGGGGTGGTCCTCGAATCCCCGCGCCAGGGCCGGGAAGGGGTCTCCCTCCGCTCGCGTATCGGGGTTCAGGAAAAGAAGGATTTCGGCGTCTCCGGCGGCGGCGGCTCCCTGGTTGGCGGCGGGGGCGAGCCCGCGGTTCTCGGCGTTGACCAGGATCACCGCATCGGGCCAGAGCGTGCGGATCCGCTCCTCGCGGATCGAGTCTCTCCCATTGCCGACCGCCACGAGCCGCACCGCGAGGTCGGGGCGGGCGGATGCCGCGCGGCTCGCGGCGAGGGAGCGGACGGCTTCCTCGAGGTCGTCCGCGTCGTTCCAGGAGACCAGGATGACCGCAACGCCGCCGGCGCCCAGAGAGGAGCGCGCCGGCGTTCCGGGCGGACGGCCGCTCACCCCGCGATTCGGTCCCGGCCGGCGGGGTTGCCCTGGCTCCCCGCGGCCCCGGCCGTCCGGGGCCAGTCCGCGAGCGGCCTCGCTCCGCCGGCGCCCGCCCGGGCAGCGCGCGCGGTAAACGCCAGGCCGCTCCACACCGCGAGAACGAGCAGCGGCGCGCGCCACCCGAGCGACCGCGCGTGCGCGAGGTCGGCCCGGAGAAGGCTCGGCAGTTCGCGCCGGACGAGGCGCGGCTCGAAGTTGCGGAAGAGGGTTCTCCAGCGGTTTTTCGCGACCCAGACGGCGCGCTTCCAGGGCGTTCGCGATCCGGTGCGCGAGCCCTCGTGCCGCGCGACCGCCGCCGGGTCGCAGGCGAAGCGCCACCCGGCGCGCGCCAGCCGGAGGGAGAGGTCGACGTCCTCGTAGTACGCGAAGAACGACGGCTCGAAGACCTCGGCGGGCGCCGCCACGTCCGCGAGCGCGTCTCGCCGGTAGAGCGCGGCCGTCGCCGACACGCCGCTCACCTCGAACACGCCCTCCGGCGCCGCGGAGGGAGTGGCGCCGCCCAGAAGAGGGACCGCCTCCCGGCGCGAATTCCAGTCGAGTCCGGCGGAATCGATCCGCGTCCCATCCGCCGTGAGAACGAGCCCCTGCACGCCGGCCAGGCGCTCGTCGAGCGCGAGCCTCGCGGCGAGCCGGGCCACGTAATCGGGCGCCAGGGTCGCGTCGTTGTTGAGCAGCAGAACGAAGGGCGCGCGGGTCCTGGCTATTCCCTCGTTCGCGGCGCCGGCGAAACCGAGGTTGCGGGAAAAAGGGATCACTCGGACGGCGGGCGCCTCGCGGGCCAGCCTCTCCCGCTCGGCCGGGCTCGAGGCATTGTCGACGACCACGATGGACAGATCAATCGCCGTCTGGGCGTCCAGCGACCGGATCGCGGCGAAAAGGGAGTCGCCGCCGTCGCGATTCACCACGACGCAATCGACTTCGGGGAGCTGGAAGGGAGGGCTCAAACGGTTGACTCGGACACGCGCGCGATGTAAACCGGCCACGTTCATGTTAGCACGCGAAAGGCTTCGTTCGGAGGCGGAGGCCCTCCTTCGCGAGTTCCCGGAGCGCTACGCGTCCTCCGGGATCCACCGCTTCGTCGAGCTCGACCGCGACCGGCGGGAGAGCGTGACGCGGCTGGAAGAAAAGCGCCGGCGGCGCAACGAGCTCAGGGCGGTGCGCGCGAAACCCGATCCGGAAACGATCGCCGAGATGAAGCGCTTGAAGGAGGAGATCCGCGGTCTCGAAGAGAACGTCGAAACGCGCGAGAGCGAGCTAGCCGCCGCCGAGAGGAGCATTCCGAACGCTCCCCATGCGAGTGTCCCGCGAGGGAAAGACGAGAGCGCCAACCGTGTCGAGCGGACGTGGGGGCAGCCGCGGACGTTCGATTTCTCTCCGCAGCCGCACTGGGACCTCGGGCCGGCGCTCGGGATCCTCGACTTCGAGCGAGGGGTCAAGATCGCGGGCGCGCGCTTTACGGTGCTTCGCGGAGCGGGCGCACGCCTCTCGCGCGCGCTCGGCGCCTTCATGCTCGACCTGCACACCCGCGAGCATGGGTACGAGGAGATCCTGCCGCCCGTTCTCACCAACGCGGAGTCGCTGTTCGGGACGGGGCAGCTGCCGACGTTCGAAGACGACCTCTTCAAGACGCGCGAAGGGCTCTACCTGATCTCCACGGCGGAGATCCCTGTGACCAATCTGCATCGGGGCGAGATCCTGCGCGAAGACGCGCTTCCGATCCGATATGCCGCCATGACCTCGTGCTTCCGCTCGGAGGCCGGCGCCGCGGGGCGCGATACGCGCGGGATGATCCGCCAGCACCAGTTCGACAAGGTCGAGCTCGTCGCGTTCGCGAAGCCGGAGTCTTCCTACGAGATCCACGAGGCGCTGACGCGCCACGCGGAAGAAGTGCTTCGCCGGCTCGAGCTCCCCTACCGCGTGGTGACTCTCTCGACGGGAGACATGGGATTCAACCCCGCCAAAACCTACGACCTCGAGGTGTGGCTGCCCGGGTTGAACGAGTACAAGGAGATCTCCTCGTGCTCGAACTTCGAGGATTTCCAGGCGCGACGGGCGTCGATCCGCTTCCGCCGGGCCGAGGGAGAAAAGCCCGAATACGTGCACACCTTGAACGGCTCGGGACTCGCCATCGGCCGCACCCTGGTCGCGGTGCTCGAGAACTACCAGCAGGCGGACGGCTCGGTCGAGATCCCGGCAGCGCTGCGCCCGAATTTCGGCGGCGACCGTATTCCCCGTCCGTAGGTGGAGACGGCCGAATACCAGCGCAACTACGAGCTGGAGCAGAGCTACTGGTGGTTCGCCGGCGTCCGCGCGATGGTCCGCAGCCTCCTCGCCGCGAGCGGAGCGCCGGGCCGGCTCGGACGCGTGCTCGACGTCGGTTGCGGGACCGGCGCGCTGATCGACGACTTGAAGGAACGCGCGGACAGCATCCGCGGCGTCGATTTCTCGCCCGAGGCCCTGCGATTCTGCGCGCGCCGCGGGTTGAAATGCGTGGCGCTCGCCGACGCGCGGGAGGTTCCCTTTCCGGACGGGTCGTTCGACGTCGTCACCGCGATCGGGCTGATCGAGCACCTCGAAGACGACGGAGCCTTCCTCGCGGAAATGAGTCGGCTCGTACGCCCGGGCGGGCTCCTCGTGATGCTGACGTCTTCTTTCCCTTGGCTCTGGAGCATGCACGACGTCGCCAACCAGCATCACCGCCGGTACTACCTGCGCCCGATGCGCTCGCAGGTGGAGAGCGCGGGCTTCGAGACCGTGCGGTTCTCCCACATGAACTTTCTTCTCTTTCCTCTGCTCGCGCCCGCCCTCCTCGCGCACCGCTGGATCGTGGGACTCGAGAGCGATCACCCGGAGCGGATCCTCCCGCAGCCGCCGAAGTGGGTGAACGCTGCGCTCACGGGTGTCCTTCGGATCGAGGCCCTTCTGATGCGCCGCCTCACGCTCCCCTGGGGCGTCTCGATGATCGGCTCCTTCCGCCGCCGCTGACGGAAGATCGGCCAGGTCTCGGTTGATTGCCGGAGCCGGGCCCCCTCACCAGCCCCTCCCCCGGGGGACGCCGTAAGCAAATTCTGTTCTCCGCCTCCC
>JBBRDK010000026.1:0-40640 GCA_038203955.1 Thermoanaerobaculia bacterium | reverse complement strand
CTAGAGCAAAAGCCCGGCAATGAAGACCGCCCGAGGTCTCTGACGAAAGGTCATTGCCGGCGAGATACCGCAATTCTACGAGCTCGAAAGAGAAAAGAGGCAGCAGACGTGGCTTGCATGGAAGAAGATCAAGTGGCTGCCCCCTCGGCTGCTAGGGAGAAGGGGACCCTTGGGGGGCAGTCCCTCTACCCGCCGCCTTCGCCTCACCTCCGGACTTCAACGCTTTAGCCAAAACCCATAGCGGACAATAGACGGACAGACGGTTGTAAATCATTTAACACCAATCACTTACAAATGGCCTTTGGATGTACAATCTAACGTTCCAAGCTGACGTGGACCGGTTCAGGCAAGTTGGGAGGGGCTAAGGGATCTGTCGCCGAAGCGAGAGTGCGGCGATACTCCGCCGGGTGCCTACCAATTTCGAAGCCAAACGTACCTCGCGATCCGTTATCCGATCCTTAGAGGAGACCCAAGAACGCCTTCGAACACTGATCACCTCCCTCGCGCCAGAAGAGCAAACACGATTAGAGCGCGTGCCGCTTGGGTTCTTGGAGTGGACGGAAATACGCGTTCATCATCTCCACTTCCTTCTTACCGCTGGGGCGGAAGCGGATGTCGCCATCGAAAGCGTGTCTCTGTCCGCCCGACTACTGCTCGAGGCTCTCTGGACGCTTCGTTGGATTGGGTCTAGTAGCGATCGCGCGAGGGAGTTCTTGGCCGCCGGGTGGGGAGACATGTCAGATTCCGGAGAGGTCTTCATTCGAAAAGCGAAGTCGGCTGGTGCCGATGAGATAGCCGCCGGAGCGATAGAGAATCAGCGCGGGATCGAAGCGGACGCAAGACTCCACGGCCTTGATGCGAAGCTACTCCGGAGCTTCCCGGTGGGAGTCGATTTCATGGAAAAAAGCTGAAGCACGACGAAATGGCAGATTTCGAGGCGATCGACCGTCGCGACTGGGACACGATATTTGAGCTCTCAACCTACCTCCATGCCACACCGGTGTTCGTCGTCGGAGGAGCCGAAGTTTCGACTGCGGAAATGGTCACGAGCATTGCCGACTCCGCAGCCCGTATCGCCACAGACATTGCCTCTCATCTTGAAGGGTTCTTCGCCTCCTGAGATCCACGGATCTCACTCGGTTTCTGAACCGGCTTATTTCTCTCTTGGTAGCCCAGCCAGCAGGACGCTCTGAGCGCCGCGCCGGCGGGAGGGGAAGCCGCCTCGCCGCCGGTAAACTCTTCCGATGAAGCCAGAGACCGCGAAGAGACGCGCTGAAGCACGGAAGATCTTCAGGTTCCAACGCGCCGCCGCCAGGCTTTAAGACAGGCGCGAACGCTAGAATTTTACCGGGCGTCGCGCCACGCCGGGCCACGGGCGTGAGGTCCGCCGCCTGACGGCAGAGCCGAAGAAGGTCGCAGCGATCCGGGGCCGGGCACTGTAACCCCCCGAATAAACCCCTTGGGGCGGGGAAGCCCCGCAGCAGCGCGAGCTCTCGACGGCGGCCGAAAAGAACGGTGAGAGAATCTGCCGAAAGGAGGATTCCATGAAGTCTTGTCGTCTGATGTTTATCGCAGCATTCGCACTTCTCGTTTCCGGACCTTCTGTAGCCACCACTGTGGGTTTCTCCTCGGCGGTCACGGGCGCATCGAATCCCGCGACAACCGCTTTAGTTATTAGCGTTCCGAACAACTTCATTTTCGAGGTCGTAGGCGTGATTCCCGTCGTGAGCACGGTGACGGGAGCTCCTGCATCTATGGCGGCAAGCGTGAACGTGGGGACGAGCGGCGGATTCAACAACTGCGGCGGTGGTTCGCCAACTTGCAGCAACGACATGTGGGCCGCTCAGTGGACGATCGTTTCGGCACCGACAGGGATTCAGGCGGTGAATGCCTACCAAGGGACCAGCGTCAAGCTCGTCAACAAGACGGGAGGGGACGCCGGTCTCAGCCTTCGTTGCCAAGTCGGCCAGATGACTGGCTCGTGCATCTTCGTGATGCGTGTGCAGCCAATAACCGATCCGTTGTTCTGAGTCTGCGCTCCTTGCGGGGCGCTCGTTCCGTCCTATCGGGCGCTCGCAAAAGGACCGTGTCCCTCATGAACTCCGAGAAGGATTCCTCGTGTAAGAAATGTGTCCGCCTTCTGTCCGTAAAATGGGGCCGGTTCCAGCCCAGGCAGCCGGAGACCGACCCCCCGAAAACTCTAGTCCTGTAGGGTCCTGTCGTTCCTGGTCGGCTGGAGTCCTGACTCTAATTCCACTCCGGAGCTAAAGGTCCCGCGTTCGAATCGCGGCGGGCGCACCATTTTCTCCACACCCCACACTCGATCGCGGGCCCCCCGGTCAGCACGCTCGACGACCGGTCACACGTCCCCGGCGCGAGCGTTTCAGCCGCCCGGCGCATCGTTTTCCCTCCGGTCCTGTCCGCCGTGGCGGTGACAAAGATCGAGGAGGACCGTAGCTCGTTTGCGCTGAGAACACTCCATTTCTGCAGGTGGGTCAGACGTCTTTCAGAGGTCGAAGTCGTAAGAGATCCCCTGGCCGGATGAGAGGAGCTCGATTCTGTCCGGCAGAATCGTGTGAGCGATCGTAGGACCGCCGCCGAAGAGATCGGCATTCACGAGCCGGACCTGGACGCCCGAGGCCCGGTAACTGATCGGCGAGCTCGTCTGATCCGCCACGAAGACGGCGAGCGTGTGACGGCCACGATCTCCAGCGAGATTGCCGGCGATACCGATGTGACTGGTTGCCTCCGAGTAAAGAATGTTGGAGATCTCGCGGCGGTCCAACGACAAGCGGACCCGGAGGATCGTCGGAGCGCCTTCGGCATTGTCGAGCATTCCGGAGATTCGGATCAGCTTGACCTTTCCCTTCAGATCGACGCCTGTGACGGTCTTGTCGCATCCCGTCGCGAGCACGGTCAGGATGAGGAGCGGGGCGAGAAGTAGAAACTTCAAAGGATTCCTCCCTTCGTTCCGGCCTTTTTTTTCTTCGCTGACCGCGGAAGGAAGAGCACCGGCGGTGCCATTGGCCATCCAGGTCGGGACTTCCGGCGCTCTTCGTCTCAAGGGCTTGATCCGGCGTGAGAAAGACCTGCGCGGTTGCTTCCCGGCGGATAACGAGCCCGAGGGCGCGCCTATCCGATCCAATTTGCCTCTATCCCTTCGGATAGACATGAGTCGCGGATCGTCTCTTCGAGGGCATCCGACGGCCAATGACACTCGGAGGCCAGGGACGCAGAGATTGTCCCGCTACCTGGCCAACCTCGCGGTCTAGAATCCGGTCAGGTGATCCCCTGACACTCCCCCCGGGAACCCGCCTGGGGCCCTATGAGATCGTGGCCCGCCTCGGCGCCGGGGCGATGGGGGAGGTCTACCGCGCACGGGACTCGCGGCTCTCGCGAGACGTCGCGGTTAAGGTCCTCCCGGAAGACGTCGCGGCGAACCCCGATCGTCTCGCTCGGTTCGAGCGGGAGGCTCGCGCGATATCGGCCCTGAGCCATCCGAACATCGTGTCGGTCCACGACATCGGCCGCGAAGGCACGGTGTCCTACATGGCGCTCGAGCTCGTCGAGGGACAGACGCTGAGAGCGATCCTGAAATCAGGGCCGCTTCCGTTTCGCCAGGTTCTCGCCGTGGCCAGCCAAATCGCGGAGGGACTGGCGGCCGCGCATGGCGTCGGCATCGTGCATCGGGATCTGAAGCCCGAAAACCTGATGGTGACGAAGGAAGGCCGCGTCAAGATCCTGGATTTCGGTCTCGCCAAGAACCTTCCGGCGCTTCCGGTGCCGGGCAGCGAGGACACGCTGTCGGTTCCGCCGACCGGCACCGCGGACGGAACACTCCTCGGCACGATTGGATACATGTCCCCGGAGCAGGCTTCGGGGCGCCACGTCGACGCACGTTCGGACATCTTCGCTTTCGGCTCGATCCTCTACGAGATCTGGACGGGGCACGCGGCCTTTGCGCACGGAAGCCCGGCGGAGATCCTCACGGCCGTCATCCGCGACGATCCGGAGCTGCCCGCGGCGAACAACGCGGCGGAGGATTTCCTCCGGCACATTCTGGGGCGCTGTCTGGCGAAGGCGCCCGATGCGCGTTACGCCGCAAGTGCCGATCTGGCGAGCGACCTGAAGCACGTCGAAGAACTGTCGTCGAAAGCCAGGACCGATTCCGTATCGCGGCGCCGCCGATCGGCCGCGCCCGCGTGGGTGTTTCTCGTCCTGCTCGCGATCGGCGCCGCCGTTTTCGCGGGCAGCCGCGTTCCCCGGTCTCCCGGACCTTCCTATCGGCAACTGACCTTCCGGCGCGGGACGATCTGGTCCGCCCGCTTCGCCCAGGACGGCAACACCATCGTGTACAGCGCCGCGTGGGACGGGGAGCCCTTTCGTCTCTTCCGCGTGAGGCCCGAGAATCCCGAATCGGTCTCGATGAACTTCCCCGACGCGGAGATCCTCGCGGTGTCGAAGGCCGGCGAGATGCTCGTCGGGGTGGGCGCCCGCGCCATTGCCCCGGGGGGCGTGACGCTCGGACTTCTCGCGCAGGCCCCCCTCGAGGGCGGGACCCCTCGGGAGCTTCTTCAGAACGTGACTTTTGCTGACTGGGCGCCCAACGGGACGGATTTCGCAGTCATCCGTTCGAGCGCCGGCCGCAGCACGCTCGAGTTTCCACTCGGCACGAAACTTTACGAGACGGCCGGTTTCGCGAGCCACCCTCGCGTGTCGCCGGACGGAAAGCTCGTCGCCTTCCTGGATCACCCTTCCCAGAACAATGACGAAGGGGAGGTTTGCGTCGTCGACCGTAAGGGCCGGAAGCAAATCCTCTCTTCCGGCTGGGCATCCGTCGAAGGTCTCGCCTGGTCCCGCCGGGCCGACGAGATCTGGTTCGCCGCGACGACTGCCCGGGAAGGACGGGCGCTTCACGCGGTGACGACGTCCGGCCGCGCCCGGCTCGTCGGAAGCATCGCCGGAAGCCTGACGCTGCAGGACATCGCACCGGACGGCCGGGTGCTGCTCGTCCAGGAGAATCGGCGGCTCGGTGCCTTCGGAAAGTCCGAGGGGGATGCGGCCGAGAAGGACCTCTCCTGGTTCGACTCCTCGCTCGTGACGGATGTTTCGGAAGACGGCCGGCAGGTACTGTTCACGGAATTCGGCGGCGCGGTCGATTCGCTCTACGCGGGCTTCCTTCGCTCGATCGACGGACGGAGGACCGTGCGCCTGGGTCCCGGGTATGCGCGGGCGCTGTCGCCTGACGGGCGCTCCGTGCTCGCCATTCTCAGGGACATGCCGCCGAAGCTCGCGCTGCTTCCGACCGGCGCCGGCGGAGGGACCTCGCGGATGATTCCCGTGGGCAACCTCGTCGTTCAGGGCGCGGACTGGTTTCCGGACGGGCGGCGCTTCGTCGTCGCGGGGAACGAGCCCGAAAAAGGGATGCGGCTGTGGGCCTGCGACATTTCCGGCGGCCCGTTCCGACCTTTGACGCCGGAGGGAATGCCGCTCTCTCACTACCAGGGCTTCCCGGTATCCCCCAACGGCCTTTCGCTGGCCGCCGTCGCTCCGGACTCCCGGCTTTCGATTTACCCGACCGCGGGGGGCGACGGAAAACCGGTCCCGGAGCTGCGGGGCGGCGAGGTGCCCATCCGATGGATGGACGACGTCCACCTGCTCGCGTATGTGCTTTCCGCGGTGCCCGCTCAAATAGTCCGGATCGACGTCTCGACCGGGGCCCAGGAACCGTGGCGGACCCTCGCACCCGCGGACGCTGCGGGCATTCACGGATTCCCGGCCGTCCAGGTCTCCCGAAACGGAAGGACGTACGCCTATTCCTACGCGCGGTTCCTTTCGGATCTGTATCTCGCGGAGGGATTCAAATAGAGGTGAGCTGCTCCCGCGGCGTCGTGCTCGTCATCGCCGTCTGGGCTGCCGCACGAACGAGTCTCGCTCAGGGGGACCGAACCCCTCGCGCCGGCGAGCCTTATTCGGCGACAGTTTTCGGTTCGATCGTGTCCGCGCCCGCGGTCGACCGTCGCGTGGTGACCGACGCCTACGTGTCGCTGGCGGCGATTCCGGATGACCTCGAGAAGCGCCGGCTCGTTCCGGCCGCGGGGATCCTCGTCTGGAGAAATCGCGGAGGGCGCCACGGCCGATTGCGGGCAGCGCTCTCGGGACTCTATGACGACGTCCGCTGGGACACGGGGCCGGAGGGCGTGTCGAGTCTCGCGTTGACATTCTTCAACGACACGCTGCCGTGGGATCGGTCCGAATACGTCCAGGGCGTCCGGATCGCCGGGGCGGATCTCGAGCGGCACCAGATTCGGGCCGGCGCGGGGATCGGCTGGCGGCGCGGCATTGGCCCCGGCCTTCAGGACAACGCGGTCGAGGGCGCGCTGACCGTCGAGCCGGGAGTCCTTCTCTTTTCCCGCGGATCGCGCACGGATGCGGACTTTCGGGTGCCGCGCGACGTCTTCGAAGGCAGGGTCCATCTGCGCCTGCGGGCGGACAGCCTGGAACGCAACATCCTCGAGCTGCCGCATGCCGGCTGGGCGGCCGGGATGGACGGGCTGATCGGAGAGCGGGCAGGATGGGAAAGCTGGGGCGGCAGCGTCTTCGGGATCGCGAATGGATCGCGGGACCGTCACTGGCAGCGCGTCGAAGCGTGGGGACTCGCGGCGTTCGGAACCCCCGGCGCGCCTCGCGAGCGCCAGCGGTGGATTGCCAGCGCCTACGCCGGAATCGGATCGCATCTGGACCGCTTTTCCGCGTTTCGCCTGGGCGGCGGATCGAACGCGGGCGATGTGGAGTCTCTCTCGTCGGCCATCGTTCCGGCGGCCGCGACCGAAGAGCTCTTTCCCTCGCGCTACGCCTTGGTGAACCTCGAGTACCGTTACGAAGCGCTCTTTTTCCTCTTCTTCCAGCTCAAGGGAACTCTGGCCTGGGTCGAGCAACCGCAATTTGGTCCGGGCGGGAGCGACGTTTTCCGGCGGGTGCGTCCGCTGAACGGGATCACTGCCGGGGTGACGAGCGGCTTTCTGTGGAGCTCCGAGATAGAAGTGAACGCGGCCTACAACTTCGGGCTCGAACGGCCGAAAAACGGCCGCCCCCGAAAGGGCGGCCGGAGCGTCTTCGTCTCGTGGATCAAGGCGCTTTAGACGATCAGGGCAGGAACGCGGACGGAAAAGAGCCGGACTGCCGCGCCGGAATCGGCCGGGTGTCGAGAAGCTTCTTCTCCTTTTTCTTTCGGTTGATGTTGAACGTCGAACCGGTGCTGCCCCCGCCCCAGGCAAACGCCGACGATAGGACCGCGGCGAGAAGAATTCCTCCCACGGCCCCGGCACCCAGGCCGACCACCGTCCCGGTCGGAAAGCGCTTGACGACGATCTCCGCGGAAACGGTTTCTCCCGGACGGACGTGGAAGGTTTCCTGGACGCGGGTGGGAAGCTCACGGGTCTTTCCCGCCGCATCGATGAACCGAGCGACCCGGATCCGGTACTTGCCGGGCGCAAGGTCGTGGGCGGACCATCGAGAATCCGACGTCTCTCGGATCGCGATCTCGCGGGGGCCGTCGATGCGGGTGAGCTCGGACACGAACGGATGTTCCGGAAGGTCGCCGTGGCCGTTGCGGGGCGTGTGCTGAAAGACGCTCACGCGCAGAGAGCCGGTCTCGACGCCCGGCGCGGCCCTGCCGACGCTCTCGATGCCGACGGACAGGCAGCCGGTGGCGAAGGGGAGCCCGAGGGCGGCGAGAAGTGTGAGAGTGATCGCTGATCGACCGTGATTCATGACGACTCCTTTCGAAGTGGCGGTCACCGGCAGGGCGGCAACGGGTCGGGGAAGGTGGTTCGGGCGAGGTTGCGCTTCCAGCAGTTGGCCGTACCCGACGTGTCCCAGACGAGGTCTCCCCCCGGGGGCGGGGAGAACTTCGGGTCGACGTGCCTTCCGTTGTTCAGAGAGACGTTGTCGCGGATCTCGTTGCGGTCCGGAAAGGGATCGATGCGCGGATCGAGCGACGCCGCTCCGGGGGGGAGCTGGAAGACGGCGATCCCTGCCGTGTCGTTACCGGTCGCGAGATTCGCGAAGACCTCGACGCCGTCTCCGCCGACGTTCAACAGACCGACTCCAGCCGGAAGAAGGGACAGGATGTCCTCGGGATCCGTGGCCGGGTTCGGACGATTGTTGCCGACGAGGAGGTTCTCGGAAATCGTGATGCGATCCGTCGCCGTGGCCTCGAGCCCCGGCAGCACGTCGATGAGAATCCCAGTGGAATTTCCAAACGCCCGATTCTCCAGGACGCGCACGCCGGTCGAGTTCTCGATCTCGATCCCGACGGTGCAGTCGGTCGCCGAGTTCTGGCGCACGACGACGTCGGCGGACTGTCCGACGTAGATCCCGGTGTCGGCGGACTCCGAGACGCGGTTGTCTTCGATCACGCCGCCCGTCGAGTGCAGGGCGAAGATCCCGTACTCCCCGTTGAACGACTCGCGGCTCGATGAAATGCGAAATCCCGCGGCATGCTCGACGAGCACGCCGTTCTGCGAGTAGTGCCGCACATCGAATCCGCTGATACGGACTCGCAGGATCGCGTCGCGGCCCGAGGGCGGCATCGCGTGGATGCCGGTGTCGCACGGCAGGCCGGTGCCGTCGAGAACCGCGCGCGGGCTTCCTTCGAGCGTGATGTCGTCGCGCGTGATCAGCACGCATTCGCGATAGACCCCGGCCGGGACGCGGACCCTGTCCCCCGCTCGGGCCGCGTTGACGGCGGTCTGGATGGATCCCGCCACGAGGATCTCGCGCGCCTGCGACAGGCCGCCCGCGAGGAGTGAGACGAAGAGCAACGCGAGGATGCGGACGCGAGAACCAGTCTCCATGAGGACCTCCCTTTCGTTCCGTTTCCCTTCCGAAGAGCAGCCGGGGTGCCAGGCGTTCTCTTCACGGCGGCGGGCGGTCTGCCCGGAAACCAAGTGCCCGGGTTGGAACGAGATCGGCGGGTCGGGGTCCGGAGCGTGCGGCCCGCTTCCGGACCGCATCGCCCGATCGCGTCTCACCGATCGGCGGGTAGTGGGTCAGTTTGAAAAATCCGAAGGCGCTCACGCATGGTCGGAACGTGCTAGCCTTCCTCCGTGGCGATACGTCCCAGAAAGCTACCGCGCGATCCGGCCTCCAGAGCCTTTGAGATCGTGCGCCTTGCGACCGGGCAGACCACGCTGCCCGAGGAACCACCCAAGAATCCCCACGCCGTAGCCCTGGGCAGGCTAGGAGGGGCGAAAGGCGGCAAGGCCAGAGCGGAGGGCATGAGCAAGAAACAGCGGTCTGCGAGCGCCAAAAAGGCCGCGCTGGCGCGGTGGAAAGCCAAGAAAGGCCGCTAGGCCGGGCTTGGAGAACGCCCTCTACTACGGCGACAACCTGGACGTGCTGCGCCGGTACGTCAAGGACGAGACGGTTGACCTCGTTTACCTAGACCCGCCCTTCAACTCGAACCAGGACTACAACGTCCTATTCGGGGAACGGAACGGCCACCGGGCGGCGGCGCAGATCAAAGCGTTCGAGGATACGTGGACCTGGGACGAAGAAGCCGCCAGGGCATACCAGGAGACCGTAGAGGCTGGAGGCAAGCCCTCGGAGGCTATGCAAGCGTTTCGCCGCCTGCTGAACGAGAGCGACATGCTGGCCTACCTTTCGATGATGGCTCCCCGGCTTGTCGAGCTGCGCCGCATCCTGAAGCCATCCGGGAGTCTCTACCTGCATTGTGATCCAACGGCAAGCCACTACCTGAAGGTCTTGATGGACGCGATTCTCGATCCTCGGAATTTTCGTGGGGAGATCACCTGGAGACGAACGGGAACGCACAGCGATGCGAAACGCTGGAGTCCGGTCGCTGACGTTCTCCTGCACTATTCGAAGACCGGCGGATTCACCTGGAACCCCTTGCACCTCCCGCACAGCGCGGAATACGTCGCTGACAAGTACCGCTTCCACGAGCCCGATGGTCGGCGGTACGGCCTGTGGGACATGACGAGCCCGAAGCCACGCCCGAACATGATGTACGAGTGGAAGGGTCATGCATCGCCGCCGCTCGGATGGCGCTATTCAAGAGAGACGATGGCAAAACTCGATGCCGAAGGGCTTATCTGGTATCCCGATTCCAAAGCGAAACGCCCGCGCCTGAAAAAGTTTTTGAAGGAGATGCCCGGTGTTCTGATGGGAAACGTCTGGACCGACATTGACCCGATCAATTCCCAAGCCCAGGAACGTCTCGGCTACCCGACGCAAAAGCCCCAGGCTCTTCTAGAGCGAATCATCGCTGCCAGCACGAATGAGGGCGATACCGTTCTTGATCCCTTCTGCGGATGCGGAACGACTGTGGCCGCAGCCCAGGCACTAAAGCGGAAGTGGATCGGAATAGACATTACCCATTTGGCAATCGGGCTAATCAAGAAGCGGCTATCCGATGCATATGGTCCAGAGATCGCCAAGACCTACCTCGTGATCGGGGAGCCGGTCTCCGTTCCAGACGCGGAGCGACTCGCGGTCGAAGATCCGTACCAATTCCAATGGTGGGCGCTCGGTCTCGTTGGCGCGAGACCGACCGAGCAGAAGAAGGGGGCGGATAGGGGCGTTGACGGGCGGCTCTTCTTCCACGACGACAAGAGCGGCGAGACCAAGCAAATCGTTTTCTCCGTGAAGGCCGGGGAGCTACACGCAACCTACGTTCGTGATTTGCGCGGCGTGGTCGAGCGCGAGGATGCGACCATCGGCGTCATGATTTCGTTTCAGGAGCCGACTAAGCCGATGCGCGCCGAAGCGGCCAGCGCGGGTTTCTACTCGTCCAACTGGGGCGAGCATCCGCGTCTCCAGCTCCGAACGGTGGCCGAACTTCTGGGAGGTAAGGGCATCGACTACCCGCCGACGAAAGCGGACGCGACGTTCAAGAAAGCTCCACGCGTCACCTACGAGACCGGACAGCTCCCGCTCGGCATGGTGGCAGATGCCCCGGCGAAGCGGGGCAAGCCTCGCAGCCGCTAATCCTCGCTGTCGGCCTTCTGTCCGTTGGTCTCAGACTTCTTGGACCGCCGTGGATACCACTCCACGAGCCCCCACTTCTTCCCTACTTTTACGAAGGTCTCCTCGGAGCGCACCAGCGACGTGTAGAGGTTCGCGTAGAAGTTCTTCGCCACGGTCTGAAAGCCCCCCTCGCGGACGGCCTGCTCGATCTCCTTCGCCCCCGCCGGTCGTTTCACTATAGAGAGGTACTTCCTGGCGGCATCCGGGACGCTCAGGGAGAAAAACGCATCGGAGGGGATAGGAGGCGTCTTGCCCGACTCGCGGCTTGGCAGGGCGTTCGGCACGGCGGGCGACTGTGCGCTTTCGGGATCGGACGGAGTCCTCCCGAGGACTTCTTGCTCGATTACCCCTATGGCGACGTTCAGACGGTCCCGGCGCGCCCTGAGATCGCTGAGACCAGCTTCCCAATCCATCGGCTCAGACATTGAAAATCTCCAGTGTTTATGCTAGTTTCGTAAGCCTAAAGGGGCGGGTTTCCCCGCCCCCTCGCCCTTCCTAGGGGCGCGTGACTTCTGGGCATGCGTACCCTCCTTGGCGGGTGGCCTTGGGGCTGGTTGCAAGCCTGGTACCCATGGTCACCCGCACCAATTTCGCAGCCAGTATCGTAGCATGCGAATGGCCTGTCAAGAAGGCTGTAAGAATTATTCGCAAGAATAACGGAAGGGGCTTGACAAGCAGAGGCGCTTACGCATAAAGTTCAGTTATGGCAAACGTGCTGAAACCCGAGAAGCGGGCCGCGATTATCGCCGCCCTGGTCGAAGGGAGCAGCGTCCGGGCAACGGCGCGTATGGTCAACGTCTCGAAGAACACGGTAACCAAGCTGGTCATGGATCTTGGCTCCGCGTGCGCGGCCTACCAGTTTGACGCGCTTCGGAATCTCTCCTCCAAGCGCATCCAGGTTGACGAGATTTGGAGTTTCGTCTACGCGAAAGCGAAGAACGTCCCGCAAGAGCGTCGCGGGCAATTCGGCTTCGGTGACGTGTGGACCTTCACGGCGATTTGACGCCGACTCGAAGCTCTGCGTCTCCTGGCTACTCGGGACGCGGGACGGCGGGACCGCTACGGAGTTCATGCAGGATGTGGCGGGACGGCCTTCCAACCGGGTCCAGATCACGACGGACGGGCACCGGATGTACCTGGAAGCCGTAGAGGACGCCTTCGGGGCCGATGTGGATTACGCTATGCTCATGAAGATTTACGGAACCAACCCCGAGTCAGAAGTCCGGTACAACCCGGCTAAGGTTCTCGGGACTTCTCGGGAGGTAATAAGAGGAAACCCCGACCCGCGCCACGTCTCGACCAGCTACGTCGAGCGGGCCAATCTTTCGATGCGGATGGGGATGCGGCGGTTTACCCGGCTAACCAACGGGTTCTCGAAGAAGCTGGCGAACCACTCAGCCATGATCGCCCTGTTTTTCATGCACTACAATTTCGGCCGGATTCACCAGACCCTACGGATTACCCCGGCGATGGCGGCAGGCGTCTCGGATCACGTTTGGGAGATCGAGGATATTTTGGGCCTCCTCGATTGAAACTGACCCACTACCGATCGGCGAGAGGCCTCTCCGATTGGATAGAGTTTCCGTAACGATGTCGGGGCGCCTCGCGGCTCTCGCCGGTCCGCTCGAAGGCGCGCACTTTCGCCTCCCTGAGGGTGATGTGTCGATCGGCCGGGATGCGGAAAACGGGATCGCGATCTCCGATGCCTCGCTGTCGCGCCGTCATTCCCTGGTGGCTTTCGTGTCGGGCGCGCACCACATCCGCGATCTCGACAGCCGGAACGGAACCTTCGTCAACGGTGTCCCCGTGAAGGAGCGGTTGCTCGAGCACGGCGATCACATCTCGATCGGTGCTTCCGTCCTTCTCTTCTCGGACGACGCCCGGACCGACGACTCCGACCGGCCCGAGTCCGTCTGCTTCGACGAGGAAGCGCTTTCGGGCTCGACCCTCGAGATCAAGCCGGGGGATTCGCCGTACGTGGAAGGATCGGCCGCCTCCGACGCGGATGCCGCGCGTGTGCCCGGCGACCTGCGCGTTCTTCTGGAAGCGAGCCGGCGAGTCGCCTCGGCTCGCTCCGTCCGGGAGCTCACGGAGCGCCTGATCGACCTCGTCCTGGAGGCGTTGCCCCTCGACGCGGCGGCGCTGGCCTGGTGCGAGCCCGGGACGCTCACGCTCACGCATTGCTACGGAAGATCCCGGCTCGCGGGCCTTCCGGTCGTGAGCCGGACTCTCGTCACGCGAGTCCTCGAGAGCCGCGAGGCCATCCTCTGGAACGCCCTCGCGAAGGACGCGAGCGTCCCGGCCTCCCGGAGTCTGCTGGATTCAGGCGCGCGTTCGATCGCCCTGGCGCCTCTCACGGCGTTCGGCAGGACCTGGGGCGTCTTTTCGATCTCCTCGACCGCTCCGGGCCCGCCGCTCGAGCGGTGTCATCTCGAGCTTCTCGCCGGAATTGCCAACATGGCCGCGGCCGCGGCCGACAACCTCAGACAGCGGGAGTGGATCGAGACCGACCGCCACAGGATGGCCGGAGAACTGTCGGCCGGCGCCGATCTCGTGGGAGAGAGCCGGGCCATGCGCGAAGTCCACGATCTCCTGCGCAAGGTGGCCGCGACGGACACCACGGTGCTCGTCACCGGCGAGACCGGCACCGGCAAGGAGCTCGTCGCCCGCGCGTTGCACCGGCTGAGTCCTCGAGGGACGGGCCCCTTCGTCGCGATCAACTGCGCGGCCCTGACGGAAACTCTTCTGGAGAGCGAGCTCTTCGGGCACGAACGAGGCGCGTTCACGGGAGCGATCGCCCAGAAACGGGGAAAGCTTGAGCTCGCGGACCGGGGGACCGTCTTCCTCGACGAAGTGGGAGACATGACGCCCGCGCTTCAGGCGAAGCTCCTTCGGGTGCTCGAAACGCGTGAGTTCGAGCGCGTCGGTGGGACCCGAACTCTGCGTATGGACGTGCGCGTCGTGGCGGCGACGAACCGGGATCTCGAGCGCGCCATCGTGGCGGGAACGTTTCGCGGTGACCTATTCTATCGCTTGAATGTCGTCTCGATCGCGATGCCTCCCCTTCGCGATCGAAAGGAAGACATTCCGCTGCTGGCCGGCTACTTCCTGCGGCGCCATGCCGAAAAAGCGCGCAAGGCGGTCCGGGGGTTCTCGGTCGAGGCGCGGGCCTGTCTCGCGAGGTACGACTGGCCCGGCAATGTCCGGGAGCTCGCCAACGCCGTCGAGCGTGCGGTGGTCTTAGCGTCCGGCGACGTCCTGCTCCCGGAGGATTTGCCGTCTTCCCTGACCGAGGCGGGCGAAGACCCGATGCCGGGCCTCGGGCGCTACCACGAGGCCGTGAACGGCGCGAAGCGGGCCGTAATCCTCCGTGCGCTTGAGGACGCAGGCGGAACTTTCACCGACGCGGCGCGCATCCTGGGCGTCCATCCCAATTACCTGCACCGGCTCGTGACGCGTCTGGGTCTCCGCCGGGAGAGCGAGCCGTAGGGCCTAGGGCCGTGCGGTCTGAGCAGGAATCGCGGCGGCGGGCTCTGCTCGCGCGTCTCAGAACAGAGGGTCGGAAATCGGCTGCACGCGGCTGACGAAGATGCAGGAGCCCGTCATCTGCCCGACCTGGCAGCGCAGGCTGATCGCACTCGCCTGGGCGCTGCTGTTGACGAGCTTCACCGTCGATCCCTGATAGGCGTTCACCGCCTGGATTCCGGTCGGCGCGGAAACGATCGTCCACTGCGCGGCCCACAGATCGCTGTTGCAGATGGCGGTCAGCCCTTCCGAGCAATACGTGAAGATGCTCGACGTCCCGACGTTGACGCTCGCGGCCATCGAAGCCGGCGCTCCGGAGACGGTGCTCACCACAGGAATGACGCCCATCACCTCGAAAAGGCTGTTCGCGGGCACGCTGAAGGTCAACGCGGTGGTCGCCGGATTCGCCGCTCCCGTGACCGCCGAAGAAAGGCCGAGCGTCGTCGCGCAGAGGGACCCGGAAGCGAGAAGCGCCAGCGCCACCGACGCGAGCAGACGGATTTTCATCGTGATCTCCTTTTTTGAACGACCATTCTTCCACGCCCGCGAGCCGCCTCCGGGGTAATCGCGACGCCCGAATTCCGTCCGTGGGTCTCGCCGCGGCGGCGCGAGGATTTCTTCGGGGCCGCCCGTCAGCCGTGGAAGCTCATCGGATCCGAGATCGACGCCCGCAGCGATTGCCAGAGACGGGCATAGCCCTCGGATTCCGACCTCAAGGCGGCCATCAGCGCGCCGAAGCGTTCGTCGAGGCGCAGCGTCTCGAGCAGAGGATCGCTTTCGAAGAGGGCATGGCACGGGAATCCATCGCGCGGCGGCGGTGAGCCACGTGATCGCGCCGTCGTTATCGCCCAGGAGTGCGAGCGCGCACGCGACGTCGTACTGCGCGTGGTGGTAGTGGCCGAAGGCGCGGCGGTTCTGCTCGGTGAACGCGATCTGGCGGCGCGCCTCGGCGGCCTGCCCGTCGATCGCGGCCATGATCGCGCGCACCGGGTAGAAGAGGACTTCCCTCACGAATTGCCGCCCCGCGAGCTCCAGGGTGCGCGACGCTCCGGCGCGGTCGCCGGTCCGGATCTGTCCGTGCGCCCGCTGGTAGTGAACCCACGTGGTGTGGGGTGTCCGCCGGAGCGCCGCCTCCGCGATCGCGAGGGCTTCGGCCCACCGGCCTCGCGCGGCGCGGCAGAGGCCCCGATGCATCTCGGAGAAGCTGTCCGACGGATTGATCGCGAGGGCCTGCGCGAACTCCGCGTCGGATTCTTCGATCCGGGAGCCGTGGATGAGGATGAGCGCCGCGATCGCGTGCGCCTCGCTCATGCTGGGCCGCGCGGCGATGGCTCCTGCCACTTCGCGGAGCGACCCCTCGAAGTCGAAGCCGCGCTGAGGAGTCCAGAGCAGGCGCGCCCGCAGGTATCGGGCCTCGGGGAGCTTCGGATCGATCGCGAGCGTCCGATCGCACATCGCCGCCGCCCGGTCGTACCAGTCGCCCTCCGGCTCGAAGGTGAACGAGAGCCGCGAGTATGCGTCCGCGAGCCCGATCAGCGGCAGCGCGGATGCCGGATCGAGCGCGCTCGCCTTCTCGAACGCTTCGATCGCCGCGTTCAAGTCCGGAAGGGTCTTGAGCAGGAGGTGCACGCGCCCCTTCAGGACGAGCTCGTACACGCCGGGCGCCGGCTGCGCCGGCCGCGCCAGGCGCCGCTCGTCCCCGGGCGTCAGCTCTACCTAGAGCGCTTCCGCGATGCGACGGGAGACCTCATCCTGCATTTCGAAGATGTCGTCGAGGGACGTGTCGATCTTCGCGCCCCAGAGTGGCCGGCCTCCCGCCGTTCCAACGAGCTGCACCGTCACGCGGAGCCGCGACCCGGAGCGCTGGAAGCTCGCGTCGACCACGGCATCGACCGAGAGCTCGCGACCCGCCTCCTCGGCGGAGATCGCGACGTCGCGGTACCGCAGGATCGAGGACGTCGGGCGCACGATCAGGGACCGGACCAGCGCCAGCTCGGTGATCGTCGCGTCCGCCAGTCCCACCCCCAGGTGCGCGTTCTCGGGATCCCTTCCCAGGTCCTTGAAGGGGAGCACGGCCACGGCCGGCCTTTTCCTCCCGCGGCGCCCCTCTCCCCCGCTCCGGCGGGGCGGGAGAGACGGGCGTGATCGCCTCGAGCGCGAACCCCAGGTCGCGGGCGCACTGGAAGCGCTCGTCCGGATTCTTCTCGAGGCACCGCCGGGCTATCCGGTCGAGAGAGATGGCCCCGTCCAGCCGCGACTCCGGAATCTCCGGCGGCTCGTCGTTCAAGATCGCCGTGAGCGTCTCGATCGCCGACGCGCCGCGGAAGGCCCGCTCGCCCGAGATCGCCTCGTAGAGGACGGCGCCGAAGGCGAAGAGGTCCGCGCGCGCGTCCGCCGCGTGAGAGCGGATCTGCTCGGGCGCCATGTACCCGACCGTGCCGAGGATGGTTCCCGGTTGCGTCGCGCCGGCGCTCCCGGCCGGCCCGGGAAGGTGCTCTGCGGCGACGCGGGCCAGGCCGAAGTCGAGGATCTTGGCGGTCCCCTCGGACGTCAGGAAGAGATTCTCCGGCTTGATGTCGCGGTGCACGATCCCACGTCCGTGGGCCGCGGCGAGACCCCTCGCGACCTGGGCCATCGCGTCGGCGGCCTTTCGCGGCGAGATCGGCCCGCCGGAGAGCCATTCCCGGAACGTCCGCCCGGAGAGGAGCTCGAGGACCGCGAAGGCCATCCCTTCTTTCCGGTCGAAATCGTGTATCCCGAGGATGTTGGGGTGGGAAAGCGCCGCGACCGCCCGCGCCTCGCGCTCGAATCGAGCGAGGCGTCCGGATCCCGCGACAGCGCCTCCGGGAGCACCTTGATCGCGACCTCCCGGCCGAGCCTGGGGTCGCGGGCGCGGTAAGCCTCCCCCATTCCGCCGGCGCCGAGCGGCCCGACGATCTCGAACGAGCCGAGCCGGAAGCCGGATGAGAGCGCCAATCTGAGGCGGATTCTAGTCCGCGCCACCGGCGGCTCTGATCCGCCGGTACGCCCGGCACTTCCGGCTGGTTCCGCGCCCGAAGATTTTCTTCGATCCGGGCCGTTCGCGTAATAAATGTGCTGTGGGGGGCATCTTTTCGCCGGAATAGGCGCAAAATAAGGACAGTCTTCGATTGACTCGATGCCGTCTCCGGAAAGGGAGCCGATCCACAATTTTTCTGATCCATGGCCCGCCCCCTGCATAAGTCCGGGGCGGCAAACCGAGTGGGTTCAGCGGTTCGAAAGGGTGAAGGTATGAACGACAGTTGCATCGCGAGTGGTGTCCGCAGGTCCAAACCCCGTACAGCACGGGGTTTGGGCGCGCGGATTCTCACGGTGGTTGTTCTTATTCTGATCGGTCGGTCCGGTGCCCTGCTGGCCGGCGCCGGCGTCTGGACGACCCGCGGGCCGGAGGCTCCCAAGATCTACGCCCTCGCGGTCAATCCCCAGGCGCCCGGCACGCTGTATGCGGGAACCCACCGGGGGCCGTTCAAGAGCACCGACGGCGGACAGACATGGACGATCGCTAACGCCGGAATGACCTACACGGACGTGCACGCTCTCGCGGTCGATCCGGTCACGCCGTCGACGGTGTACGCCGCGACCGAGGGCGGCGGCATCTTTCGGAGTACTAACGCGGGGGTCAGCTGGACCGAGATCAACTCCGGAATCACCAATGGCTATCTGCTGGCCGTGGTGGTCAACCCTTCCACTTCGGCCACCGTGTACACGGGATCGGGCGGCGGCGTTTTCAAGAGCGTCAATTCCGGGACGAGCTGGTCGCCAGTCAATTCCGGCCTGACCAACCTCAACATCCTTTCGCTGGGCATCGACACGAGCGCTCCGGGGACCCTGTACGCCGGGACGGGAGGCGGCGGAGTTTTCAAGACGGTCAACGGCGGCTCGAGCTGGTCCCCGATCAGCACGGGGCTGACGAACCTGTCGATCTACAGCCTGGCCATCGATCCCGCCACGCCTTCCACGGTCTATGCCGGGTCCGAAACGGCGGGCGTCTTCAGGTCGGGCAACGGCGGGCTCAACTGGACGCCCGTCAATACGGGCTTCGCGATCTCGAGCATCCAGGCGCTCGCCATCGATCCCGCGGCGCCCGCGACCGTCTACGCCGCCGCCTACGGAACGGGCGTTTTCAAGACCGTCAACGGCGGCACGAGCTGGGCCGCCGTCAACACGGGTCTCGAGACGACCTGGGCGCGGAGCCTCGCGGTCAATCCGGCGGCCTCGGCCACCGTCTACGTGGGATTGAGCGCCGGCGTCTTCAAGACTTCGAACTCCGGCGCGAGCTGGACCAGGCAGACCTCGGGACTGGTCAGCTCGAACGTCTACGCGGTCGCCTCCGATCCGGCCGTGCCGACCACCGTGTACGCGGGCACGCTCGGCGCCGGGCTCTTCAAGTCGATCGACGGGGGCTCGAGCTGGAGCTCCATCGATTCCGGGTTGAGCGGCGCGAGCCGCGACTATTTCGTCGTCGCGCTCGCCGTAAACCCCGTCAACACCGCCACCGTGTACGCGGGGTCCGACGGATCCGGAGTCCTCCGTTCGACGGACGGAGGAGCGAGCTGGTCGAAGGTGAACAACGGCCTGACCAATCTTTCCGCCTTCTCTCTCGCCATCGATCCGAACACTCCCTCGACCGTGTATGCAGGAACGCTCGGCGGAGTCTTCAAGAGCGCGAACGGGGGAGCGAGCTGGGCTCCGTCCGGCACGGGAACCAACGGGGCGGGGGGGTATTCGCTCGCGATCGACCCGACGAACCCCTCCAACCTCTACCTCGGATCGCCCACGACCCTCTTCCGATCCACCAACGGCGGCGCGAGCTGGACGGCGGCCTCGGGTCTTCCGTCCTCGGCGGTCTACACGATCGCCGTCGATCCCATGACGGCCAATGTCGTTTACGCCGGCGGGCCCGCGGGGATTTTCAAGAGCACGGACGGAGGCGCCACCTGGAACCCGGCGAACACCGGCGTCACGGCGAGCGTCTGGGCCATCGTCGTCAATCCCGCCAATCACACCATGCTCTTTGCCGCCACCGACGGCGCGGGTGTTCTGCAGAGCCCGAACTCCGGCGCGAGCTGGGCGGAGTTCAACAACGGGATGTTCGCTCGTAACGCGGAGTCCCTGACGATCGACGCATCGGGCACGCGCCTGCACGCCGGCACCTTCTCGGGCGGAGTGTTCGATTACTCGTTTGCGACTGCGGGAATCCGCGGCGACTTCAACGGCGACGGGAAAACCGACATCCTCTGGGAACGGTCCGACGGCGTGAACACGATCTGGCTGATGGACGGAACCCGGGTGCTGGCGGCCGTGCCGATGCCCGCGGTGTCCGACGTCAACTGGCACATGGTCGGCGTCGCCGATTTCGACGGCGACGGGAAAACGGACGTGCTGTGGCGCAACTCCGTGACCGGCGAGAACACGGTGTGGTTTATGGACGGAACCGCGGTGCGCGCCCTGGGCGCGCTTCCTCCCGTCTTCGACCTCCAGTGGCGGATCGCGGCCGTCGCCGATTTTAACGGAGACAATCGCCCCGACATCCTGTGGCGGCATGCCGGCTCGGGAGCCAACACGATCTGGTTGATGAGCAACACGTCGGTCCTTTCCCTCGCCGCCGTACCGACGGTCTCCGATACCGGCTGGCAGATCGGCGGGAGCGCCGATTTCGATGGAAACGGCAGCGCCGACATCCTGTGGAGAAACATCAACACGGGCGAGAACACCATCTGGTTGATGAATCGGACTTCGGTGGTCTCTACCGCCGCTATGCCGCCTGTCGCCGACCTGAACTGGCAGATCCGCGGGGTGGGCGATTACACGGGAGACGGTCGGCCGGACATCCTGTGGCGCCACGCCTTGACCGGGGAGGACACGATCTGGCGGATGGCCGGAACGGACGTCTCCTCCGCCGTAGGGCTTCCCTCGGTCTCCGACCTCTCCTGGACAATCGCCGGACCTCGGTAAAGCCGCGTCGAGATTCGAGCCTCACTCTTCTGTCCTCCCCTTCCCCCATGGTCCGGGAAGGGGAGGACCGCTTGGACTCGGCCAATGTCTAACAATGAAGCCAATTGATTTTTGAGCGTAGCGGCAATTTAGTTGTATAACCAACTGATGAAGGCATCTGAACCTTCCAGCCGCGACAGGATTCTCGAGTCGGCGCGCCAACTTTTCTGGAGCGTCGGATTCGGGGAGACCAGTCTTCAGCAAATCGCTAACGACGCGGGCGTCCATCCGGGCAGCGTCTACTACTTCTTCAAGACCAAGGAAGACATCCTGCTCGCGGTCCTCGACTGGTACCTCGAGAACCTTGAGCCGATCCTGATCACGCCCCTCTTCGCCCGCGTGTCCGACCCCATCGAGAGAATCACCGGACTGCTCGCCGGGTACCGGATGCAGCTCGTCGCGACCGGCTTTACCCGAGGATGCCCCATCGGAAATCTCGCGCTTCAGGTGGGCCGAGCCATCCCGCGCGCCCAGGAGAAAGTGCGGGCCAACTTCGCCGGCTGGAAATCCTGGGTCGGCCAGTGCGTGCGCGAAGCGGCTTCGGGCGCCGTAGCCGAAGAGGATGTGGCGTCGGCCGCCACGTTTGTCCTGACCGTGATGGAAGGCGCCGTCATGCAGTCGCTGACCGAAGCCAGTGTCGAGCCCTTCGACCAGTGTGTTCGCGAGCTGCGGCGGTATCTCGCCGCCTCGTTTTTCAGGAAAGAGGAGAGCGCATCGTGAAAATCCAAACGGCCTTCATTCTCGCGGCGGGATGGCTTCTGCTCGCGGCCGCGGCGAGATGCGAAGAGGTCCGAAACACGTCGTTCGCTCTTCCGGGCGGAGAGCGCGTGCTGCGGCACGAGTTCGTCGTGGCGGCGCCGCGGGAAGAGGTCTGGAAGACGATGACGACGGCCGAAGGGTTGAAGTCCTTCGTCGCGCCGAACGTCTTCGTGGAGCTGAAGACCGGCGGCCGGTTCGACTCCAACTATCGCCTCGACGGCAAGCTCTCGGATCCCGACGCCATCCACAACACCGTTCTCGCGTATCTCCCGCTCGAGATGTTCGCGATGCGCGTCGGGCTGACCGGTTTCTTTCCGAAAGGGCCTCGCGAAGCCGGCACCCTTTTCTCGGTGCTGACCCTCCACGACGCGGGGCCCGGCCGCACGCGGATGGTCGAAAGCATGGCGGGCTTCGGCGCCGGCGCCGACTGGGACATGGTCTACGCGTTCTTCGAGCGCGGCAACGCGCACGAGTTCCTGGTGCTCGAAAAGAGATTCCGCGAAGGTCCGATCGACTGGTCCCGAAAACTCGCCCTCCCCAGCCCTCCACCGCCGCCTCGAAACGAAAAGTGAGGAAAAAACCATGAAGTCTTACGTCCTGGCCTTTCTCGCGGCCCTGGTCGTCACCGCCGCCGGCAACTTCGTGATTCACGGAAAGATCCTGCAGCCTCAGTACCTCGACTCTCCGCAACTGATCCGCGGAGCCGCCGACGGCGAAGCGCACGCACCCTTTCTGTTCCTGGCGTTCGCGGTGTTCTCTCTCGGAGCGGTGTGGATTTTTTCGCGCACCCTGGCGGGCGCTCCCTGGGTCCAGGCCGGGCTCACATTCGGAACAGGCCTCTGGCTGATCGCGACGGTCAGCCGGTATCTGACGTACTACGCGATCGCTCCGTGGCCGCCGCGGGTCGTGGGCATGCAAATCGCCCTTGAGCTGCCGCTCATGCTCGCGGTCGGCCTCGCGATCTCGGCTTTCCTCGGGAGGAGGACCGCGGCTTAGTGGGACATTCGCGAGGCCACCCGGCTCACGAAAGCGGCGCGGGATCGCGGGGTCCCGGAGCGGCGCGTTCGGCGAGAAGGCCGGCGCCGAGAAGAGCCAGAGGCACGGTTCCCCCCACGATGCGGAAAAAGGAGGAGGCGATGTGCTCCACCGGGTCGAGGTACGTGAACACATAGACGGCCGCGTAGCCCGCGATCTGCACGCCGACGACGGACAGCAGGAGCAAGGGCATCGGACGCCGCAGGATGAGGGCCGCGGCGATCACGGCGGCGATCGCGATCCAGAGGCCGAGCCAGTCGCCGGCGAGCAGCTCGTGCGCCAGCGCCCTCAAGAGCGCCCGAGGATCTCGCAGGCGCGCGAGTCCCCGCGCGGGCCAGTCTCCGACGAAAAACCCGAATCCCCGCGGCAGGAGAGACCGCCAGAGCGCCTCGCCCGCGGCCGCGACGAGGGCCGCGGGGAGAACGAGCGCCGCGAGGGACTTCGCGCGATGCCGTCCGGGGGGGCGCGACGCGAGCAGGATTCCGACACCCGCAAGGACGAGCAGACACGCGAGGACCATCCCCTCCTGCTTGATCCAGCTCACGTAGCCGATGGTGAGGCCGGCCACCCACTCGGGCCGTCCGGGAGGATGGCGCAGGCCGAGCAGGAGCGTCGCGGAGGCGACCGCCAGGAACGCGAGGGGCATCTCGGCGAGGCCGAGGGCTTCGGAATCCCAGAAGAGCGGCGAGACACAGAGCGCACCCGCCAGAGCGTTCGCGAGGACGGAGGATCCCGTCGATCGCTTCGTCCCCGCTCGCAGCGCGAGAAGCGCACCGAGAGCGAAGAGTCCGTGGGCCGCGCGGAAGACGCCGGACGCCGGCTCGCCGAGGGAAAGGAGCCGCCACGCGAGCGGAAGCCCGAGCGGGTAGTTCGGATTCGAGACGCGCAGCGCGGAGGTGTGAAGGGACGTCGCATCGAGAGAGGAAAACAGAAACAGCCGCCTCGCCTTCATCCCCCAGATGGCGAAGTGGTCCCACGACCACAGCGGCACGCGCGCCCACTTCCAGGCGCAGACGGCGAAAACGCCCAGGACGAGAAGCGCGGAGAGGCGCGCCAGCAGGCGGGAGTCCGCCGGCGCCGAGGAAGGATCGGGGCGGGACGCGTCCCTCCTCCGGGCGAAGAAGAGGAAGATCGCGGCGGCGCCCTCGGCACCGGCGAGCACGCGGGGCGGAAGCGGCATTCCGAGGACGAGCCACGCCAGGGCGATCGGCGCGGCGAGGCTCAGACCGATGGCGCCGTCGAGGGCGAGCTCGCCCGGATCCAGGCCGCCGACCCGTCCGCGTGAGGCGGCGCGGCCCAGCAGCACCAGCAGACCCGCTCCCGCCGCGAACCGGAGCAGCTCCAAGGTTCAGCCGCCCCGGTGCACGACGAGAAAGCGCGCGCCCGGGAGAAGCTCGACTCGCGAGATCCGGGAGGCAGGAACGCCGCGCCCCGCTCCGACGACGCACTGACCCGACAGTGAGTACAGGGCCATGACCCGAACCCACCCGGGGTCGAGAGAAGGCTCGAGCACGACGACCCACACGGCTTCCCCCGGCCGGAGCTCTGCCGCGGCGCGGGCGAGCAGCGGGCGAACGGACGGGCTCTGCAGCGCCCAGGCGAACCACGCCCTCTCCCCGTGCGCATCGAGTGGCGCTCCGTGGCGCGCGAGACGGAGAGCGCGCGCGGAGGCCACGGCCGCCACGCCGACGAGCAGCGCTCCCGCAATCCAGCGCGACAGGCGTTCTCGGATCAGATGTTCCTCCGTCCCCGCGCGAGCATACGGGACGCGGCGTCCTCGGAAGGCGTCTCACCGATCTCGGCCGGGGCGGCGGTCATGTCGACTCCGATGATCACGGGGCGACGAGAAACACCCCGGCGGCGCGCGGCCGCCCGCCAAGGACAGCACCGACGCCTTCATGCCGATCGCGCGCGACAACGTCGTGACCGAGCCCGGTTTCGCGCTCATCCGGGGGGCGATCGTCGATCAGCACTTCGTTCGCAGGCGCCGCAACAACCGGCTGGTCAGCGTCGTGCTGGAGCATCCGGACTTAGTCGGCGTCGGCATCGACGAATCGACGGCCCTCGAGGTCGGCCCCGCCGGCGGCTGGCGCGTTCTCGGCCTGTCCGTCGCGGCCGTTTACGACGCTCGGCGCGCCGCGGTCACGCCCCCCGGAGGGCCGGTCCTCGGCGCGGCGGAGATCCGCATGTCGGTGCTGCCGGCCGGGAGCCGGTACGACCTTCGGACAGGAAGAGCAGAGCTGCCGGCGCCGCGATGACCGCTCAGACGGAGCTGGTCGAGGAGGATCTCTGGCTGGCGGGACCGGCGTATTTCTCGACCTCTCCGATCAGCTCGCCTAAGGGAAACGGCTTGCGCAGGAGGGTCTGGATTCCGAGAGAGACGCCGAACAAATCCGCCTTGACGTGCGCGCTGATGACAACTACCGGGATCTCCGATATCTCGGGGTCCTTCGCCTGCGCTTCCAGGAACTCGCCTCCGCTCATCACGGGCATCATCCAGTCGAGAAGGATGAGAGCGGGCCTGGCTTCTCCGCTCTTGAGATACTCGAGCGCTTGACGGCCGTCCCCGCACCCGATCGCGCTGAAACCCGAGTCCCCGAGCGCGCTGCAGAGAGTCTCGCGCAGATCGCGGTCATCGTCGACAACGAGAACGGTGCTCATGTTCCTTTCGAAGAGTCCCAACGAGTTTACTCTCAAGAGGCGCGGACCTAAAGTGTCGGGATGACCGCGGACACGCGTACGAGGGCGTTTCGTCGGGGGGCCGCGGCCGCCCTGGCCGCCCTTTCGATGCTCGTCGCCACCCCCGTCCGGTCCGACGACTGGCCGCAATGGGGCCGGGACGCGAGGCACGGCGCCGCCGCCTCCGTGGCGGCCCAGCCCCTCGTGGCGATCCTCGCCGACTTCGTCTATGACCCCTTCGTGAGACAGGCCACCGCCGAGTCGGGAGGGAGTCTTCTCGCCCACTATCCGGTTCCGCTGCTCGACGGACCGGACGTCTACATGGGAACGAAGACGGGCACCTACGTTTCCTGTTCGCCCCCCGGGTCGCGCCAGCCCGCGCCCTGCGGCCCCGGCGCATGGGACCGCCAGATCTGGAACGTGCAGAAACTGCGGTGGACCGGGACCTCCCTCGTGCCCGTCTGGAAGTTTCAGACGGACTGGAAGCCGGAGCCGGACGCGGGCGCCGGGCCGAGCGGTTTCTTCGGGTGGGAGCCGGTCTTCCATGCGGTCTTAGCGGGCGGGTTCGTTTACGTCCCGGGCCGGGGGGGATCGATCTTCCGAGTCGAGAAGTCGACGGGAGACGCCGTGCGGATCTCGCCCTTCGGCGGGCTCGACGACTCGATCTTCGTCGCCGGAGGCCTGGCCGCCGACGGCGCCGGCAACGTGTATTACAACGCCATCCAGCTCGATCTCGAGAGACCCTGGGGCAGCGACGCGCGGGGCGGCTGGCTCGTGCAGGTCCGGGCCGACGGGACCTTCCGCACGGCGACGTTTGCCTCCCTCGTGCCGGGAGCGCCGGGCGCCTCGGACGCCTGCGAGGGCACCTTCACGGGTTCCCTGCCCTATCCCCCGAGCGCCTCCGCCGTCCCGCCTACGGTCCCCTGCGGCTCTCAGCGGCCCGGGATCAACGTCGTCCCCGCGATCGCCGCCGACGGGACGGTCTACACGGTCAGCCGCGGGCACTTCGCCTCGCGGCAGGCGTACCTCGTCGCGGCCGACGCCTCGCTCTCTCCTCGCTGGTCGGCGTCGCTGCGGGACCGGCTCATGGATGGCTGCGACGTCCTCCTTCCGCCCGCCGGGACTCCGGGAGGGTGCCGGACGGGATCGATCCGGGGCGTGGACCCGCAAACCAACCGGCCGCCCGCCGGCACGGTGCTCGACCTCGCGACGTCGTCGCCGGTGGCGCTGCCGGACGGGGGCGTGCTGTTTGGCGCCTACACGCGCTACAACTACTCACGCGGACATCTTTTCCACTTCGACGCGCAGGGAGGCTTCGTCGCCGCGTACGACTTCGGATGGGACATCACGCCCGCCGTTCGGGCACACGACCAGACGTATTCGATTCTTCTGAAGGACAACCACTACGAAACCGGCTCCTACTGCGGCGACCCGAACTTCTGTCCGAGCGAGGCGGGTGGCTACGACATCGTCTCGCTGACGCCGGCGATGACTCCCGAGTGGACGTTCCGCAACACGAACACTCAGAGCTGCGTCCGACAGCCCGACGGCTCGAGCTCGTGCGTCTCGGACCATCCGGACAGCTTCGAGTGGTGCGTCAACCAGCCGGCGGTCGACGCCGGCGGAGTCGTGTACGCCAACAGCGAAGATGGATTTCTTTACGCCATCGGGCCGGACGGCGCGCTGCGCCAGAAGATTTTTTTGGACTCGGCCCTCGGCGCCGCCTACACGCCGCTCTCGATCGCGGCGGACGGCCTCGTGTACACGCAGAACAACGGCCATCTCTTCGCGGTCGGAAACCCTCTGCGTCCCGCGCCGCTGCCGCCGCCGCGCCGCCGGGCTCCGCGAGCGTTCGGGAAGGCCGTCGCACCCTTCCGCTGAGGGCTCTTCCCGCTCCGTCACGACATCGTTTCCTTTGAGCGCATTGGGCGCGCGTGGGACGCGCGCGCACAAATACAGGCGGCGACCTTTCCGCGAGTACGCGGGGCGCCGCTGGTCGGCGGTACACTTCCTCCCATCGATCCGACGCCGGTCCCTCGCGAGTCCGCCACGTACGAGGTCGGCGCAGCGCTTCCTCTGGGTCCCCCGGCGGGCGCCGCCGCGGCCCGCGCTTCGGGAGCTCCGCATCCGCGCGCCGTTTTCGTGACGCACGGGATGGGCAAGCAGATCGCCTTCGAGACCCTCGATCTCGTCGCGGAGGGGCTGCGCGCCGAGGACGCGCGCAAGCGCGGCGTTCCGCTGGGAAGCCTTCCGGCGCCGCGGGTTCGGAACGTGGCCTTCGACGGCGAGAGGCTCCAGCGCGCCGAGCTCTCTCTCGAGAGGCCGGACGGGACGGAGCGTGAAGTCCACGTCTACGAGGGCTACTGGGCGCCCCTGACGGAAGGCCAGGTGAATCTGCGCGACGTCGTCGCGTTTCTCTTTCGCGGCGGGTGGAACGGCATGTGGAACGCGGCGCGCAAGAAGGGGTTCCGGCGCTGGCTCTTCGATCAGTACCGGCTCGTCGAGGTCCCCGCCTCGACCCTCCTCCTCCTGGGGGTCGCCGTGGCCGTCGTCTTCGGACTGGCCGCCTTGAACGCGGCCGTGGTGGTCGTCGCTGTGGCGCGGACGCCTCTCGAGCATCCGCCGCGGTGGCTCTCCGACTCTCTCTTCGAAGACCTGTCGACCCTGATGAACCTCTTTCTCACAGCGGCGGTGGTCTTCGGGCTGTCGCTGCTCGCGGCGCGCGGGGTGCGCCGCCGCCCTCCCGGCTCAGTCCTCCGCGTGGCCGCCGGAACCTTCTCCGTTCTCGCTTTCGCCGCGGTGCTGGGGGGCACCGCTCTCGCGGGCGCCTCGCTTCCCCTTCTCTTCTGGGCACACGTCCAGTGCCCGCCGGCCGAGATGAGCCGGGGCGTCCTCGGGCACGTGCTGGGCGCGAGGTTCGTCGCCGGCTTCAACGACGCCTTCGAAACGGGCGCTGTGGCGTGCCTCGCGGCGGCCGCCGCGGCGCTCGTTCTGGTCGCCGCGGGCAAGCTCGTCGCGCGCGCCGGAGGGGAATGGCGCGCCGGCGGCCGCCGTCTGCTCCTCTACGCGCTCACGCTCCTCGGAGTCCTGTTGCTGGTCGCCCTGTTCGCGGGCGAGGTTCGCGCGGCCGCCGGCTTCTGCAGGACCGCCGCGGCGCTCCCCGTCATCCGGCGCGGCATTTCGTGGGGGCTTCTCCTGGCGCTCTCCGCCTGGCTCCGTTCTCTCCTCGTCCAGTACCCGGGGGACGTCACGGCCTACGTCGCCTCCCACACGCTCGACCGGTTCCACGAGGTGCGCGCGCGCATCAAGGAGACGGTGTGGAAGAAGGCTCGGGCCGTTTACGCCGCGGCCTCCCCGGACGGGACGGGATTCGCCTACGAGCAGTGCGTGCAGGTCGGCCACTCGCTCGGATCGGTCATCGCCTACGACATCCTGAACCGCCTCATCTCCGAGGACATCGCCGCGCGCGAGGCCGGCGCCGTTCGAGGACTGGACGTCTCGGCGCGGACGCCTCTCTTTCTGACGGTCGGTTCACCTCTCGACAAGACGGCGTTCGTCTTCGGCGTCACGGGAAAGAACACGACCGAGGCCCGCGAGGCGCTCGCCGCCAGCGTCCAGCCGCTGATCTGCGACTACGCCGTGCGGCCGACCCGCTGGATCAACGTCTATTCGCTCTGGGACATCGTCAGCGGCCCGCTCGAGCTCTATGACCTGCCCGAGGCGGCCGATCCCCGGCGCGTGCAGAACATCCGCGATCCCGCCGCGTCGACGTTGATCGCCGCGCACGTCGAGTATTTTCGCAACGCCCTTCTCTTCGAGATCCTCCACGCGGAGCTCACTGCGTGACACGGGGCGGCGTGACACGGGGCGGCGTGACCGAGGCCGGCGTGATACGGGACCGCTGACTTGGAGACGCTCCGGATCGGGCTTCCGACCCTTCTGCTGATCGCCGTGTATCTCGCCGGGATCAACGTCCTCGGCGCCTGGATCGGCCGGGGCCAGAAGGACGCGCGCGAGTATTTTCTCGGCAGTCACGCGATGCCCTGGTGGGCGGTGATGGGGTCGATCGTGGCGACGGAGACCTCCGCCCTGACGTTTCTGTCGGTCCCCGGGGACGCGTACAGCACGGGGTTTCTCTTCCTTCAGCTCGTCTTCGGATACGTGGTCGGCCGGATCGCGATCTCCTTCATCCTCCTGCCGAGTTACTTCCAGGGCGAGCTCTCGACCGCCTACGCGCTGCTCGAGAAGCGGTTCGGCGCCGTGGCGCGCAGGTTCACGTCGACCCTTTTCATGTTCACGCGCGTGCTGGCCGCCTCCGTGCGCCTCGCGGTGCCGGCGATCCCGATCGCCCTGCTCGTCGGGATTCCCGTCTGGTGCGCCGTTCTCGCCCTCGCCGGCGCGACCGCGCTCTACACCTTCCTGGGCGGCATCAAGGCCGTCATCTGGATCGATCTCATCCAGGTGTTCATCTACATCTCGGGCGCGATTCTGGCTCTCTGGTTTCTCGTGGCCGGATCTCCCGGCGGGCTTCCCGGGATCCTCTCGTTTGCCTCCGCGTCGGGTCATCCGGCCCGCCTCTTCGACTTTCACCTCGATTTTGCGAAGCCCTACACCTTCTGGGCGGGACTGCTCGGCGGCGCGTTTCTGACGATGGCGAGCCACGGTGCGGATCAGCTCATCGTTCAGCGGCTGCTGGCGTGCCGCACCCTGAAGGACGCGCAGCGGGCTCTGATCGGAAGCGGGTTCCTCGTGCTCGTTCAGATGACCCTCTTCGTCTCGATCGGTGTGGGTCTCTTCGCCTTCTTCCACGGCCGGCCCATCGCGCCCGGGCTCTCCGGCGCCTCGGGGTTCGGCTCCCCGGACGAGGTTTTCCCCACCTACATCGTCCGGCATCTCCCGCCGCTTCTTTCGGCCTACCTTGTCGCGGGCATGTTCTCCGCGGCCATGTGCTCGGAGTCATCCGCCTTGAACTCGCTCGCCTCCGCGCTGGCCAACGACATCGTCGGGCCGCTCGCGGGTCCGCAGGCGCTCGAGGGGCGGAGAGGGCTGAAGCTCGGTCGGCTGCTGACTCTCTTCTGGACGGTGGTGCTCGCGCTGCTGGCGATCGGTTTCTCGCGCCTGGCCCAGTCTCAGCCCGCGGTCCAGGTGGCGCTCGGGCTTCTGAGCGTGACAGCGGGAGGACTGCTGGGCGCGTTCCTCCTCGCCCTCTTCGCCCGTCGCGCGCGGCAGGCCGACGCGCTCTGGGCGATCGGCTGCTCGGCGGCGGTGATGATGTCCCTCTGGCTGGGGTCGAGAGGCTGGATCGACTGGCCGTTCGCGCGGCGGATCGCGTGGCCGTGGTATTCGCTCCTGGGCTCCGCGATGGCGGTGGGTCTCGGGACGATGCTGTCACTGCGTCACCCGGCGCCCGCTCGGAAACGGCGCTGATTTCGCCCGGCGGGCCTCAGTTTCCGAGCGGGAGGTCGCCGCGCAGCGCGGTGAGCGCGACGCGAGCTGCGAGCACCCCCTGCGCGGCCGACGCCTCGTCTTCGCTGGCAGCTCCGAGCCCCGCGTCCGCCAGATCGACCTCGTTCGCCTCGGCGCGCCCTTCTGCGGCGAGCGCCCGCGCGACGCGCAGCCGCTCGGCCGCGTAGCCCGAAGCGCTCGCGGCGACCGCGTGGCGGGCGCCGGCCCGCGCGAGCTCCCCCTCCGCGCGCAGCACCTCGAGCTCGATCTCCCGCGCTCGCGACCGGCGCAGCGCCTCCGCCCGGGCCAGTCTCGCCCGCGCCCCGGCGGACGCCTCCGCGCTCCGGCCTCCGGTCCAGAGCGGCAGAGTGATCGAGACCGCGACCGCGAAGTCGTCCGGCCTGAACTTGACGAAGTACTGGTCGAAGTTGTTGTAGCTCGCCAGTCTCAGGTACTGCGCCTCCGCCTGGACGACCGGCTGGAAGAGCCTTCCCTGGATTTGAGCGGCCCGGGCGAGGGCGTCGATCTCCCGGTCGATCGCCTTCGCCTCAGGATCGCGCGCGCGAGCCGCCGCCAGGGTCTCCGAACCGCGAGGCGCGGGGAACGCCGTCAGCGGATCCTCGGCGAGGACGAGCGGCTCGCCGGCCGGCCAGTCGAGCAGCCTCTTCAGCTCGAACTGATCGAGATCCGTCTGGACCATCCGGTCCAAGAGGCGCTGTTTCGCGCGGGCGACCTCGAGCTCGGCGGCCTGAACGTCGAGATCGGTGGCGCGTCCCTCGCCGCGGAGGCCGGCCGTCCGCCGCGAGATCGCTTCCCGCGCCTCCACGCCGCGGCGGGCCGCTTCGAGCAGCGCGGAGCTCGCCCAGTTGCGCCCATACGCCAGAACGACGGCGCGCGCCGTCTGCTCCGCGACCCGGTCGGAGGCGGCCTCTCGCCCGGCCGCGATCGCTCTCGCCCCCAGGGCCGCGGCGCGGCGCGAGGGATCGTAGAGCGCGCTGCGCACCGAGACGCCGAACACGGAGGGCACCTGTCCGGCGACCAGGACGGGGAGACCCGTCGAATAGCCGGGCGTCGTTCTCGCGTAGGCCTCGGGGAGGAACCCCGCCTCGGCGAGCCGCGCGGAGGCCGCGGCCTCGTCCGCATCGGCGCGGGCCACGGCCGCGTCGGGCGCCTTCGCGAGCGCGCCCGCGATCGCGGCGCGCAGCGTGAGCGGAGGCCGGGAGGACTCCGCGGCCGCGGCCGGCTGCCGCGTCAGGAAGAGGAGCAGCGCCAACAGGGGCGAGACCCACCGAAACATCGCGCGGTCATTCATGGCGGAGCGCCTCCGTCGGATTCAGACTCGAGGCCCGGTACGCAGGCAGGACGCCGAAGATCAGCGTCACCCCGCAGGAGAAGACGAACGCGAAGACCGCCGACAGCGCTGAGATTTCGACCTCCACGCCGTGCACCAGGAGGCGGGCGAGCAAGGGCAGCCCCAGACCCACGATCACGCCCAGGAACGAGCCGATCGCGCCCAGGAGGAGCGCCTCCAGCAGAAACTGCCGCAGGATGTCGCGCCGCCTCGCTCCGACGGACATCCGGACGCCGATCTCGCGGGTTCGCTGCTCGACGGACGCGAGAAGGATGTTCATGATCCCCACGCCCCCAACCACCACCGAAACCGCGGCCGCGACGATGAACGCCGCGATCAGGCCGAAGGAGATCGTCCTCGCCACGCGAATCACGGTGGTCATGGTTTTCACCTTGAAGACGGAACCTCGGTGATGGCGGTCGCGAAGGATCTCCTCGAGCGCCGCCGCGGCGGCGGGGATCAGGGAAAACTCCCGGACTTCCGCGAAGATCGTGTCGACGCGCCGCGTGGGAGTGAAAAACCAGGCGACCGTCGTGGGGATGAAGATGGAGTAGTTGGTGACTTCCCCCTGACCCATCGTGTCCACGGGCTTGTCGAACTCTCCGACCACCCGGAAGGAGGTGCCGAGCGTGCGAATGCTCTTTTCGGCGCCGTCGTCGCTCCCGAACAGGTCCTGATAGAGCGGATGGCTGACGACGCAGACGCGCGCCCGCGACGTCACGTCGTCTTCGTCGAGGAACCGGCCGCGCAGGATCCGGAGGTTCTTGCGCACGGCGGCGTAGTTGGGCAGGACGCCGAGCACGGAGACGTCGGCGGACCGTGACTGAACCGAGACGTTGCCGTGCAGGACGACCAGAGGCGTCACTCCGGAGAAGAGGTCGTCCCGGGCGCTGACCACGCGGACGTCGGCGTCGGTGATCTGATCGTCGAGGCTCCGGGACACTCCGGACGTCACGGTGCCCTGATAGCTCGCCCAGACGAGGTGCGATCCCACGCCCTCGATCTGGGCCATGACGAACCGGCGCCCGGTCAGCCCGAGCGCGACGATCACGATGATGGCCGACGTGCCGACGATCAACCCGGCGAGCGTCAGTGCGGTCTGCACGGGATGCGTGCGGAAGCGCTGAAGGGCCGTGTCGAACGTCTCTCCGGTGAGCATCGTCGGTTTAGGAACGCGGCCGGCGGGAGACGGGAGCGCCGTCGGACAGCGGCTCGCCTCCGGGCAGGATCACCACGTTGCCCTCCGCCAGCCCGCGGGTGATCTCGACTTCGTTCAACCCGACGAGGCCCACGGAGACGTCTCGCATCTTCGCCCTTCCATTCTCCAGGAGGTAGACGAAGCGGCGATCTCCTTCCCGCAGGAGGGCCGCGCGGGGAATCACGAGCGCCGACGCTCTCTCGCCGACGACGATCTGGACGTTGACGGACGCGTTCGGGGGCAACGAGAGCTTCGGATCGGAGACCTCGCCGACCACCTCGCCGACCTGGCGTCCGCCGAACTCGCGGACCCCTGAAGGCACCTCGAGGACACGGCCGTCCCAGCGGCGGTCCGGGAGGCCATCGAACGTCACGATCAGCCGCTGCCCGGCGGCGATCCGCGGGAGATCGGGCTCGTCGACCCGCGCCCGCACGCGGATGTGCTGCGGGTCGGCGATGCTCGCGACGACCTGGCCCGCGGCCACCGGCTCCCCCGTCTTGCGGGGCAAGCCGTAGACGACGCCGTCCGACGCCGCCCGCACGGAGAGGCCCGCCGCCCGCCGCTCGAGCTCCCTCGCGGACGCGTCCGCGATCCCGATGCGCGAGGGCCCGCGCGCCCCTCCAGAGAGCGACGCGAGGCGCGCCTGCGCGATCCCGAGGCGGTCCTCGGCCTGCCGCGCGGCGAGCTCCGAGTCCTCGACGGCCGCCGCCGCGATCGCGGACTGCGCCAGGAGCCGGCGGTTGGACTCCGCGACGCGGCGCAGGTGATCCGCCTGCCGCTTCGCCTCCGTGACGTCCCCCTCCGCGCGGACCCGATCCGCCGCCAGCTCCAGCGCCGTCGCGCGAGCCGAGCCCGCCGACACCGAGAGCTCGGGGTTCTCCAGCCGCACGATCTCCTGAGAGCGATGGACGCGGTCGCCGTCCTTGACCAGGATCGCCGCCACCGTGGCGGCGTCCGGCGATCGGAGTTCGCCCCCCGGAGGCGGCTCGAGAGTCCCGTCGGAGAGGATCGGAACGGCCAGGGCGCGCCGCGAGGCCAGGGCGGTCGCGACCGCGGCGCCCGAGGGCCTGCGAAAAGCCACGACGGCCAGCACGAGGGCGACGGCGGCGACCGCCGCCGCGATCGCCACCCGCAGCGGCCTTCCTCCCGGGGACGTCCCGTTCACGGGAGCGACGGCGAACGCTTCACTCGCCGCCCGTGCGCCGCCGCGCGGAGAGATCCTCGACCGTTGCGCCGCCCTCGTAATAATCGAGACCGGAATGGTTCAGGACTTCCTCCCCAACGAGGATGCGAAGCGTGTTCGACAGCTTCAGGTGTTGGATGAACAGATCGTGCTCCGGCTTCAAGTCGGGCCGGGACATCGGTGACTTGAAGTAGAAGGAGAGCCACTCCTGGATTCCGGCGAGGCCGGCGCGCTGCGCGAGGTCGAGGAAGAGAATGAGGTCGAGCGCTACGGGGGCGGCGAGGATCGAGTCGCGGCAGAGAAAGTTCACCTTGATCTGCATGGGCAGACCGAGCCAGCCGACGATGTCGATGTTGTCCCAACCCTCCTTGGCATCGCCCCGCGGCGGGTAGTACTCGATCCGCACTTTGTGAAAGTAATTTCCGTATAGCTCGGCGTACATGTCTGGCTGGAGGATCGCGTCCAAAACGGACGTCTTGCTGACCTCTTTGGTGCGGAACGACCCGGGATCGTCCAGCACCTCGCCGTCGCGGTTCCCGAGAATGTTCGTCGAGAACCACCCGCTCAATCCCAGCATGCGCGCCTTCAGGCCCGGAGCGATGATGGTCTTCATCAGCGTCTGGCCCGTCTTGAAGTCCTTCCCCGCGACGGGAACGCCCTTCTCGAGGGCGAGCTCCGTCATAGCCGGGATGTCGACGCAGAGATTCGGCGCGCCGTTGCCAAACGGGACGCCGGAGGAGATGGCGGCGTAGGCGTAGATCATCGACGGCGAGATCTCGGCGGCGTTTCGCTCGAGCCCCCTCTCGAACGAGGCGACACTCTCGTGCACCGCGGCCGGCTTCGCGTAGACCTCCGTCGAGCCGCACCAGAGCGCCACGCACCGCGTCAGGCCGTTGGCCGTCCGGAAATCGTCGATGTCGCGCATCAGGGCATCGGCGAGGTGACGCTTCGTCGGAGCCGACTTGACGTGCGGCCCGTCCAGCCGCCGCACCCACTCCCGATCGAAAACCGCCGGCCACGGCGCGACCGCTTCGAGATCCTGCCGGACTTTCTCGAGCATCTCCGCGGGAAGCACGCCGGCGGCGAGCGCGGATTCCCACGCGTTGTCCGGGAAGATGTCCCACGCGCCGAAGACGAGGTCCGAAAGAGCCGCGAGCGGAACGAGGTCTCCGATGGGCACGGAGCGGGGGTTCGTGCGCTTTCCGAGGCGGATGCGCTGCATCTGGGTGATCGAGCCGATCGGGCGGGCGAGGCCTTTTTCGATGAGGCGCACGCCGGCGATCAGCGTCGTCGAGACCGCGCCCAGGCCCGGAAGAAGGACGCCGAGCTTTCCCTTTGCCGGCGCGATGTCCCTTTTCAGATCCGGATAGAAAGACGGTCCGTCGGTCATGGGAGATCCCTTCCGAGGCGCCGGCCGGACGCCTCGATCGTGAGAAGCGCGAGAAAGAACAGGGGAGCGCCGATCGCGGCCATCGCCAGAAACCAGCGCGCCTTCCCGAACGCGGAGAGGAGGACGACCAGGTAGATGAAGTCGCGGCGGGCGAGCATGTCGGCGAAACGCGAGAGCCGGCTCTGCGCGCGGCGCGTCACGGAAGTGAACTGCGGCCGGTCCGCCCCGGTCCCCATCGCGTAGCGCGCGACGAAACCCGCCGAGAGAAGTGTCCCCGCGATCGCCATCGCTCCCGCCACGAGGGGACGGGCGTCCGCCGCGTCGCGGCTCCATCCCGCCGCGAGGCACGCGAAGACCGCGCAGTGGACGACGTTGTCTCCCCAGAAATCGAGCACGCCTCCCAGGCGGGACTCCTGAAATTTCAACCGGGCTAGCTCTCCGTCGCAGCCGTCTAAGATCGAGTGGAGCAGAAAGAGGAGCGCGCCCGCGAATTGAAGCTTCGCCTGCCCCGAGACGAAGAATCCGGCGCCCGTGAGACCGACCGCGACCGACATCCCGGTCATGAGGTTCGGCGTCATCGGAGTCGACGCGAGCCTCCGCGTGACGGCGAGGGAGATCCGGCGGTTGAAGTGACGCGAGAAGAATCCCTCCGTGTCCTTGATGAGACTCTGCAGCAGCCGGGTCTCGACGGCGGGAAGGCCCGCGCGGCTCGACAGCTCAATCAGGTCCGCGGAGCCGGGGACCTCCCTCCACGCGACGGGAGAGGCGTGCGGAACCCCGCGGGCGGGGCCTCCGGCGCCGCTCGATCGGGTTAGAAGGTCCACGGCCTCATCCGCCCGCGGGACATCGTAGACGGAGACGGCGGCCGCGACGTCGTCTGAAGCGACGCCCGCGCCGTCGGGCCCGCGTGGCGCCGCGAGCAGGGCGCGCAGAAACGCCGCCGTGGGAAGGACGCCGAACCGCAGAATCACGAGCCGGGCCGGGCCGCCCGTCGGAGTCGCGGGTGCGCCGCGGCCGACGCGTTCGGCGGCCGTTCCCGCGAGGGCCGCCGGGAGTCCCGGCGCGTCCGCAAACAGGATGCGCGAGAAGCCCGCCCGCTCCGCGACGACAGCGACCCGGCGGGCGAGCGGAACGCCGAGCACCGGGGTCTCCGGCGAAACGTCAAGCGTCGCGGGAGACGAGACCCAGAGGACGCTGCCGGCTCGAGGAGTCACGATCGCCTTTCGGGTCTCGGCCTCACGCCTCGGAAACGGCCGGCGACGGAGCCCTCTCCGTCGCGCGCCTTCCTCGTTCGGATGCGGCCTGGCGAAAGCGCGACGCGACCCACGAGGCGATCCGGACGGAGGCGATGTCGCGATACAGGGCGAAGCTCGGCCAGGCGTTCAGGTCGATCAGGATCGGGATCCCGTCGCTACCGACGACCGCATCGCCGCCCCAGACTTCGAGCCCGAGAGCGCCGGCGGCCCGACGGGCTGCGGCGGCGAGACGATCGACGTCGAAGGGATGGCGCGCGAGCACCTGGTCCCGGTGGTAGAACCACTCGAACCAACCGGCCTCTCCGGTCGAAGGATGCGGCGCGGCCGAGCCTAAGCCGTAGAACTTGACGAGGTCTCCCGGCACGTGCTCCTGCAGAAGCGCGCGCGGGATCCCGCGGCGAGCGAGGTCGCGCAACGCCGCGAGGCCGTCCTCGCGGTCCCGGGCGCGGGTCACGTCGCTCGCCTGGGTCTTGTGAGCGTCGCCGCGTTTGATCCAGCATCCCGAAAGGTCCGTTGAGCCCGACGGCCCGATCGGCTCTGCGTCGGAGGTCGACACGAGGACGCTCGGCGGAAACGGAATCCCGTCGCGGGCGAAGAGCGACGCCGTGCGATGACGGTTCGTATTGCGAACGGCGTCGGGCCGGTTGACGACGAATGCGCCCCGCCTCTCCCAGCGCTCGAGGGTCGAGAGAATCTCCGGGCGCTGGCACATGACGAAGAGAAAGGGCGGCGGGTGCGCCTCGCCGGCCGACGCCTCCGCGCTCGTCTTCAAGGAGACGGAGAAGCCGTCCTCCTCCAGACGGGCGGCGACGGCGCGCAGAACGAGAGCGTCGTCGGTCTCGCGCCCGGGCGAGTGCTCGGTCTCGCGGAAGATCCCCCAGGCGGGGAACCTGCCGGCCGGAGCGCGCTCGCTCATCCGCCGGCCCGGGCGACCGATCGCCCCGCGAGCGCGTCCGCCAGCCGGACGTCGCTGCCGCGGTCCACGTCGATCACGTCGCGGACGGAAATCGCCCGGACGGGCTCGCCGCTTGAGACGAGCCACCGGAGAAAATCCCGGAGCCGCTCGAGGCCGGGGGGAGCCTCGAGGCGGCGGGCGCGCGAGGAGAAGAGAAAGATCCCGGCCGTGACGCCGTCCCCCGTCTCTCCGCCGATCTCGACGACGCGGCCTTCGGTCCCCTCCCGCCGCACCCGGAGAGGACGCTCATCGTCCGCCGGGCCCGTGACCGCCACGACGGTCTCCTCCTCCGGAAGCGAGGCGGCCTCGACCGCGAAGCGGACGAACTCCTCGCGCGGGCACCACGCGTCCACGGTCGCCACGAGAATGCGCCCGCCGGGCAGGCGCGCGGAGATTTCCCGGAAGCTCTCGAGGGTCGAAGCCGTCGTGCGCACGGCGACGTCGAGATCGACCGCGGGGAATCGCTCCCGGACGAACCGGACACAGTCGGCTTCCGACTCGTTGAAGATGATCGCGAGAGGGGCGATTCGAGCGGCGAGGAAGCTCTCGATCGCATGCTCGACCAGGGGCACGCCCCCGACGGGGACGAGCGGTTTCGCGGACACGAACCCGTCGCCCCGCAGCCGGCTTCCCTGCCCGGCGGCGAGAACGCCTCCTCCGGCGATGCCGTGCACGGGCGCGCCCTCCCGGACCGGAGACCGCGCGCCGCCCGCGCTCACGCCAGCATCTCCGAAAGGTCCTCGAGCCGCCGGATGATCCGGTCTTCGGGACAGCAGCACGGCGGCGCGCCGTCCACGCCGGCCGGGCGGAGAAGGACGTGCCGCATTCCGATCGCGCGCGCCCCGGTCATGTCGCGGGGGACGGAATCGCCGATGAAGACGGCGGACTCGGGCGAGGCGTGGAGCGCGTCGAGCGCCGCCCGGAAGATGGCGGGCCCCGGCTTCGTGCATCCGACCGCGGTCGAGTCGATCGCCGCGGAGAAGTGCGGCGCGACGCCGGACTCGGCGCAGACGGCGCCGAGATTGCCGTAGAAGTTCGACACGATCGCCAGGCGATAGCGGGCGGCAAGCCCCGAGAGCCAGGCGATCCGGCTGTCGAGCGTAGCGAGGGTCTCCCGCGTGAAGCGCGTGGCCGCGCGCTTCGCCGGCGCGCCTTCGCCGGCTCCGAGGCGCGCAGCGACGCCGTCGGCGATGCGCTCGACCGTGGCGGAGAGCGGGAACGTCGTCGGAACCGCCCCGACCAACGCGTCGGTCGCGTCGTAGAAGGCGGGATCGAACGTCTCGCGGTCGAGCTCACCCACGTCTTCGCGCCAGATGCGGTAGAAGCGCTCCTTCCAGGAAACGCCATCGGCGTCGAGAGTTCCGCCGAAGTCGAACAGGAGGGCTTCGGGCCGTCCCCCCGGCAGCGGGGTCATCGTCCTTCCTCGCCGGGAACCAGCGACCGCAAGCGCGAGCCGCCCGTGGCCTGCAGCGCTCGCGCGGGCCTGGCGAGAAGAACGAGGCCGGGAACCGTCCAGGCGATCTCGCGAGCGCGCCGCAGGAGTCCGTAGGCCGCCCCCGCGGGCGCGGGCAATCCCAGGAGCAGAAAGACGCCCACCCGAACGCCCTCCGCGCTCCCGACGCGGCCGGGGATGAACAGGAAGAGGTTGTTGAGCGTCATGGCGAGCGACTCGACGGCGATCGCGGCAGCCCATCCGGCGCCGGGCGCGAGGAGACGCAGGAGGATCCAGGTCTCGAGGAGCCCGCCGCACCATCCCGCAAAACACCACGCGACCGCAGCCGCGAAACGTCCCGGACGCTCCGCGTAGAAGCGGGAGATTTTCTCGTCGACGTTCCCGGCGGACCCGCGGAGGCTGTCGAGCCGGTGCGCCAGCGGCTTCCATCGGGAAACGCGCTGGACGATCGGCGAATACGCCCCCCGGCCGAGCGCCCAGGTCATGAGCACGAGGAGCGCGCCGAGGCCGGCGGTGGAGGCGACGGCCGCGATTTGCGCGGCACGCGGGAGAGGGAACTGCGCCAGCGCGGCGACCACGCCGGCGGCGACGAAGATCCACTGGGCCATGACATCCGCGTGTTTGTGAAGCGTGACCGACGCGACGGCGCCTTCGCCTCCCGTCGCGCCTCTCAGGAGGTGCATCTTGAGCGGCTCGCCGGCGACGTTGCCGGGGGCGATCGAGTTGGCCGCGTATCCGGAGAGATAGAGGCCGAAGATCTTCGGAAACTGCGCGATCGGGAGAGGCGGGTCGAACACGCTGCGCCAGCCCTGGACGAAGGCGGCCTGGGAGAGCCCGTAGATTGCGACCAGGAACGCGAACCACGGCCCGACGCGTCCCACGTGCGCGGCGATGTCCCGCCAGCCGATTCTCGAGAAGACCGCCACGGCCAGGGCGATCCCCGCCGCGAGGAGTAACGGCCGCACGCGGGAGGACACCGCCGGCGATCCGGATTCGAACTCGGGGGGCAGAGCCTCCCGCTCGGAATCTCTGTCCTGCGGCGCCGCCGACTCAGAGGATGGCGGCACGTCCGCTCCGAAAGGGGGACCTCCCGCCGTAGGGGGGGAACCGCCCGGCCGGGTGGGCAGGAGCGTCTTCAGCTCGGGGGGCAAAGAGAACGTGACGTCTTCGCGGACCGTCTCGAAGTCGCGGACCTCCGCGACGTCGAACATCCGGCGCGCCTGTTCGACGACCTCCTGGACGAGAACCTCCGGAGCGGACGCGCTCGCGGTGAGCCCGAAGACCCGGACGCCCTCGAGCCACGCCGGATCGATGTCGCCGGCCCGC